>NZ_CP032548.1:618333-927500 GCF_003867015.1 Tenacibaculum singaporense
TCTTTATCTAGAGCTACACAGCCTACAGTACCAAATTTACTATTTTTAATATCAGTATCATAAAAAGCAGCTTCTTTATCATCATGATCTAATGTTGTTTTTTCTTTATCTTTAATTCGTTGTAAAGATTTAAAGCGATTTTCAGTATAAAAATAACTAGGATCTACAATTTCCAATCCTTGTTCTTTAGCAAATTGAGAAGCTCCAACTCCTGAAAGCATTACATGATCAGAGTTTGTCATTACAGTTCTTGCAGCTTCAATAGGGCTTTTAATGTCTTTTACTCCAGCTACGGCACCTGCATTCAATGTTTTTCCATCCATAAAAGAAGCATCTAATTCATTAGTTTCTTCATGTGTAAACACAGCTCCTTTTCCAGCATTGAAAAGAGAAGACTCTTCCATAACTTGAATAGTTTTTACAACGGCATCACCACTAGAACCACCGTTCTTTAAAATCTCATATCCTGTTTTTATAGCTTCCTCTAGCTTAGCTTTATAAGCAGTTTCTTTTTCGGGAGTCATATTCTCTTTTAAAATGGTACCAGCACCCCCATGAATAATAATAGCGAACTCATTTACAGGAGTATCATTTTGTTTGTTAGAAGTTGTTTTAGGTGAATTACAAGCTGATAAAATGAGTAGTAAAACAAGGAAGAAATAAATATTTTTCATGATTATTTGTTAATTTTTAAACAAAAACAACAGTGTTTGTTTAATTTATTAATTGTAAAATTATTCGTAGTTTTGAGCTTTAAATTTAAACAACTAAAATTAGAATATAAAAATATGGCAGATTTTGGTATTAAAGAAGCTCTAGCTACTTTAGGCTTACAAGAAATAAATGAAGGAACTTCAACAGGTTCAGTAAACTTTTCAAACGGTGAAATTATTGAATCATATTCACCAGTAGATGGAAAGTTAATAGGAAAAGTAAAAGCTTCTACCAAAGAAGATTACGAAAAAGTGATGGATGCTGCTACCTCAGCATTTAAAACATGGAGAGCAATGCCTGCACCTCAACGTGGAGAAATTGTTCGTCAATTTGGAAACAAATTAAGAGAATTAAAAGAACCATTAGGTAAGTTAGTTTCTTACGAAATGGGAAAATCTTACCAAGAAGGTTTAGGTGAGGTTCAAGAAATGATTGATATCTGTGATTTTGCTGTAGGTTTATCTCGTCAGTTAAACGGACAAGTAATTCCATCAGAAAGACCAGGACACGTAATGCGTGAGCAATGGCACCCATTAGGAGTAGTTGGTATTATTTCAGCATTTAACTTCCCTGTAGCTGTTTGGTCTTGGAACACAGCATTAGCTTGGATTTGTGGTAACGTATGTGTATGGAAAGGTTCAGAAAAAGCTCCTTTATGTTCAGTAGCTTGCCAAAATATTATAGCTGAGGTTTTAAAAGCTAACGATTTACCAGAAGGTATTTCTTGTATTGTTAATGGAGATTACAAAGTTGGTGAATACATTACTGAAGATACACGTATTCCTTTAGTATCAGCTACTGGTTCTACAAGAATGGGACGTATTGTTGGTGCTAAAGTTGCTGAGCGTTTCGGTAAATCATTATTAGAATTAGGAGGAAACAATGCAATTATTATTACTCCAACTGCTGATTTAAAAGTAGTAGTTCCTGGAGCTGTATTTGGTGCTGTAGGTACTTGTGGTCAACGTTGTACATCAACACGTCGTTTAATCATCCACGAATCTGTATATGATAAAGTAAGAGATGCGATTGTTGGAGCTTACGGTCAAATTAAGATTGGAAACCCATTAGATGAAAACAATCACGTTGGACCATTAATTGATAAAGACTCAGTAGATACATATTTAGCTGCTATTGAAAAAGCAAAAGCTGAAGGAGGTAAAGTATTAGTAGAAGGAGGTGTTTTAGAAGGAGAAGGATATGAAAGTGGTTGTTACGTTAAACCAGCAATTATTGAAGCTGAAAACCACTATGAAATCGTTCAACATGAAACATTTGCTCCAATTTTATACTTAATGAAGTATTCAGGAGATGTTGAAAACGCTATTGAATTACAAAATGGAGTAGCGCAAGGATTATCTTCTTCAATCATGACAGCAGAAATGAAAGAAGCTGAAAAATTCTTATCATTCGCAGGGTCTGACTGTGGTATTGCTAACGTTAATATTGGTACTTCAGGAGCTGAAATCGGTGGTGCTTTCGGTGGTGAGAAAGAAACAGGTGGTGGACGTGAGTCTGGATCTGATGCTTGGAAAGTATACATGCGTCGTCAGACAAATACCGTAAACTATTCTGATGAGTTACCTTTAGCACAAGGAATTAAGTTCGATTTATAAGAAAACATAGTTTTCAAAACATAAAAAAGTCTCATCATTTCGATGAGACTTTTTGTTTTTAACTAAGTTGGTGGTTATACTATTTTTCTAAAGCAGCAGCAATAATTGTATAAGCTTCGTGTGCTTTTGACATTTTAGCATACTCTAAGGCAGTGTACCCTCTTTCTGATTTTACTTTTAATTTAGCTCCACTATCAATTAATAATTGAACAATATCTGCTTTGTTATATCTAGCAGCAAACATTAAAGGAGTTAATCCGGTAGATTTTCTGTTAATATCTGTTCCATTTTCAACCATAGCTTTTACAGCCTCAAAGTTTCCAGCTCTAATTAACTTACAAAAAGTACTTACGTTAGGATATTCTAAGGTAGTTTTAACAGGAGCTTCGTATGAAGTTGAAGCAGCAGTGATAGTTCCGAAAGATAAAGCGATTGCTAAAGCAGTTAATACAAATTTTTTCATGATGTTAAGTTTTTATTTTAAGATTAGGTTACAGCTAAAAGACGCCTATTAAAACAAAACGTTTCATTAAAAGTGCACACTTAACAATTATTTAAGATAAGGTCTTAAAAATCTCTTAATAGATTAAATAATTTTTAATAAATTAACAATCAGTAATTTAATTAACCAAAAACGTAACCAAACTTAAAACAGAATTATGAATCAGAGTATATTAATTCCATTAATAGTAGGTGTTGTTTCTGCTATATTAGGCTATTTATTAGGAAGATTATTGAGTAAAAGCAAAAATGGAAATGAGAAAGTTCTTTTAAAAAATAAAATAGCCAAGCTAGAGTCAAGCTTGAGAAAATGTAAAGAAAGCAGGTCTATTTTAGAAACAGACTTAAAATTAGCGAAAGAATCGAGTGTGTTAATACCTTTTGATGCATCTTTAGCCAAAACGATTTTTGGAAAAAAAATAAAGGAAAATGATTTAAAAATAATTGAAGGTGTGGGACCTAAAATAGAAGAACTTTTCCATAACTCTGGAATTAGTACTTGGAAGGAGTTAGGGGAAACTTCAATAGATAAATGTCAAGAAGTGTTGAAAAGTGGAGGAGACCGTTACAGGGCTCATAAACCAAATACTTGGCCAAAACAAGCACAACTTGCTTATGAAGGTAAATGGCAAGAACTAAAAGAATGGCAAGATAATTTGGATGGCGGAAAAGCATAATAACAATAGAAATCCCTCGTAACTAGCGAGGGATTTTCTTTTATATTTGTTTGGAGCAACTATAAAGTATTATGAAAATTATCGATCTATCCAAACCTATTCAATACAATAAACAAGATCCATGGTTTATGAAAGTTAAAATAAAACATAAACCACATCATAAATCAAAATGGTTAATTAGAATTTTAGGATTACCATTTAAACTTTTTCCAAAAAACTTTACAGGTTGGGCGGACGATACAATTCAAAAAATGGGAGTACATTCTACAACTCATATCGATGCTCCTTGGCATTATTCTCCTACTGTAAATGGTGAAAAAGCAAAAACGATAGATGAAGTTCCGTTAGATTGGTGTTTTGGAGAAGGGATAGTGATTGACATGAAACATAAGGTAGATTTTGATCCAATCACAGTTGAAGATATTCAACAGTTTTTACAAGAAAACCAGTTAGAAATACAACCAAATATGATTGTGTTGCTTAAAACAGGACGTGATAAACTTAACGGAACAAAAGACTTTCATAAAAAAGGTACAGGAGTAAGTGCTAAAGCTACTGAGTGGTTGATAGACCAAGGAATTAAAGTGATGGGAATTGATGCTTGGGGTTGGGATTTACCACTTCCTTATATGATTCAAAAAGCAAAAGAAACTAATAATTCTGAATTGTTTTGGGAAGGACACTTGGTAGGACAAAACAAGGAATATTGTCATATGGAACAACTAGTAAACCTCGACGCATTACCGTTGACTGGATTTAAAGTAGCCGTATTTCCTTTAAAAATAATAGGGGCTTCTGCTGCACCTGCAAGAGTGGTTGCGATGTTAGAATAAAAATATTAACTTCATATTTTTGCTATTAGCTTTAGTAGCTAGAGTTATTGGTACCATAGGTAGTTTTGGATCATCCGTTTTCTTTGTGCCTCTAGGAAACTTTTATTTTAGGACCTATAGCTATCGATTGTTCAGTTAGCATTGAGGTAATTAAATATTTAAATTGGTTTCATATTCTTAATCATGCTGTTTTCCTAATTTGACGCAACCTTTTGTACTAATAAACATCTAAGTATTAAATGGTAAATCTAAAAACATGAAAAAGCAAATTTTACTTTTATTGGTTGTTAGCCTTATGTTCTCTTGTAACAACGATGAAGATAACTTAGAAACAGAATTAATAGGAAAATGGAAATTAATTGAGGTTTTAGCAGACCCAGGAGATGGTAGTGGAACTTTTGAACCTGTTAGAAGTAATAAAACTATTGAATTTAAAAGTGATGGAACATTAACAACTAATAATTCTTTATGTGATCCATACTCAGATGAAATGATAAGTTCAGGAACTTATGAAAACAATACTATAACTACTGGTTGTCAAAACCCTAATATTGCAACTATATCTTTTGAATTAAAGAATCAGTATTTAATTTTAAATTTTATTTCTAATGAAGGATATTCTCAAAAATTTGAAAAGATAAATTAATACAGAAATTACGATAATAACTTTCAGTTAAAATATTCTAATTATACTTTACCTTACGTATTACGCGCATGGCTTCTTTATATTTAATATAGGTAGTTTTATCTTCTAAATTTTTAATATAATTTTTTGCTTTTTTAAGTTGTATAGGAGCGTCTTCAAACCCGTTTAAATAACAGATTAAATAGGAGGTGGGTAATCGATACACATCTTCATGCTCAGTAACTGAAAGTGACTTCTTTTTCACAATTTTAGCAACAATACTATTATTGTTTTTATAAATGAGTTGTAATATATCATTATGATATTGAGGAGCTTCAAAGAGAAATTCCGTAACAATATCATGCTTGCCGTTATCTTTAAAATTGATAATTGTTTTTTCTAGCGGGTATCTTTTTTCAGTCTTATCAATTCCTAAAACAATGTATTCGGTAATAATAAAAGACTGTTCGTTGTAACTAATTTGTACATCATCTAACGAAGAAAAAAACAAACGTACTTGTTCGTTTACTAATTCAATATCAACACGAGTAAAAAACTCTTCATTATTTATAATTTTCTTTTTTCCTGCCCAACAAAGTACAAATTGTTCGTTAAATACTTTGTATTGCGGATTATATTCTGGTTTGTGTCTATTAATAAAGTCGAAAACGCCATCAAGGGTAAGTTGAATATTGTTACTTGCGTTTTTTTCAATAGCTTCAACAATAGCTTTATTGTTATTTTTTAGAACAAAATTTTCTTCAGCAGGCATGGAATTGCTGCCTCTGCGATAAAAAATAGTTCCTCTACGATACTTCCAGGCATTTTTAGCTAAAGATGTGATTAGTTTGGTAGGATAAATAGTTACCAATCCAATTACCTTATGACGTTGCAAACGAGGAAAAGGAACATTTTCATATTCTATTTTTGGAGGATTATTCAGATAAGCATTTACCAAATTTTGAATTTTACTATCATCGTAAAAATCAACCCCAATAATTTTATTTTCTTCATCCTCAATACCAATAACAATGTAAGAGTTATTGTTAGGGTTTGAATTAGAAAGCGCACAAACGTGTTTTATAAATTTAGCTTTTCCTTCTTTAGAACCTAAGGATAACTTTTGCTTTTTATCATAAAAACTATTTTCGTCGTTATGCGACAGTAAGTTTTTAATTAAAAGACGTTTGTTAATCACAATCTAAGCGTTTTTGTTCACAATAGTTGCACTAGCTTGCGCTGTAGGGTATACAATTAAATCTTCAATATTTACATGGTACGGACGAGTAACTACAAAGTGAATAATATCAGCTATATCTTCAGGTTGTAGTGCTTTGTATCCTTGATATACAGTTTTAGCTCTTTCAGAATCTCCTTTAAAACGAACATCAGAAAATTCTGTTTCTACCAATCCAGGGTGAATGGCACATACGCGAATATTATGTTGATTCAAATCAATACGCATTCCCTTATTTAAGGCATTTACAGCGAATTTTGACGCACAATACACATTTCCGTTAGGATACACATCTTTTCCTGCAATAGAACCAATATTTACAATGAAACCGTTGTTGCGTTCAACCATTTGAGGGATGATAGCTTTTGAAACATATAATAGGCCTTTAACGTTTCCGTCAATCATAGCGTCCCAATCGTCAATATTTCCATTTTGAATGCTGTTTAATCCATGAGCATTTCCAGCATTGTTAATAAGAATATCAATATGTTTAAATTCGTCAGGTAAACTATTGATTGCATTTTGTACTTCTTCGTTATAACGAACATCAAACTGAAGTATATGTACTTTGGTAAATTTTGATAATTCTTGTTGCAGTTTTTGTAGCTTTTCAATACGTCTACCACAAAGAATTAAATTGATGTTATTTGTTGCAAAAAGTTGAGCGGTTGCCTTACCAATACCTGAGGTTGCTCCAGTAATTAAAGCAGTTTGTTGCATGGTTTTTTGTTTTGTATAAAGGTAAACTTTTTTATGCTAAGCAACTATTATAAAATGAAAAACCGCCCCTTACGGAGCGGTTCCTTTTAGTTGGCTACTACACCAACCAAAAATCAACTAACCAAACTTTATTTTATTTCCTTTTCGGAACTGTTTCTCTTTCTATTTTAGTACGCTTTCTACCACTATTTCTTACAGCTGGTTTAGCAGTACTTGTTTTTTCTCCTTTAAGATATTGTATAAAACCTCTTCCTGAAAAAACATATGTTATTTGAGAACTTACATGGTATAACTGTATCGTTTCGTCATTTATAACGGTTAAGTCAAATTCTTCAGTATCTCCGTTATCATAATTAAGTGTTAAATATTTTAAGTTTTCTTCACCCTGAACATTACGAACTATATAGCTCCCTTTAAAGTCCCAGTTTATATAATCAATATTTGTGCCAAAAGGGTCATGCGATGAGTAGAATGTTACATCATTTTCAGGAGTAAACTGTAAATAATTTTCATAATCAAACGGGTTTTCAACACCACCAGATCTTCTAGTTCTTTCCCAAGCTTTAAACTCTTGTAAAAAATACTCAATATTTTCATAGAACAACATGTCATAATCAAAAGAATTTACTTGATAACCTACTAAATAATAACTGACATTTTGCGATAAATCATCAATTCTAATTTCGTTACTAGAAAGTTGTACCACATCAAATTCAAAATATCCATCTATATCGTGACGTGTTTCTAAAATTGTTCCGTATGTACTATAGTTACCCACAGCTATACCTAAACCATTTCCGGTTTTACCAATATCAACAATATTGTTATTTGCATACATGGTTCCGTTTAAAAAAGAAATAGTAAAAGCTCTTGATAAAAAAGGAACTTCGCCACTACCAGTTGTTCTGTGATAATCTACATACCATAAATCATAACTTGAAATATATTCGTTTAATGAAAAACCATCATCTACAATTTCATTTCTTACAACACACGACGTAAGTGTTACACCACTAATAAGTAGTACTAAAAGTAATTTTATACGTTTCATAAGCATTCGTTTTATGGTTATGCTTATAGGTTTTCAAATTACGTGCCAAAAATAAAAACACCTCAAAAAAGAGGTGTTTAAAGCTATTCTATGCTAAGGCTTTTATTGCATAAAGACCTTATCTTTTTTTATAATGTTTTCTATTTTAACGTAGTGTGTTTTCTCTCCTATGACATAAGAAATCATTGCTTCATTTTCTTTTAATTCAAAAGGAAATTCTTCTGCAGGAGTGTTTGGAGTATTTCCAAACTCTTTTTTAGGATCAGCATGTAAAATAAGATCCTTTCGGTCATTAGATGAGGTTTTATAACGTGCAGCAATGTATTGTTTATCGTTATGTTGCTCAACAATAGCTTTGGTAATCCTGTTTTGAAAATATACTTTTTGAAAATCAACAGGTTTTTCAGCAGTGAAATTGATAATTAAGTTAGTAGAGTTATAACTACCTTTTACACCTCCTGTTACATGAGAATAACTTGCCGATTCTATTTTGAAAGGATGATTGTTTTCCATTTTTACACTTGCGCATTTCGTAAAGCTTAGAGCTAAAATTAAGATTCCAATTAATTTCATAGAGTTGTTTTTTAATGTTTAAATTTAGACATTCAAGGAGTGTGCCAAGTCACAAATATAATCAGATTTATATGAAGTTGAATTTCAGTTACTGGGAACTAAAAGAGTGGTTTACAAATGTTGATTTTACTGTAGTAGGAAGTGGAATTGTGGGGTTAAATTGTGCATTGCAATTAAGAGAAAAATACCCCAAGGCAAAAATTCTAGTTTTAGAAAAAGGAGTGTTACCACAAGGAGCCAGCACAAAAAATGCAGGTTTTGCTTGTTTTGGAAGCTTATCAGAATTAATCGATGATTTACAAACACATACAGAAGAAGAGGTATTTAACTTAGTAAAAAAACGTTGTGAAGGATTACAGCTTTTAAGAACTACTTTAGGTGATAATAAAATCGATTTTCAACAAAATAAAGGCTATGAACTGTTTTTAACAAAAGAGTTATATGAATCTTGTTTGAATAAAAAAGAAGCTATAAATAAGCTTTTGCAACCATTATTTAATTCAGATGTTTTTACGGTAGAACATAATAAGTTTAATTTTCAAAACATTTATAAAAACTATATTACCAATAATTTTGAAGGTCAAATAGATACTGGTAAAATGGCTGCGAAATTGTTAGAAAAAGTATTGTCTTCAGGAATAAAAATTATCAATAACATTCAGGTTGAAAAGTTTATTGAAAATAATGAGCAGGTAGAGGTTGAAACGAACCAAATTACATTTAACACAAAAAAACTATTTATTGCTACTAATGGTTTTGCAAATCAATTATTAAATGAAAGCGTGAAACCAGCTAGAGCACAAGTATTAATTACGAAACCAATTGAAAATTTACATATAAAAGGAACCTTTCATTTAGATAAAGGTTATTATTATTTTAGAAATATTGATGATAGAATTTTGTTTGGAGGAGGAAGAAACCTTGATTTTAAAGGGGAGAAAACTATTGAATTTGGACAAACAGCGCTTATTCAAAATAAATTAGAAGAAATCTTAAAAACAACAATTTTACCAAATACTAAAGTTGAAATTGAACATCGTTGGAGCGGAATTATGGGAGTTGGAAATCAGAAAAAAACGATTGTAAAACAGCTTTCAAATAATGTGTTTTGTGGTGTACGATTAGGAGGAATGGGAGTTGCTATAGGAAGTTTGGTAGGGAAGGAGTTAGCGCAACTTGTAAATTAGTATTGATTAGAAAAGTAAAAAATGAATATTAAAGAAGAGTTATACAAACAATGTGAGTTGTATGTAAATAAACGTTTACAAACTGTAGAAGAAACAATTACTTCTCATCAAAAAGCATTACAATCTGAAACAAAAAGTTCTGCGGGAGATAAACATGAAACAGGAAGAGCAATGTTGCAGTTAGAAATGGAAAAAGCGAGTCAGCAACTTAGTGGAATTGCTCAAATGAAAGAAACACTTGCTAAAATTAATACAGATACAACTTCAAGAATAGCTCATTTAGGAAGTGTGGTTATAACCACCTCAACTATAAACTATTTTATTAGTGTGAGTGTAGGGTTGTTAACTTTTAAAAATAAAAAATATTTCGCAATATCTCCATCTTCACCTATTGGAAGGCTAATTTTAGGGAAAAAGGAAGGAGAATCTTTTGAATTCAACGGAGCAAAAAACATCATAAAAGAAATTTTTTAGAAAAAAAGGTAGGGTAAAATAAAAGTTATTTGTTTTAGTTTTGGAAAGGTTGTTATAACCAGAACAGAAAAAGAAGCTATAATACACTTTTATCTTTTGGTGTTTAAGATGGTAAGGGTGTATTTTTTAGAAAAATAATTTATTTTAAGATAGTTGAGTAATAATTATTGAGATAGTTATTATTGGTTTAAACAGTCTCTTTTAACTTAAATGAGACTGTTTTTTTATGCTCAATATTTTCAAAGTGGTTTATAAAAATGGATTGGTTGTTATAAGCAACTTCGATTAGCCAATAATTCCCCTTAAAATAAGATTTAAGTACTGTTCCTTCTAGTTTTGATGGTTTTTTGGTAATTTCAAGTAAGTTAGGATATAGTAGTAATGTTTGTTTATTTATGGTGAGTTCGTTTACATCATCAAATAAAGAAGCAACATACTTTTCTTTTGGGTTTTTATATAAGTTTGTTGGACTGTCATATGCAATGATTTGGTTGTTGCGGATTACCATCATGGTATCAGCAAAAGAAAGTGCATCGTTTCCATCGTGTGTAGCAACAATACAGACAATATTTTTCTTTTTTAAATATGCAAATAATCGTCTTCTTAATGAGTTCTTTTTAAAGTTGTCTATTTGACTGAAAGGTTCGTCTAACAATAATAATTCTGGTTCTTTAGCCAACGCTCTTGCAATGGCTACTCTTTGTTGCTGTCCACCACTTAAGTTTTTAACTTTTTCGTTCGCTAATTCGGTCATTTCAATAACTTCCAAAAGTTCTTGTGTTCTTTCTTCAGCTTCTTTAGGATAAAATCGTGACAAGAATTTTTTAATATTTTCACTTACAGATGTGAAAGGCATTAAGTCAAAATCTTGCGCTACATATTTAAAAAATTCCATTCCAGGAACTAAGTGATGTTCGGGACCCAAAATTTGAATATTATTCCAATATAAGTTCCCTTTATCAACATCTAGTAAACCATATACAATTTTTAAAAGTGTAGATTTTCCACAACCACTTTCACCCATTACACATAAGTGCTCACCTTTTTGAAGTGTAAAATGGATGTTTTCTAAGGTTTTTTCTTTAGATGGATAAGTGAATGAAATATTGTTTACTTGTAGCATATCTGCAAAAGTAACTCTTTAGAGAGAAACAAAAAACCGATACTCTTTTGTATCGGTTTTGTTTTAAGCGCTTCTTTCTACGTAACGTATAATACTTTTTGCTATATCTTTTCCAGTGGCTTTTTCAATGCCCTCTAAACCAGGAGAAGAATTAACTTCTAAAATCAAAGGACCTCTATCAGATTGTAACATATCTACACCAGCAATACCTAACTTCATTGCTTTTACAGCTTTTAAAGCAGCATTTTCTTCTTCATCAGTTAATTCTATAATTTCTGAAGTTCCTCCCCTGTGTAGGTTGGACCTAAATTCACCTTCTTTTCCTTGACGTTTCATAGCACCAACAACAACACCATCTACTACAAAAGCACGAATATCAGCTCCTTTAGCTTCTTTAATATATTCTTGAACAATTACACGAGCTTGTAAACCGTTAAAAGCTTCTATAACAGATTCTGCAGCTTTTCTGGTTTCGGCTAAAACAACACCAAGGCCTTGTGTTCCTTCTAAAAGTTTAACAATTAGAGGAGCACCACCTACTTTTTTTATAATTTCTGAAGTGTCTTTTGAATAATTGGTGAAAACCGTTTTTGGAAGTCCTAAATTTGCTCTCGAAAGTACTTGTAAACTACTTAGTTTATCTCTAGAGCGTACCAAAGCTTGAGACTCTACAGCAGAAAATACTTTCATCATTTCGAATTGACGTACAACTGCGGTACCATAAAAAGTAACTGAAGCACCAATACGAGGAATAATAGCGTCAACATCAGTTACAAGTTCATGATTGTATACTATCGCAGGTTTTCTTTTTTCGATAATAAGATCACATTTGGTATGGTCTAATACGACCATTTCATGACCTCTTTTTTCGCCTGCTTCTACTAAGCGTTTGGTTGAATATAATTTAGGGTTTCTAGAAAGAACAACAATTTTCATTTTTTATATTTCTTTTGATGTGATGTTTTTTTGTGAAACGTCCACAATAAATTTTTTATTTAAAAATTTTCTACCAATTAATACTGGATAATTCATTTTACCTCTATCTGATAACGATAGCTTTATTTTGTATTTTTTACCATAAAAAATAGCGGATGTAGAAACAACATACCTTTTTTGTTTCTTTCCGTTTGAACTTCTTATGCTTTTTACTTTATACTTTGTTGTTTGGAGCAATTTATTATTATACTTTTCTGTTTTAGGACAGAGTAATATAAACTCTAATACTCCGTCTTTTTCTTCAATATGCTTACAATGTATTGCAGAAGTATAGGCTCCTGTATCAATTTTTACAGGTAAATCTTCTATTTCCCAGTTTAAAAAGGATATTTTTTCAATCCTTCCAATTAGTCTCATTCTATTAAAAATTAAGGAGGGCGAATTACTTACTATTTTTTGGAATATACAAAACTTGTTGTTAATTTTTGGAAAACAAAAAACCAGTGTATATACACTGGTTTAAAGGTACTTATTTTTTAATTGAATTTACCAAATTCTTACACGATCTTCTGGCTTTAAGTACATTTTGTCTCCTTCTTTAACATCAAATGCTTCATAAAAAGCATCTACGTTTTTAAGAGGCATATAAGCTCTGTACATTCCAGGAGCATGCGTATCTGTCATGATACGGTTTTTTAATGCTTCATCACGCATTTTAGTTCTCCAAATAGTTCCCCAAGAAAGGAAGAAACGTTGTTCAGGAGTAAATCCGTCAATTTTTTCTGGACGACCATTCTTTTCTAAGAAAATTTGCAATCCTTCATAAGCAGCTTGTACACCACCTAAATCACCAATATTTTCACCTAAAGTAAACTCACCATTTAAGTTCATACTATCAATAGCAACAATATCACTAAATTGCTTTATTAATTTACTTCCTGCTTCTTTGAACTTTTCAGCATCTTCTTCTGTCCACCAATTTTTTAAGTTTCCATCACCATCAAAACGAGCACCAGAATCATCAAAACTATGAGAGATTTCGTGACCAATAACTGCTCCAATTCCTCCATAATTTACAGCTTCATCAGCTTTGTAGTTATAGAAAGGAGGTTGTAAAATAGCTGCTGGGAATACGATTTCATTGTTTACAGGATTAAAATAAGCGTTAACAGTTTGAGGAGACATTCCCCATTCAGTTCTATCTACTTCTTTACCTAATTTAGCCATATCTTTTTCAAAGTTCCACTTGCGAACATTAACAGCGTTGTCAAAATATGTACCTCCCTCATCTAATCCTTTAACAAGTAAAGTTGAGTAGTCTTTCCATTTATCAGGATATGCAATTTTAACAGTTAATTTGTGTAATTTCTCTAAAGCTTTTTCTTTAGTTTCAGCACTCATCCAAGGTAGTTGCGCAATACGTTTTTCAAAACCTAACATTACGTTATCAATCATTTCCTTAGCTTTTTGCTTCGCTTCAGGTGGAAACTTTTCATCTACATATAACTTACCTAAAGCTTCGCCAATAGCGCCATTTAAATTAGCTAAAGCACGTTCGTCTCTTGGACGTTGTTGTTTAGCTCCACGCATTTCTTTACTGTAGAATTCCCAGTTAGCTTTTTCTAAATCAGTAGATAATAAACCTAATGAGTTGTTGATAGCATTCCAACGTAATGATAATTTAACAGTTTCAATAGGACTATTTTTAAGTACTTCATTCATTGCTTTGAAATACCCTGGATCTGTAACAATAACTTTATCGATACTATCTACTCCAATACCTTTTAAATGAGCTTCCCAATCAATTACAGGAGCCAATTCAGCTAATTCAGCAAGAGTCATTGGGTTGTAAATTTTACGTGTATCTCTACGCTCTTCTTTTGTCATTCTAGGTTCAGCTAAACTCTTTTCGAAAGCAACAATAGTTGCTGCATTCTTTTTAGCTGTAGCTTCATCATCACCAAATTCTTGTAACATTTTAGCTACAAACACCTCATATTTTTCAAGCTTGTCTTTTACCTTTTCATCTACGTAGTAATCTCTTGATAAACCAAGTCCGCCAGCTCCCATGTAACCCGCATTCATACTACTGTTCTTAAGGTCGTTAAACACTCCAAAACCATAAAAACCAGCACCCCCATAAGGAGCCATATTGGTAATGAAAGTTTGTACGTCGTTTAAGTCTTTAATTTCTTCAATTTTTTGAAGAAAAGGTTGTACAGGTGCTTTACCTGCTTTATTTCTAGCTACGGTATCCATGATGGTTTCGTAGTAGTTTACCGCTTTTTCTTGATCAGAATCTATTTCGTTTCCTTCAGCATCTTTTATTTTTGGGAAGTTACCTTCTTCAATAGCCTTGTTTAAGATAGCTAATACATCTTTGGTAGTGGTTTTTCTCAACTGATTAAATCCTCCCCAAGAAGTTTCATCAGCAGGAATTTCAGTGTTATCAATCCAAGAACCGTTAACATATCTAAAGAAATCATCGGTAGGTTTAACCGAAGTATCCATATTTTCTAAAACAATTGCCTGTACTTTTTCTTCAGGCTTTTTGTCTGTTTTACACGCAATAACTCCTAAAGAAGCAACGGCAGTAGTAAACAGCATTTTGTGAATGGTTTTCATTTTTAATGTTTTTTGAATGAATCTTAATTTTAACAAACTACCTCGAGATTTTGTCCCGAGGTAGTAAATTTACTCTAATAAGAGTCTGTTTTTATAAAAATGTTACAGTTTTTAACTTTTTATTTTCGATTTAGGAGCGTTTGGTAATGTTTCAAATCCCATGTTAAATAAAGTAAATCCAAAAATATCAGCATACTGTTCAATAGTTTTTGCTACAGGAGTTCCTGCTCCATGACCCGCATTGGTTTCAATTCTAATTAATACAGGGTTGTCTCCTTGTTGTTTCTCTTGTAATTCAGCAGCAAACTTAAAACTGTGAGCTGGTACTACACGATCGTCATGGTCTCCTGTGGTTACCATAGTTGCAGGATATTGAGTACCTTCTTTTACATTGTGTACTGGTGAATATCCTTTTAAGTATTCAAACATTTCTTTGCTTTGTTCAGAAGTTCCGTAGTCATACGCCCAACCAGCCCCAGCTGTAAATGTGTGGTAACGTAGCATATCTAATACGCCTACAGCAGGTAAAGCTACCTTCATTAAATCAGGACGTTGTGTCATCGTAGCTCCTACTAATAAACCTCCGTTTGATCCTCCTCTAATTGCTAAATAATCAGAAGAAGTGTAGTTGTTGCTGATTAAATATTCGGCAGCAGCAATAAAATCGTCAAATACATTTTGCTTTTTTAACTGCGTACCAGCATTGTGCCATTTTTTACCATACTCTCCACCACCACGTAAGTTAGGTACAGCATATACACCACCTTGTTCCATCCAAACTGCATTGGCAATACTAAAACTTGGAGTTAAGCTTACATTGAACCCACCATAACCATATAAAATAGTAGGATTTTTACCGTTTAACTCTAATCCTTTTTTATAGGTAATAATCATAGGAACTTTTGTTCCATCTTTTGAAGTATAAAATACTTGCTTACTTTCATAGTCATCTGCGTTGAATGAAATAGCGGGTTTCCAGTATAGTTCATAAGTTCCATCTTCTGGGTTGAATTTATATGAAGAACTTGGAGTATTGTAGTTGGTAAAAGAGAAGTATAATTCTTTTGCATCTGCTTTTCCTCCAAAACCACCTGCAGAACCTACACCTGGTAATTTTACTTCACGGATTAATTTTCCGTCAAAATCGTATTGTACTACTTTAGAAACAGCATCTACCATATATTTTGCAAAGAAGTATCCAGCTCCTGTTGATGGAGATAATACGTTTTCAGTTTCAGGAATAAAATCTACCCAGTTTTCTGGAGTTGGGTTTGCAGCATCCACAGTAACAATTTTCTTGTTAGGAGCATTTAAGTTGGTTACTAAGTACAACTTACTTCCTTTACTATCAATTACATCAGTATCGCTATCAAAATTGTCAATGATAGGTGTTAATTTGCTATTAGGATCTGTTAAATCCTTAATAAACAACTTGTTTCCTGATGTTGAGGTTGAAGCAGACACAAATAAGTATTTGTTATCCTCTGTTAAATACCCACCAACATAACGGTGTTTTTCTTCTGGAGTAGCTCCAAAAATAACTTCATCAGAACTTTGAGGAGTTCCTAATTTATGGAAGTATAATTTATGTTGATCTGTCTTAGCAGATAATTCACTTCCTTTAGGTTTGTCATAACTAGAATAGTAAAAACCTTCGTTTCCTTTCCAAGCTATTCCAGAGAATTTTACATCTACTAAAGTATCTTCTTTAATTTCTTTGGTTTCAGCGTCCATTATAATAACCTTTCTCCAATCACTTCCTCCTTCTGAAATAGTGTACGCTACAGTTTTTCCATCTTTGGTAAAACTTACTGAACCTAATGATGTAGTTCCATCTTCAGCAAATGTATTAGGGTCTAAGAAAACTTCTTCTTTACCTTCTTTATCTTTTCTATATAAAACATATTGGTTTTGTAATCCGTTATTTTTATAAAAATAGGTGTAGTCACCTTCTTTAAATGGAGTTCCTACTTTTTCGTAGTTCCATAATTCTGATAAACGGTCTTTTAATTGTTCACGATATGGAATTTTATCTAAGTAATCGAAAGTTACTTCGTTTTCAGCTTTTACCCAAGCTTCAGTTTCAGTACTTCTATCATCTTCTAACCAACGATAGTTATCGGTTACTTTAGTTCCAAAATATTCATCTACAACAGGTTTTTTAGTTGTTTCTGGATAATTCACACTAATATTTTTTTTAGGTTGCTTTTCTTCTTTACAAGAAACTAAAATTGTTCCTGCACAAATAATGGGAAGAAGGATTTTTTTCATGATTAAAAAATTGGTTAATTCGACCAAATTTAGAAGAAAAACACTCATAGTCATTTATTTTAAGATGATTTTAACAAAAACACCCTTGTAAATCTATTGAAATAAAAACGACTACCTTTACATAATTATAATATAATAAGCATGACTGAAAATTTAAACAAAGAAGCTTTTTTAAAAAAGGTTTTTAACTATGAAGAAAATAAAGAATGGAAGTTTGAAGGAGAATTACCTGCAATAATTGATTTTTATGCTGATTGGTGTGGTCCATGTAAAGCATTAGCTCCTGTTTTGGAAGAATTAAGTGCAGAGTATGAAGGGAAAGTTCATATTTATAAAATAGATACAGAAGCAGAACAAGAATTAGCTGCTGCTTTTGGAATAAGAAGCATTCCTTCTATGTTATTTTGTCCTGCTAACGATGAACCTCAAATGGCACATGGAGCATTACCAAAAAAACAAATTGAACAAATAATAGAGGACGTTTTAAAGGTTAAAAAGTAACCTAAAAAAGAAGAATATAAAGGTTTAAAAAGTGGCGCAAAATGTGTCACTTTTTTTATGTTGAAACATAAAATAAGAAACTCAGTGAGTATCACTTATCAAGCGTTTTTTTTAATTTTAAATCATTGATTTTTAAGTTTTTGCAAAAGCTTAAAAAAGTTGTAAATTGAAGATAAAAAAGTAATTTGTTAAAAACTTCAAGGGATTTGTGAATAAGTATAGCTTTCAAAATTTAGCAATTTTTCCAATCTTTGTTTCTATACTCAGGGAATAAAAATAACACACTAAAAAGAGCTTAAAAAGCATGGCATCGATTGAACCAATTTTACAAGAAAACAAAGACAGATTTGTAATTTTTCCAATTCAACATAACGACTTATGGGAATGGTATAAAAAGCAACAAGCTTGTTTTTGGACTGCTGAAGAAATTGATTTACATTCAGACTTAACAGATTGGAATTCTAAGTTAACAGACGATGAACGTTACTTTATTAAGCATGTTTTAGCATTTTTTGCCGCATCTGATGGAATTGTAAATGAAAATTTAGCAGAAAACTTTGTAAACGAAGTTCAATACTCAGAAGCTAAATTCTTTTATGGTTTCCAAATAATGATGGAGAATATTCATTCTGAAACGTATTCGTTATTAATTGACACATATATCAAGGATGAAGAAGAGAAAGATAGGTTATTCAAGGCAATTGAAGTTTTTCCTGCCATTAAAAAGAAGGCAGATTGGGCTTTAAAATGGATTGAATCTGATTCGTTTGCTGAGCGTTTAATTGCTTTTGCAGCGGTTGAAGGAATTTTCTTCTCAGGATCTTTCTGTTCTATTTTCTGGTTAAAGAAACGTGGATTATTACCTGGATTAACATTCTCGAACGAGTTAATTTCTCGTGATGAAGGAATGCACTGTGATTTTGCTGTACACTTACACAACAATCACTTAGTAAATAAAGTACCAAAAGAAAGAATTAGAGATATTATAATTTCAGCTTTAGATATTGAAAGAGAATTTATAACGGAGTCTTTACCTGTGAGTTTAATAGGTATGAATGCAACGTTAATGACACAATATTTAGAGTATGTTACCGATAGACTACTTTTAGAGTTCGGATGCGAAAAAGAATATGAGTCTACCAATCCATTTGATTTCATGGAAATGATTTCTTTGGAAGGAAAAACTAACTTTTTTGAAAAGAGAGTATCAGAGTACCAAAAAGCCGGAGTAAAATCTGGAGGTACAGGAAGCATCAGCTTTGATGCAGATTTTTAGGAACCAATAAGCTGCTATTTCCCCTACATGCAGTATTTACTCAGTTACAGCACTTTTTACAGTGCTTTAGCGTTATAATCGTTTCAAAAGAAACAAACTAGTATTAACATTTTACATGTTGTCGTAAACAACTATGTTTTGACGACGCTATTAACCAACAAAAACCAATATCAATATGTATGTAGTAAAAAGAGACGGCAGAAAAGAGCCTGTGATGTTCGATAAAATCACAGCAAGGGTTAGAAAAATGTGTTATGGATTAAACAATATCGTTGATCCAGTAAAAGTAGCAATGCGTGTTATTGAAGGACTGTATGATGGGGTAACTACTTCTGAATTAGATAATTTAGCAGCAGAAATTGCTGCGACAATGACAACTGCTCATCCTGATTATGCGAAATTAGCAGCGAGAATTGCCGTATCTAACTTACATAAGAATACCAAAAAATCGTTTTCGGAAACAATGACTGATTTGTACGAATACATCAATCCACGTACAGGAAATAAAGCTCCTTTACTAGCGGATGATGTGTATAAAATCATCATGGATAATGCTGATAAATTAGATTCAACAATTATCTACAGTCGTGATTTTAACTACGATTATTTTGGTTTTAAAACATTAGAACGTTCTTATTTATTAAAGTTAAACGGAAACATTGTTGAACGTCCGCAACAAATGTTAATGCGCGTTGCTATAGGTATTCACAAAGAAGATATTGATGAGGCAATTGCTACATACGAATTGATGAGTAAAAAATATTTTACCCATGCAACACCAACATTATTCAATTCAGGTACGCCAAAACCACAAATGTCATCTTGTTTCTTGCTACAAATGCAAGACGATAGTATTGATGGAATTTATGATACTTTAAAACAGACGGCTAAAATTTCACAATCTGCAGGAGGTATAGGTTTATCTATCCACAATATCCGTGCTACGGGAAGTTATATTGCAGGTACTAACGGAACATCAAATGGAATTGTACCTATGTTACGTGTATTTAACGATACAGCACGTTATGTAGATCAAGGAGGAGGAAAACGTAAAGGTTCTTTTGCAATGTATTTAGAGCCTTGGCATGCAGATATTTTTGACTTTTTAGACTTAAAGAAAAACCACGGTAAAGAAGAAATGCGTGCGCGTGATCTATTCTATGCAATGTGGATTTCAGATTTATTCATGAAACGTGTACAAGAAGATGCTGATTGGACGTTAATGTGTCCACACGAGTGTCCTCATTTATACGATACTTATGGTGAAGAGTTTGAGCGGTTGTATACAAGTTATGAAGCTGCTGGGAAAGGAAGAAAAACTATTAAAGCACGTGATTTATGGGAAAAAATCTTAGAATCACAAATAGAAACAGGTACTCCGTACATGTTGTATAAAGATGCAGCAAACCGTAAGTCAAACCAAAAGAATTTAGGAACGATTCGTTCTTCAAATTTATGTACTGAGATTATGGAGTATACTGCAGAAGATGAAGTAGCAGTATGTAACTTAGCATCAATAGCAATACCAATGTTTGTTGCAGAAGATGAAAACGGAAATAAGTTCTTCGATCATCAAAAGTTATTTAAAGTAACGAAAAAAGTAATCCGTAATTTAGATACAGTAATTGATCGTAACTATTATCCTGTAAAAGAAGCAGAGAACTCTAATTTCCGTCACCGTCCAGTAGGATTAGGAATTCAAGGATTAGCAGATGCTTTCATCATGTTACGTTTACCGTTTACTTCAGAAGAAGCGAAGAAGCTTAACCAAGAAATTTTTGAGACATTATATTTTGCAGCTGTAACCTCATCAATGGAAGTTGCTAAGGCAAAAGGAGCCTATTCTACTTTTAAAGGTTCACCAATGTCAGAAGGAGAATTCCAACACAATATGTGGGGAATTAAAGATGAAGAATTGAGTGGCCGTTGGGATTGGGAAAAATTACGTAAAAATGTAAAAAAACACGGAGTTCGTAACTCACTATTAGTAGCACCAATGCCTACAGCATCTACTTCTCAAATTTTAGGAAATAACGAAGCGTTTGAGCCTTACACATCTAACATTTATACACGTAGAGTACTGTCTGGAGAGTTTATTGTAGTAAATAAACACTTATTGGAAGATTTAGTAGAATTAGGTTTATGGGACAACAATATGAAAGAAGATATTATGCGTGCAAACGGATCTATCCAACATATTGACATAATTCCGCAAGAACTAAAAGATTTATACAAAACAGTTTGGGAAATGAGTATGAAAGATATTATTGATATGGCGCGCCATAGAGGATATTTTATCGATCAATCTCAATCGTTAAACTTATTTATGAAAGATCCTGACTATGCGAAGTTAACTTCTATGCACTTCTACGCATGGAAATCTGGATTAAAAACAGGAATGTACTATTTACGTACCAAATCTGCTGTAAATGCGAAGCAGTTTACGTTAAATGTAGAAAAGAAAGAAGAAGATAAGCCAATGAGTCCAGAAGAGTTTAAGGCTATGGTTGAAGCTTCTAAAAATGCAGAAGGTCCAGACGATTGTTTAATGTGTGGATCTTAAGAATTAGTTTTAATTATTCATTAAAGATTGCTGAGCGTAGTCGAAGCAAAATTAAAAGTGATAAAGAGAGGTCGACAGGCTTCTCTTTTTTAGTATTTTCGAAAAAAATTTTACTCTAATGATGAACTGGGAACAACTCCTATCTTTAAAACGTTTTGGCGATATCCAAAAACGTGAACGTGCAAAACAAGATGAAACTCGTTTAGGTTTTGAGGTAGATTTTGATAGAATTATATTTTCATCAGCTTTTCGTAGCTTACAAGATAAAACACAGGTAATTCCATTATCAAAAACCGATTTTGTCCATACACGATTAACCCATAGTTTAGAAGTATCAGTTGTAGGGCGTACGTTGGGACGAAGAGTAGGTAAAGAATTACTAGAGCGCCACCCAAAATTAAAAGAGTTAGGATATACCTTTAACGATTTTGGAGCAATTGTAGCCGCGGCATCAGTAATGCACGATATTGGGAACCCACCATTCGGACATTCAGGAGAGAAAGCCATTGGAGAATATTTTAAAACAGGAAAAGGACTTCAGTATAAAGACCAATTAACCGATTTAGAATATCAAGATTTAATAGATTTTGAAGGAAATGCTAATGGGTTTAAAATTCTTACAGAAAATAGAGAAGGAATTCAAGGAGGTTTACGTTTGTCGTATGCAACTCTAGGAACTTTTTTAAAGTATCCTAAAGAGAGTTTACCGAAGAAGCCGACTAAACATATTGTAGATAAGAAATATGGCTTTTTTCAGTCAGAAAAAGATGCTTTTTTAGATGTCGTGCAAGATTTAGGATTATTGAAAAAAGAATCAGAAGGTGTTTCTTATTATCGTCACCCATTAGCATACTTAGTTGAAGCAGCTGATGATATTTGTTATACAATTATCGATTTTGAAGATGGAATCAATCTAGGTTTAATTGAAGAAGATTATGCCTTAGAATACATGATTAAGTTGGTGAAAGATACGATTGATAGTAAAAAATACCACTCATTACAGCATACTAAAGATCGTGTAAGTTATTTACGAGCTTTAGCTATAGGAGTATTAATTAATGAAGCAGTAACCATCTTTTTAGATAATGAAGAAGCTATTTTAAATGGAACATTCGATAAAGGGTTATTAGATAAATGTAAATACGAAGCTCAGATTAATGATATTATTAAAATAAGCGTTGATAAAATTTACAGAAGTAAAGAAGTTGTTGAAAAAGAAGTGGCAGGATATAAAATCATTGGAGACCTTTTAGATGTTTTTGTAACTGCTTTAAATAACAAGTTTGATAATAAACAATCTAATTATGATAAGTTGGTGTTGAATTTAATTCCACAAGAGTATCAACAAGAAAAAGAAAGTTTATACGATAGAATTATGCAAATTTCTAGCTATGTAGCAGGTTTGTCAGATGGATATGCTATTCGCTTGCACAGAAAAATAATGGGAAACATTAGTTAAGTATGTATATACTAATAAGATAAAAAACGACGCTATTTAGCGTCGTTTTTTGTCTTATCTTTTCAAATGTTTTTCAGCTACCTTTTCAAGTTCATCATACCAATTTTGGCCAAACTTTCTAATTAAAGCTTGTTTTACAAATTTGTATAAAGGAACTTGTAATTCTTTACCTAAAGAACAAGCATCATCACAAATTTTCCATTTGTGGTAGTTTACGGCAGCAAATTCACTATAATCCTTTACACGAACAGGATACAAATGGCAAGAAACAGGTTTTTTCCAATCTACAATACCTTGGTTATATGCTTCTTCAATGGCACATAAGGCAGTACCCTTATCATCAAAAATAACATAAGCACAATCAGCATCATTAATTAAAGGAGTTTCTAATTCACCAAAATCACTAGTAATCCAAGTGCCTTGTTTTTCAATAGCTTCAATACCTTCTTTGCGTAAAAAAGGTTTAATTTTTGGGTATATTTCTTCTAGAATTTTTGTTTCTTCTTTTTCAAGTGGAGCACCTGCATCACCATCTATACAACAAGCACCTTTGCAAGCAGATAAGTTGCAGACAAACTCTTTTTCTATAAGGTCTTCTGAAACTATTGTTTTTCCTAATTGAAACATAATTTGTGTTTAAAATTGGAAGTTTGCATTAACTTCCCGTAAATTTAAATGCAAAAATACTAGATTGTAACATTACTTATATAATTTTGCACGCGAAAATATATCAACTATGGACTTTAACTTCAAAGAAATCTTTACAGCCTTTATGGTACTGTTTGCGGTAATTGATATTGTTGGAAACATTCCTATCATTATTGATTTACGTAAAAAAGTAGGACACATTCAATCAGAAAAAGCTTCTGTAATAGCAGGATTTATTATGATTCTGTTTTTATTCTTAGGACAGAGACTATTAAATTTAATAGGTATAGATGTACACTCATTTGCGGTGGCAGGTGCTTTTATCTTGTTTTTTCTAGCATTGGAAATGATATTAGGAATCACACTTTATAAAGAAGATGATGAAGAAGCATTAAGTGCAACTGTTTTTCCTTTAGCTTTCCCATTAATAGCAGGTCCTGGTAGCTTAACAACACTACTTTCATTACGTGCGGAATTTAACCTTGAAAATATTATTGTAGCCGTTTTATTAAATGTAATTGTAATTTATATTGTGTTAAAAACGTCTAGAAAGATTGAAAAAGTAATTGGACCAAACGGAATAAAAATTATAAGAAAAATATTTGGTGTAATCTTGTTAGCTATTGCAGTTAAATTATTTGCGGCTAATTTTAAAATGTTAGTAGCTTAACTATGGTTTTTGATGTACTTATTGTTGGAGGAGGAGTATCAGGTATGCAATGCGCTTTAGTTTTAGGTTCTGCACTTACTAAAGAATATGCAAAAGGAAAAACAGTTGGAATTATAATACATCAACGTTCTTCTCACCTACAAGATGCTCTCTTTAATAATGTTCTAGGCTTAGCTCCAGAAACTTTAGGAAAAGATATTCTAGA
Organism: Tenacibaculum singaporense; assembly: GCF_003867015.1. NCBI lineage: Bacteria > Pseudomonadati > Bacteroidota > Flavobacteriia > Flavobacteriales > Flavobacteriaceae > Tenacibaculum > Tenacibaculum singaporense. Next base: position 642,819 of record NZ_CP032548.1, read on the forward strand.
AAGCGGTAGAAATCAGTTAAAAAATTTATACCCAGAAGTATCTCAAATTGAAAATGAAAAAGTGATAGCTGTTTTGGATGATGAAAATGGATATAAGATAATCACCAATAAAAATGAATATTACAGTAAAACAGTTGTTATAGCCCTAAACTATTCAAAACCTTTTGAAATAGCTGGTTTAGAACAATATGTAGAGCGTCATATTAGAGCAAATGCTATGAAAGATAGAATTCAGCTACGTAATTTCAACCACTTAATAAAAGAAGAGTTATATGTTTGCGGAACCTTAGCTGGGTGGAGAAGTCAGTTTGCAATTGCAGCAGGAAGTGGAGCAAGTGTAGCGACAGATATTTTAACAGTATGGAATGATAATGTACCTACCAAAGTACATGATAAACATAAAAAAGACTAATTATTTAAGATACAATCATGAAGAAAATAATAGGAATAATAACAATTTTAATGTTGTTTATTAACTGTGGAGGAAGTGACAATGATGTTGTACCAACAGAAGATAAAGTAGTAGCTGTTGATGATTCCTTTGAGGCTGAAGAAAATAAAGAGAATGTATTGGCTAGTTTTTTAGAGAATGATACTTATACTTCAGGAAATGTAAAAGTAACGTTTGAGACTAGTTCTGCAAGAAATGGAACTATAGTTAGGAGCAATAATGCTTTTATATACACGCCAGCACAAGATTTTGTAGGTACAGATTCTTTTAAGTATACTATTTGCAGTACAATTACGCCAAGTAATTGTTCTACTGCAACGGTAATCATTAATGTAAATGCTTCAGCCAATGGGAATCCAGGAAGTTTTAATATCCCTTCTGAATTATCAGAATATTATAAAGATGTAGACTTTACCTTAACAGGAAGTTCTTTAAAAGATGTTTTAGCTACTGAAATTATTAATAGTCATACTACCTTCTTAGATTATACGCCAGATGTTTGGAATGTATTAAAACAATCAGATTTAGATCCTTCAGATAATAATAAGGTGGTTTTAATTTATGGTTATGACGATACAGATGGTAATTATGTAACAGATAGAACTCGTAGTAAAGATGCTAATGGCGGAAATACAGGTGATTGGAATAGAGAGCATGTATACCCTAAGTCATTAGGAAATCCAAATTTAGGAACTTCAGGTCCAGGTGCAGATGCACATCATTTAAGACCTTCAGATGTAACGTTTAATAACCAAAGATCTAGTAAAAAGTTTGCAAATGGCTCTGGAAATGCAGGAGATGTCTCAGGAAATTGGTACCCAGGAGATGAATGGAAAGGAGATGTAGCGCGTATGATGATGTATATGTACTTACGTTACGGCAATCAATGTTTACCAAAAAATGTAGCTGTGGGTTCTGCTGCAGCTTCTGATAGCAATATGGTTACTTTATTGTTACAGTGGAATGCTGATGACCCTGTGTCTGATTTAGAAATTCAACGTAACAATGCAGTTGCTAATGCGCAAGGAAACAGAAACCCGTTTATTGATAATCCGTATTTAGCTACGGTTATTTGGAATGGTGATGCAGCTGAAAATACTTGGGAGTAGTCCCAATAACCTATTGACTCTTGGTTTTTAAAAGAGTCAATAGGTTGTTTTTATAAGTTCTACCAATAGGAATTTTGATGTTTTTTGTATAAAGAAAAGTTCCTGTATATTTTTCAATCTTTTCTAAATTTACAATATACGATTTGTGTATTTGTACAAATTTGTTTGAACTTAGAGTTTCCTTCCAGTTTTTTAATGAATCTATAATTGTCAATTTTTTTGATGAGGTGATAAAATGCACATAGTTTCGATCAGATTCTAAGTATAAAATATCAGCTAGATATACTTTATGTATAATTTTATCTATATTCAAATAAGTAGCTTCTTTTTCTGAAGTTTTTGATTTTAATAATTGACTTTCTACTTTACTAATTGCTTTTAAAAAGCGATCAAAAGAAAAGGGTTTTACCAAATAATCAACAATTGTTTCTAACTCAAAACTACTCACTGCATAATCAGGGTAAGCCGTTGTAATAACTATTTTAGGAGGGTTTTTAACTGTTTTTATAAAGTCTAACCCAGAAATATCAGGTAAATTAATATCTAGAAAAATAACATCAACAGTATTGTTTTTCAGAAACTCATTAGCTTGTATTGCTGTTTGAAACGTATGTACAATTTCAGCATCTGGAATTTTACCGATATACTTTTTCAAAATAGCTTGCGCAGGCAACTCATCTTCAATAATTATACATTTCATAATTGATCTATTTTCAGTTCTACAGTAAAAACATCTCCTTTTTGATAAATGTAAAGAGAATGATTATCTGGATAAATTAACAGCAATCTCTTTTTTAAGTTTTCTAAGCCAATGGCTTTGGTATTTTTATTTGTGTTTATGTTGAATTGATTACTACTTATTAAATGTAATTGATGGTTAGTAACGTTGATAGAAACATCAATCTTACTATGTGCAATGCTATGTTTAAAAGCATTTTCAATAATGGTAATTAAAAGGAGTGGAGCAATTTGGTATTGATTACTATCAGTTTTATAATGGTAATCAATTTCTTTCACTCCTTCAGTTCGAATTTTTTGAAAATCGATATAGTTTTGTATGAAAAGCAGTTCTTTTTCAAGAGAAACCTTTTCAGAAATTGTCTCATATAAGACATGTTTAAGGTTTTCTGAGAGTTTTAAGATTAAATTGGGGGTTTCATTAGGTTTGTCAATAGAATACGCGTAAATCGTGTTTAAATTATTTAAGAGCACATGCGGATTTATTTGTGATTTTAAAAATTTCAACTCCATTTCTGTTCGTTCTTGGGTTGTTTGTGCTAATTTTTCTTGTCCGTCTAAAAACTTAAACAACATCCATATAAAAGAGAAAAATAATAGAGGGACTAGAGTTTGCCATAAATAATCGCTTAAGCACTTCATAATGGAACATCCACAACGTGCAAAAACATTACAGTATAGTTGAGTTGCTAAAACTGAAATAAAGATAAAAGCAATTCCGTATAACACATACCATTTCTTTTTAACGAATAGCGGTAACAATAGTTGATTGTTAGTATATACGATAATGATAAGAATAAAAAAGTACTGTAAAAAAGGATTTTCTGTCCAGTAATATTGGGTAAATACAAAAAGCGAGATAAAGATAAATAAAGCCCAAAAAAGTAGGTGGATTAGAATTTCAGCGCTATGTTTTTTTAAAAAGCTCATTGTGTATTTCAAAGTAAACAAAATATAAGCTGTAATCAAAGTAGAAAGTACCAACGACATTTTTCTTTGTATCAATAACATGTTATAAGTTGTTTGTACATGTTTTAAAGTAGTGTATACGATTAGTTTTTTTATGGGGAGATATTAAGATACATTCGAAGAAATAAAATATTTATTACTAACTAAAAAATATTAAAAATGAGAAATACTGTATTATGTGTAATTGTAGGATTAATGGCAATTATGGCAAACGCTCAAGAGTTTCAATTTGAAACAGCATCAATCGATTACGGAAAAATTAAACAAGGCGCTGATGGGGTTCGTGTGTTTGAGTTTACAAATATTGGTACTGAACCATTGATTATAAAAGATATTAAATCTACTTGTGGGTGTACAGTTCCTAAAAAACCAGAAAAACCAATTATGCCAGGTGAAAAAGGACAAATAGAAGTATCATATGATACAAGAAGAGTAGGAGGATTTTCAAAAGCCATTACGATTATATCGAATGCTAAAGCATCTAGAAAAATGCTAAAAATAAAAGGGCATGTTGAAAAAGAGAAAGAAAAAGATAGAGTTTAATAATTTAAAAGCCTGAGTTTATAGACTCAGGCTTTTTATCTCTAATTGGAGATATGATTGATTTGGTAATAGATAGTCCCCCACAGATTATCGTATTGTAATCATCGGCGACAAATGTATATGTTTTTTATACCTCCAAATAAAAAAAAGGTATGAGTGTGTAAATATTAAGTATAAAAGAAAGCATAAAAAAACCGAAGCATTAGCCTCGGTTTTTTATATCTATAAAAGTTATAAAATCTTATCCTTTAAAACTTGCTTTTAAGAACTCTGAGTTCATACGAGCAATGTTTTCTAAAGAAATTCCTTTAGGACACTCAATTTCACAAGCTCCAGTATTAGTACAGTTACCAAAACCTTCTAAATCCATTTGTGCAACCATGTTTTTAACACGTTCAGTCGCTTCAACCTGTCCTTGAGGTAATAAAGCATATTGAGATACTTTAGCTCCTACAAAAAGCATTGCAGATGAGTTTTTACAAGTAGCAACACAAGCACCACAACCAATACATGTGGCAGCATCCATTGCTTTATCAGCATTTTCTTTAGGAACCAAGATAGCATTTGCATCTGTAGTATTTCCAGAAGTGTTTACAGATATGTATCCACCAGCCTGTTGAATTCTTTCAAAAGAACTTCTATCAACAACTAAATCTTTAATTACTGGGAATGCAGCAGCTCTAAATGGCTCAATTGTAATTGTATCACCATCGTTAAACATACGCATGTGTAACTGACATGTAGTTACACCACGATCTGGTCCGTGTGCTTCACCGTTAATATACATTGAACACATTCCGCAGATTCCTTCACGACAGTCGTGGTCGAATGCTATAGGCTCTTCACCAGTACTAACCAACTGTTCGTTTAATACGTCCATCATTTCTAAGAAAGACATATGCTCAGAAATATCGGTCACCTTATATTCGACCATTTTTCCTTTATCACTTGCGTTTTTTTGACGCCAAATTTTAAGTGTTAAATTCATAATTCTCTCTTATTTGTATGAACGTTGTTTTAATTCAATATCGTTAAACTCTAATTCTTCTTTGTGTAATACAGCATCAGCTGGCTCTCCTTTATACTCCCATGCAGCTACATAAGCAAAGTTTGCATCATCACGTTTTGCTTCTCCTTTTTGAGGTCCGTCTAATTCAACAGACTCTTCTCTAAAGTGTCCTCCACAAGATTCAGTTCTGTTTAAGGCATCTTTAGCAAATAATTCTCCTAACTCTAAGAAATCAGCTACTCTTCCAGCTTTTTCTAATTCTGGGTTCATTTCATTAGCCTCTCCAGGAACTTTTACGTTTTTCCAGAAATCTTCACGTAACTCTTTAATTTCAGCCATCGCTTCTTTTAAACCTTGCTCGTTACGTGCCATTCCACATTTTTCCCACATAATTTTTCCTAATTTCTTGTGGTAGTAATCTACAGAATGCTCTCCTTTATTGTTAATGAAGAAATCAATACGATCTTTAACCGCTTTTTCAGCTTCTTCAAATTCTTTAGTTTCAGTTGAAATTTTACCTGTACGGATATCGTTAGATAAATAATCACCAATTGTGTAAGGTAACACAAAGTATCCGTCAGCCAAACCTTGCATTAATGCAGAAGCTCCTAAACGGTTAGCACCGTGATCAGAGAAGTTTGCTTCACCAATAGCATAACAACCATCAATAGTAGTCATTAAGTTATAATCTACCCAAATTCCACCCATGGTGTAGTGAGTTGCAGGATAAATCATCATTGGTGTTTTGTATGGATTGTCATCTACAATCTTTTCATACATTTGGAATAAGTTCCCGTACTTAGCTTCTACTATTTTTTCACCTTCAGCAATAATTTTCTCTTGTGAAGGGTTTTTAATTCCATGTAATTTACATTGCTCTTTACCGTAACGCTCAATAGCTGATTTAAAATCTAAGTAAACAGCTTCACCAGTAGCATTTACACCATAACCAGCATCACAACGCTCTTTTGCAGCACGAGAAGCCACATCTCGAGGTACTAAGTTACCAAAGGCAGGATATCTTCTTTCTAAGTAGTAATCTCTATCTTCTTCAGCAATTTGAGTTGGTTTTAATTTTCCTTCTCTAATAGCTAATACATCTTCCATTTTCTTAGGAACCCAAATACGACCATCGTTACGTAACGATTCAGACATTAGGGTTAGTTTAGACTGATAGTCTCCCGAACGAGGAATACAAGTTGGGTGAATTTGCGTGTAACAAGGATTCGCAAAGAATGCTCCTTTTTTGTGAACTTTCCAAGCAGCTGTAGCGTTAGATCCCATTGCGTTGGTTGATAAGAAATATACATTTCCATATCCACCAGAAGCAATTACTACTGCATGTGCAGAGTGACGCTCAATTTCACCAGTAACTAAGTTACGAGCAATAATACCACGAGCTTTTCCATCAACAATTACCAAATCTAACATTTCATGGCGATTGAACATTTCAATCTTACCGCGAGCAATTTGGCGGTTCATTGCTGAATACGCACCTAATAATAACTGTTGACCTGTTTGACCTTTCGCATAGAAAGTACGAGATACTAATACCCCACCAAACGAACGGTTATCTAATTGTCCACCATAATCACGTGCAAAAGGAACTCCTTGAGCCACACATTGGTCAATAATATTTGCAGAAACCTCAGCTAAACGATAAACGTTTGCTTCACGAGAACGGTAATCTCCACCTTTTACTGTATCATAAAATAAACGGTAAAAAGAATCACCATCACCTTGATAGTTTTTTGCTGCGTTAATACCACCTTGTGCTGCAATAGAGTGCGCACGACGAGGTGAATCTTGGTAAGCAAAAGCTTTAACGTTATATCCTAATTCTGCTAAAGTTGCAGAAGCAGAACCACCCGCTAAACCAGTACCCACTACAATAACGTCAATTAAACGCTTGTTAGCAGGGTTTACCAAGTCAATTTTATCTTTATAAGTTGTCCATTTATCTTTTAATGGACCTTTTGGAATTTTTGAATCTAAAGTTGCCATACTTGTTGCGTATTAGTGATTGAAATGATGAAATAATGCAATAATTACGAATCCTAACGGAATTAAGATTGCGTAAAGCTTACCAAAAGTTTTCAATCCTTTAGTATATTTATTATTTGCTCCCACAGATTGGAAAGCAGAATTAAATCCGTGTAATAAGTGTAATGCTAAGAAAACAAAAGCAATTACATAAGCACCAACTCTAATTGGGCTTAAAAACTTGTGTTGTAGTTCGTGGAAGTATCTAAACTCACCATCGTGTAAACCACTCCAGTCACCTTGAATAAATTTGGTGTTGATTTCTGGAAACCAAAAATCAATAAAGTGTAATACAATAAACGCTAAAATAGCAGCACCACTGTAAATCATGTTTCTACTCATCCAAGTAGAGTTTGCAGCTCCATTATTTTTAGCATAGCTAACCTTACGAGCACTTTTGTTTTTAATTTCTAAGATGAATCCCATTACAAAGTGAAACACCACACCAAATATTAAAATGGGTTGCATTACATATTGAACTAACGTATTTGTTCCCATAAAGTGCGACAATTTGTTAAATGTAGCTCCATTATCTGGAAAAATCGAAGTAATGTTAATTGCAAAATGTTGTAATAAGAAAAACATCAGGAAGAATGCCGAAAGTGCCATGGCAAATTTTCTTCCGATAGAAGATTTTAGTAATCCGCTCATTATTTTGTTTGTTGATTAAATAATAGCACAAATTTAAGAGGATGATAGTACTTGAACAAACTTTACGAATTGTTTTCTTAAATATTTAGAATGGGTTTAAATAGAGGGAGGTTTTATTAAGATTTCATTATCAAATATGTAACTGTTTTAATGCTATTTATTTTTTTCTTTCCTCTTTTTTCTTAATAATTCAGCAGTTGAATTAACATGTTCTAAAAATTTAGTTTGCTCAAACACTTGGGCAAACATTCGTTTTCCTTTGGTAATTTTCTTAATGAGTATCTTGTTATAAAAATAGTATCTCCCTTCAAATTTTGTTTCTTCCTTAGATGCATCTAAACCTATCCATTTTCCAGAGCTATCAAGAATATCCTTGAATTTATTTTCTTTTTGATAAACAAAGAATAACTGATTATCCTTAAAATAGGATTCTGTTATGATTGATCCATAGGTGGGGCCGACCCATTCAGTTATTTTTACTAAATTATTATTGTCAAAATAACCAGTAAGTTGTCCACCACCATCAGCCCTATATTCCATAAATTCTTCATTAAATAATTCAACTGTCTCTAATTGATTGCTTGAATTTATACGCTGGAATTCAGTTCTGATTTTTAGAATTAATTCATCTGAATTTTGAGAGATGCCTACCAAAGGAACAATTAAAAAAGTAATAAATAATATTGTGCTTTTCATAATTAGTGAAGCTTTTGTTTAAAAACCATATTTTCTGAATGTTAAATTGACTCTTGGTTTTAAATATTCAGGATTTTCGGGTAGGCTATGTTCGTAGTATTCTTGACAATCTTTTTCCATAACCAACAAACTTCCATGCTCCAGAAGTATCTTGTTTTCAATCATCGTTTTATTTTCTCGAAGATAAAACATGCGTTTTTCACCTAAACTAACTGAAGGAATAATATCAGTGTTTCCAAAAGCCATTTTATCTGAATGATAACTGATACCAGAATTTCCATCGGGATAATAAATGCAAACACAAGTTTTAAATTCCTGTCCAGTATGTTCTTCAACCTGTTTTTTTAAAGGAAGCATATATTTTGGCCATATCATAGTGTTTCCCCAAGCTGATTTTTGAAAAACATTTTTCTCCATTAAATCAGAGTCAATAAACATTAATTTACCAAAGCTGTATTTAATTACCTCATCAGATGAAAGTCTCATTTCCATCATATTTGTAAGTTCAGACAGGCTTATTAATTGTTTAAATAACTCTGTAGCATCTTTTTCAGTTAAAAAATTAGGGCTGTAACTGATAACATTATTAAGGCTGGTTGACATTTTATATTATTCGTTGATGGTTAGGTTCATTATTGATGCCAGTTCTTCAGGTTTTTCAAGAGGAATCATATGACCGCAATTTTTAATCATTACGTATGTTCCTTTTTCAGTTTTTTTGGCAAACTCTTTTAGTTTTTTTGGGTTGATAAGCGCATCATTTTCGGCAGCAATAAAAAAAATAGGTATGTTTAAATTTAAAACTTTTTGTGAAATATCTAATCTAGCAGAAGTTGCTCTTAATTGACGAAGTAGCACATCTTTTCCTAAATAGGCATCCATTTTTTTAATAACAGAAATAATTTCGGAATTACGGTGATTATCTGGGTGTAAAAACTGTTGAATTCTTGCTTGAGATATTCCTTTGTAGGTGTGCTTTTCTAAAAAGTCAATAGTGCTTTTTCTTAGTTGAATTTCTGAATCACTCAATCCATCAGTGTTGGCAGCAACTATAACTAATTTTTTTACTCTTTCAGGATGATGAGTTGCAAAATTCATAGCAGAAAACCCACCTAAAGAAAAACCAATGATAGTGGCTGGCTCTTCAATGTGATTCAGTATCATTTGATTAATTTCCTCAAAAGAATTGGCAGGAGTAATATCAATATGGACTGGAAGTATGTTTTTTAGTTTAGGAAAAACATATTGCCATAAATCTACCGTACATATGGTACCTGAAATTACATATACTTTTTGCATTTATCTATTATAATTAGAACTAACCAAACATTTGTTATTCTTCCACTTGCCGATTAATGTTTTTTTTGAAATAACCTCATTATTACAAGTTAGAAAATTACCGTTTTTATCTTTTTTAATAATTTTTAATTTTCCTTGATGAATGGCGTTGATTACTCTGTAAATCAATCCATTTTTAGGAAGGTTACCACCTTTTTTGGAAAGTGTTAAACCAACTTCGTTGTTAAATAAATCCATTTCTGAAGAAATTTGATCAGGAATAACACCGTCCTCTAATTTTCGCTCTTTGTATGTTTTATAGTTATCTTTTTCGTGAGCTTTGCCAAGTGAACGAGCAGCATTTTCACCAATTTGTTGTTGTGATAAAGCCATCCAAAAAGCATGACGAAATGCATCTACTTGTCCGCCTGCATGATCGCCATCTAACAAGGGAGAAACTCTTAGAGAGTCACTTACTCTTGATGCTTCACGTGAAACAATAAAAGCTTTTTTTGCTTTAAAAGGATGGAGTAGTACCCATGTTTTTTGAGCTCCTTGTAGTTTTTTAAATTGTTGCCAGTTGGATTGTGCAGTGGTATAAAAAGGCAGTAAAAGAACTAAAAAAAGCAGTTTTTTAAGCATAAAAATTAATTTTTACTGCTAATTTGCTCTTCTAATTCAACAATTTTACTTTCTAAATCGTGTAATCTATCATAAACATCAACAGGTTCAGGCATTTGTTTAGAGGCGAACATAGTTACATACCAAACTTCCATAATTTCCTCAGCATTTATGGTATAAGTAGGGTAGTTACCATCTTTATTATCACTTTTTAAAATAAGTTTACCTCTTTCTTCTATTCTATTAATTACACGTTTTAAAACAATACCATCATTCTTACTTACAATTACATATACACGACCATCTTTAATATCATGTAAATTCTCAACATACTTTCCAAAAACTAAATCTCCATCAAAAAAAGTACGCACCATAGAGTTTCCTTGTACTTCAAAACAACGAAAGGTGCCATTGTTAAGATGAGGCATATTAAAAGAAGGAAGTTGTTCTATATAATTTGAATCTCCATAACCATTTAAATAACCAGCTCTTGCTTGTATAGGAACATAAACCACGTTTTCATTACCTGAAGAATTCACAGAAACAACCTGAGGAACTCCAGAATATGTTTGAATATTTGTAGGTTCTGTTTTTAGCATTATATCACTTTTTCCAAATAAATAATCAGGATTAATGTTAAATTCATTAATAATAGAAGTAAGAACATCGTAACCAGGTTTTGTTTTTTTTCTACTACCGTCAGATTGAGGTCTCCCATTAATAATACTATCTATAGTGGTTCCAGTAACACCTATTTTTTTTGAAAAAGAAAAGTTATTTAAGTTAAAAGCATCTCTAATTGCTGCTATTTTTTCGGAAATTCCCATAACATTTTATGTTTTTACATATTGCAAAAATAGTTAAACTTTTGTTTGTTTAAATGTGTAATATGTTTTATATTTGCCTCGTTAATGAATTGCTAATATACAAAAAAATTGTAATAATCAAACATTTGTGTGGTTTTAGCGATTGTGTTTTTAAGATTTCAACTTGATTTTCTTCACTTTTTTGAAATCTATACTCGTTTATTCAAACATTTTTTTGAATAAAACCAAAATCAAGAAAAAAGAACTGTTAGAAAAGCAACTAAACAGGGCTCTTTTTGAGCTTGATTAAAAAATTAATTAAATTTTATAAAAATGAGTAAAAAACCAATCAAATCAAACCTTTTTAGGTTTGTAACATTACGTAGTCCACAATTAATTGAAGACAAAGAAACTGGATTTGTTTCCTTTCCAGAAGAAAAAAAAGCAGAAAGTTTAGCTTTTCAAGCAATACAAGGAGCCACTACAGATGAAGAAAGAAAAACAGCATTAAAAGGAGCTTATAGTACGAATTTTACACCAATAGCGAGTAGGGTAGAGATTAAAAATTTACACGAAGCGTTATATCAGTTTTCTGGATGGTTAGTACGCAATAAGACAGTATTATCGTATGCTGGTATTGATGCTAATTTATATGCAGCACAAGAACTTACTGTTGATGAAGAGTTAGTTTTATGGGAAAACTTATTTCATCAAACCATTAACAAGGAATCGGCTATTGTTCGAGAAGGACTGATTCAAATGTTGGTAGCGAATAAGTTTTTAAAAGCATTTAATGTATTTACTAACAGCTTTTCACAAGAAACAGAGGGGGAAATTGTTTTTACAGAAGAAAATGAAAAAGAATTTGTACGTAGAGCGAATGCAAGTGTTATTGTACCTAAAGAAGTGGTTATTTCAGATCAACAATTTGAAGGAGGAGCTACAAACATAAGTCCTAGTTCATCAGAGTATTTGACATCTAGTTTACAGGTTGAGATGGCTAAAACACGTTTACAACAATATGAACTAGGTTTAAAGGAAATTGAAAAAGCTGAGTATGTTTATAATAAAAGTGAGCAGGTACGATATAAAGAAGCTTTACAAGCTCATGAATTAGCTGTAGAAGATATAAAAAATGCAGCTCAACCAACGATTCAAACAATTGTAGACGCTAAGTCAGGATTTGAAAAAAGATTAGAAATATATCCAGATTTAGAATTGCCTAAGTTTGAATTTGAAAAAGCAGAAGAGATTAGTAGAGCTGCGGACGGTACAACAACAACTACTTTTCAGTATTCAGAAGGGACTAAAGATTTATTAAATTCTGAAGGACTTAAATTATATGATAATTTTTATGAAGCTAAAACGGTTCTTAGACAAAAAATAAAAGAAGAGAATCAGAAAATTTTAGAAAACACTCCAGAAAAAGTAAGAGCTATTTCTATTCAAGGGGGTACTCTAAATTATAACCTTAGTAAAAGTACACCATTGTACTCTTATTCGGGAGATGTTTTTGGTCAAATAGGGAAGGGATCAAAAATTATTATGTTTTTAAAGGTTGAAGATTCTACTAATGTAAGAGTAACACAGGCAAGTTATACTTTAGATGATGTTGATGCTCAGGTACCGTATACTGGTACTTCATTTAAGAGTAGTCCTGCTAGTTTTGATGATACGTTGTTACGAATTGAGTTATTTCCAGGAAATTTAGAACAGTTAATTTCAGGACCTGTATTTGGTTTGAACGGTAGTTTTGTTTTAAGTAACGGAGTGTCGTTAGAGTTTAAAAACATTATGTTTCAGGTTAAGTTTGATGATGGGTATTATGAAATAACTAACAATTTTGTTGGTCAATGTATAGTTAGTGGTAATGCTTCAGGGGATACAAGTACTGATGGAAAAGGTGTTCTTTATGGAATATCTCAATTAGGAGTAGCAGATTTTAGGCGAGTAGAACAAGAAGTGTGTTGCTATGTACCCGGAGAAGTGTCGCACATAGAAAATATCATGGCACGCGAATATAAAGAGCGTTCTACTAGAGATTTAAGAGTTTCAGAAACAACTACGGAAACAACAACAGAAAAAGAAGTAGAAAACTTGACGGACACTACTTCAACAGAACGTAATGAAATGCAAAACGAAGCGTCGTCTATTGTAAATAGTGATAATGCTACTAGTTTTGGAGCAAATGCAAGTGTGTCTGCTGAATTTGCTAAAACTAGATTTTCTGCAGGAGCTAATTATAATAACTCTTCATCAACTTCTGCTTCTGATTCTAATTTACAAGCGCAAACGTATGCTCAGGAGGTAACAGAAAGAGCTTTAGAACGTGTGGTTCAGAAAATTAGTACCAAACGTACGTCTCGTATATTACGAGAATATGAAGAGAATAATACTCATGGATTTGATAACCGTAAAGGAGATAAACACGTTACAGGAGTGTATCGTTGGGTAGATAAGATTTATAAGAATAAGTTGATAAATTATGGTAAACGCTTAATGTATGAATTTGCGTTACCAGAACCTGCGAAGTTTTATATTGAATCATATTTGAAAAATGGCGGAGAAAATGAAAAAACACCAACAGGGTTTGATATTTTGGGAAAACCTGTTCATCCAAGTGGTTTAAGAATGTATGCTATTAATAACTCAAAAGAATTAAACCAAAACAATTATCAGTATTTAGCTTCGATTTATAATGCAGAGGTTGAAACCGCACCAGTTAATGAGATTTATGTTAGTGAATCTTTTAAATTAGATTCGACTAAAACTATTAACGCTTATGAATCATCTTCAATTGAAGGGGATGTAAAATTACCTGAGGGTTATGAGTCGGTTGAAGTTAATGTAAGTTATTCAGGTGTAGAGGATGATAAAGCTGCAAATGCAAAAGGGTTCTTTATTAATGTAGGAAGCATTAAAATAACAGATAGAGAAAATCAACCGAAGTTGCATAAAGAGGTTACTAGAACAATGTCAGGACATACAGGTAATGTTGCTGTTTCTGCTACACAAGTTGATTTTTTTACAGGTAGTTTAAATGTAGTTATAAAGTGTAGGGTAGATAGAAAAGGTATTGAAAAATGGCAAAATGAAACTTATAAAGCTATTATAGATGCTTATAATGAGCGTTTAAAAGAATATGAAGATTTAAAAAAATCTCAAGAAACTGAAAAAGAGCCTAATGAAAAGAAAAAAGAACTAAGTTCTCAAATAAACCGTAGTATTGAAAAGCGTGAATTAAAACGTATTGCTATCGATTTAATGACAAAACCTTTTGATGTTGTTACCGCTCAAGATAATTATAAAGAAGAAGGTAAAGAAGTGGATGCCAAACATGTTGTAAGAACGTCTAAATTTCAAAAGCACGCTGAAACAGTTAAGTTTTTTGAACAAGCATTTGATTGGGAAATTATGGCGTATACATTCTATCCTTATTTCTATGGAGCAGAAGGTAGTTGGGATGCTAATTTTGAGTACAACGAAGGTAGCGATCCTATTTTTCAAGCCTTTTTACAAAGTGGTATGGCAAGATCAGTAGTACCGGTACGTCCAGGTTTTGAAGAAGCTGTAAACTGGTATATGAAAACTGGTGAAATTTGGAATGGTCAAGGTATGGTTACCGATATGGATCACGATTTATATGTTTCTGTTGCCGAAGAAATGCAAACCATTGAAGGTGAGGTAGAAGGTACTTGGGAAACTCGTGTACCAACAACGTTAACCGTGTTGCAAGCAGATTCTGTAGTATTAAATGAAGGAGGTTTACCATGTAATCCAGACTGTGAAGGTCAAGGCTTATTTGATGTAAGTACCTATAAGATAGGAGATGGACCAGATGGTGTAGATTACGATATTGTAGGCGATACCAATAATGTAGCATAAGTGCAGTAAAAATGTTTGTTTAACAAACATTTTTCTATACACACAGTCACAAACCTCACCCTATATTTTTTTACGTCATTGCGAAAAAAATGAAGCAATCTATGTATCAAGAGTTTTAAACTTAAAGGGTTGCCAAGTATAGCTCGTAATAATACTTCTAATACTCTTCTCTTTGCTTTAAAAGAGAAGGGCTGGGTGAGGTTTGTTTTTTACTAATCATAAAAAACAAAAAAATATGCATGCTCATGAATATGGAAGCAAACATTTTAAACACAAAACCAATTTTAAAGATTTGGTGGTGTTTTCAGATGTTCAGCAACAAAAAATAAAAGAAACCGCAGTTCCAAGTCCCAATATATATGTAGAAATAGAAAAAGGAGTAAAAACTGCAGATAAATGGTTACTACATTTTAATAGTCGATTGTCTGGTGAATATGGAGATTTTTTTCTAGAAAATAATTCGCCTTATGGACAAATTAGTAAACTAGAATACGAAGAAAATGATGAAAACTTTACATTTATTCAAAATACCATCTTTGATTTTGATAGTGGAATATTATCATATTACAAAATTAATGAGAAGTTTTATATCCAACTTGATAATAGTATCGATTTAGAGGAGGTAATTGTAAATGCAAATCCTTCACCAACTACCAGAGATGTTAAAAGTATCCAATATGAAGCTTTTACAACTGTATTTATTTCTGAAGATGGAGCGCAATTATTACAAGCTTATGAAGCGATACAAAATGTAAGTGCACACGAGGTAGTTATTTTTATTGAGCGTAGCTCGGGAAGTAACCTTTTTGGAACAGTGTTCAGAATAAAAAAAGGGAAAAATGTAAATTCTCTTATAGAAACGAACAGAATTTGCATAGCGAAAATTGTTAGAGCTTATGGAGTAGATGTATTTACGAACGAGCTAAGTAAAATGCTTGAGCAAGAACTTAAAAAATCAACAGAGAGCGATTTTTATTTGGTATTGAAAAAAGGAGGGCAAATAGTACGTTGGGGAGCGGATGTTACCTTAAGTAATTTGTCTAAATTCTTAAAAAGCTCAGGCGAAGAAATAGGTAAGTTACAGTTAGGTGAAAACTATTGGAAAACAACGGATGAAGGAAAAGAGAACTCAAAATACAATCCGCTATTACCAAAACTTAATATTAATGAGAGTTTTTCTTCCGAAGAATTAGCAAATTCAATTTATAAAAAATATGTAGTTCCTGTTGAAGCTCCAGTTGTAACGTTTGCAGAGCGATTTAATAAACATTGGTTGTTTAAAGAGCTTATGCCTTTTAAAAGTGAACGTATTACTAAGTTATTTAAGCACGTACCAGGTATACTTAAAGAGTTTTTAGACGGTGTAAAAGAAAACGCACAAAACACCTACGATTTTATTAACGGATTGTTAGTAGGGCTTATTAATAGTATTATTGATTTCTTTAAATCTATCTTTGATATTTTAGCTATTTTGGTAGATGTTTTAAATGGCGTTATCCAAACAGGAAAGTTCTTTGAAAAACCAGGTCATTACCTACGTTTATTAGCAGAAGGTTTTGAAAACCTTATCGATTTAGTGCTCAATACCTTCACGTTAACAAACCTAAAAGCATGGATGCAGTTTTTAATAGAAATGCCTATAACTACTGCTAAACTATTAATAGGTTTATTTGCTAAGGCATTCAATACAAAAATCATGATAGATCCAGGTGCTTTAGGGTATTATATAGGGTTTTTGGTTGGTTTTATAGCTTCGGAAGTAGTACAGTTTATTGCTACTGGAGGAACAGCCAATATAGCCAAAGCAACCAAAGCAGTATTAAAATCGTATCAAGAGTTAGCGAATGTAGTAGCTAAAAAAGTGGTAAAAACAGCAGAAATAACAGTAGATGTAGTTTTAGCTGCGATTAGAAAGCTTAAAGAATTTGCCAAAAACTTTGTAAAACACTTAGATGATCTTAAAAAATGGATTGGTGAGTTGGTTGTTAAGTTTCAGGCTAAGGCTTTAGTGATTGATAATGTAGCTTATACATTAGTAGATCCTGTAAGTATTTTTGTAGAGACTGTATTTAAAATATTTAAGGCAAGTGCTTGGAGAAAACTGAATGGTCTTGGGGTAAGTATGATTAAAAATGAAGACGGATTGTATTCATTTTTATACGATGGTAAAAATATTGCAGCAGATTTAACTAAAAAGCAAGCAGAAGAGTTCTTAAAAGAAATCTTTACTAAATTCAAAGGTAAAACAGATGATGCTATTAAAAAATATTTGGATGATATAAAACGAATTTTTTCTGAGATAACAGAAGATGTGTTAAAGCACGTAAATCATGGAGAGTTTTCTTTGCCTGCTAATCCTAAGAGAAGCATGTTGCCAGGGAAAATGAGAGTAGGTGGGCATGGTCAGGATAATTTGGTTTTCTTAGATGAGATAGGAAGAAAATATAGGGTTGAGCATACCTATGAAAACGGTGTAAGAATTGGTGGTGTAGAAGGTCATGATAAGAGAATTAAGAAGTTGGTTGAAGGAAGAAATAATACAGGACAATCATGGTTTCCTAAAGATTGGAATAGTGCTAAAATTGAAGAAGCATATAAATATGTTGTTAGGAATAATTTAGATGCATTTAAACAATTACAAGATGGACCACCTCCACTATTTGATGTATATGATGGTGTAAGGGTAGGAGTTATTAAAACTAAAGGAAAACCAGCAACTATTTTTCCAGATAATGCTATGCAACCAAGAAAAAGTGTACAAGAATTAGAAATTAACCCTTTTTAAAATTAAGATAATGAAAGAATTAGTAGAGAAAATAAAAAAAGACGTTGAGTACATGGAAAGCACTCATGTAAATGATCCCAAAATAGATGTTTTACTAGATGAAATAGAGCAGGTGTTGTTAAAAAAGCCTAGTGTTACTATAGAGTTGTTAAATCAGTTAGATCTTGTATCTATCGAGTGGATATGTTCTAGATTTGAAAAGGTTTCTTATGAGTTACAAAGTAAAGAGTTTATAGATTGTCTAGACGGTTTAATTGATAAGTTTTCACCGAATATTAATGGTTTTAAAAATGAAGTTATAGAAGCTAAAGAAGCTTATCAAGCTTTATAGATTAAAAATATTTTTATAAAAGCTTAGTTAGATTTGATAGAAGTTTTAAAACCGCCTAAAATTTTAGACGGTTTTTTTTATGTAAAAAGTTATAGTGAATTTTCAATAACACCTCTAAATTAAAACATAATGCAAAATATTTGTAATTTGTTTTGTTTTTAACTGTAATATGTTGTATATTTGTCTTGCTTTTCTAACAGTTCATTATTATTTATTAATCTTTAATGTAAGCAGAAACGAAAAAAAGTTATGATTAACCCCTTTCAGGTCTAGAAAAAAGAAAAAGAATCAACAACTTACAAGTTTTGTCTGCAAGCGCTTTAAAAAAATTAAACATTTGTATGAATAATTTAATATCAGTAGCGTTATCGCAATACGGAGTCAAAGAGGTGAAAGGCTCAAAAGATCATCCTCAAATTGTAAACTATTTTACTTCATTAGGTTTTGATGGAGGAAAATTTAAAGATGAAACCGCTTGGTGTAGTGCCTTTGCAAATTGGGTAGCCAAAAAAGCAGGTTATGAACACACTAACCAATTAACAGCGCGTAGTTGGTTGTCGGTAGGAGACTCTACTACAAATCCAGAACCAGGAGATGTGGTAGTTTTATGGAGAGAAAATCCTAGTAGCTGGAAAGGACATGTTGGCTTTTTAATTAAAGAAACCAGACGATATGTATATCTATTAGGAGGTAATCAAGGAAATAGTGTAAGTATTAAAGCATATCCTAAAAACAGGGTATTAGACTTTAGAAAACTAAAAAAGAATGGATAAATTTTCACATTTCATTTTTTGGTTGCTTGCTTTATTGTCGCCTTTAAATGGAGTGTTAACTACCATGATGTTGCTAATCGTAGTTGATTTTATTACAGGAGCCTATGCTTCTTTAAAGTTACAAATACCTATAAAAAGCGAACGAATTGGACATACCATTTCTAAGTTTGTTATTTATAACTTGGTAATTATATCAGCTTATTTTTTAGAAAAACACATTGTAAATGAAGTTCCTTTTTTAAAAATAATAGCAGGATTTATAGCTATTACCGAAACAAAGTCAATTTTAGAAAACTACAACAAAATTTATGGAGTAAACCCCTTTAAAGCATTGCACAGTTTGTTAAAACAAGCGGGTATGCAAAGTACCTTAGAGCAAACAACCGAAAAACAAAAAAACAACGACAAAGAAAAAGTTTAGTCGCTAACACTCTTTTTAGCGGCTCTTTTTTATCAAAAAAATAATTTAAAAACGATAAAAAAGAACAAAACATGAAACAAAACAAAGAAACCTTAAAGCAATTTTTTGAAACAGGCGATAAACCTACTCAAGAACAGTATTCCGATTTAATTGATAGTTATATTGATGCCAAACAACCCGAAGGAGAAGCAAACCGAAGGTTTGTAATTGATGAAACCGGAGAAGTAAGTGTAGCTTCTGAGCAACAAGTTCCAACTTACCAAGCAGGAACTAATATTATGATTGATGAAACAGATCCTTTACAACCAGTGATTAATGCAGCACCTAGAGTTAATATTACAGAAGGTGTATTTACACCTAGTTTTTTTGCTACAGGTTCTTCATTTTCAGTAGAGAATTCAGAAGGGGAGTATTATACTATTGGAGACCGTGTTTTTGTTGATATAATATTATCAGGTGTAACGTCTGATGGCCAAGCTACTTATGGAGAAGTATATATAGCACCTAACATTGCCGGTTTCCCTATTGGTGTATCTGTCTCAGGAACCGTTTATAATATACAAGCTCATGAGAATTATGGTTGTTATGTAAGACATGATTTAGGAAGAGTAAATATTAAAGATAGGGTTTGGGATAATGAAACGTTATACATAAATTTCTCATATACATCAAAGGAGATATTAAGTTAGTTGTATTAAAAATTAATATTTGAAATAATTAGAAAGTTTAGCCCCTAACAAAAACAGTTTTTAGCGGCTCTTTTTTATCAAAAATAACTTAAAAATGATAAAAAAGAACAAAAATGAAACAAAACAAAGAAACCTTAAAACAATTTTTTGAAACAGGCGATAAGCCAACACAACAACAATATGCCGATTTAATTGATAGTTATATCGATGCAAAACAACCTGAAGGAGAAGCAAACCGAAGGTTTGTAATTGATGAAACAGGAGAGGTAAGTGTAGCTTCTGAGCAGCAAGTTCCTGAATATACATTATCTCCCATTTCTGGAACTAACACGGTTGATTTATTAAAAGACGGAGTAAGTGTATCACAAATTGACTTAACGCTGTATTTAGACAATACGAATTTAGCACGATTAGTATCAGGAACAGTTGATGCTAATGGGTTAGCGACATTTGTTCGTGATGATAACTCAACTTTTACAGTAGATTTGAGTAACTTAAAAGATACTGTTCCTCAATATCAAGCGGGAACAAATATTACGATTGATACTACAGACCCAGATAATCCTATAATAAAGACCTCAGATGCATTTGTTAATCAGGTTCAAAACATAGAAACTACGTTAACTAATAAATTAGATGTTAACGGTAATGGAAGTCAATTAACAAACGTTGATGCAATGACTATAGGAGGTAAAGATGCAGCAGATTTTGTTGACAAAACATCTAATGAAACAATAACAGGAACTAAAACATTTAATACAGGAACTGCAAATCCAAATATAGTTTCAAATGTTTCAGTTGATGGACAGATAGGTTTGAGTATGACTAATACAGCTTTTTCAGCTAGCATATATACTCAAAATGATGCTGATGGAAATAACATATATTCTTTAAATAATTTGGATGGTGAAGGAATGGTTTCTGTTAATGAAGGCACAGGAACAGGAGTTTATTCAGAAAACAATTCTACAGGGATAGGAATTTATTCTAATAACCAATTAACAGGTACAGGAATAGACTCAGAAAACTATGGAGGAGGAATTGGGATAAGGTCTTACAATGGAAGTTCAATAAATTCAGGTATATATTCTATAAATGCTAGTGAAGGTACAGGTATTAAATCGTTTAATCAAGGTAATGGTGATAGTATTGTTTCTGATGCAGATGTAACAGCGGATGGTTATAATTATGTAGGACAAAGCCAAGGCACAAACACCTTTACTGTAGATAAATTAGGTAATATAGATACAGAAGGAGAAGTTTATAGTAAAGGAATAGTAGTTGATCCATTAGGTACCACTTCAGGAATAGCAGGCTCAAACTTTACCGTTAAAAAGAAATCAACCTCTACTAGTACCAACGCTTCTCAATTTATTGATGTAGATAGACAAGCTTCTTCAACGCCTTCTAATACAAATACTAACACTTTTGGCTTGGTAGCCAGAGTTGTAAATAATTCTACAGTTGAAGATGCAGGGGTTACTGGAAGTAACTTAGTGGGGAGAAATTCTAGCTCTAGCAACTTTAATTTTGCTTATGGAACTAAAAATACAGGAGAAGCTTCAGGTAATGGTGACGGAAATTTTGTTGTTGGTACAACTAATGATAGTAAAATTACAGGTGCTGCAACTATTGATTATCTAAGAGGTATTAGCTCATCAACAATTATAGATAACACTGGTGCTACTGCTAATTATATGCAAGGAGAGCATAATTCATTAGTCTTCACAAACGGTTCAGTAGGGGAAGCAAGCGTAATGTATCTAGATATAGATGGAGGTTCAGCTACAGTAACAGGTGATTTAGCTTATATAAGAGCTGGAAACGATGCTTTACCTACTGTAAATGGAAATTCTTATTTCATCAAATCAGAAAGTACATTACCTTCTGAATTTGCAGGAAGTATAAGTACAAGTAAATTAACTTCTACATCAATAAACACAACACCAGTAACTTTCGCTAATTTACCTTCTTCACCATCTGCAGGAGATATAGCAACGATAACAGATGCAGGTTCAGTAGCGTATAGAGGAGTTGCATCTGAAGGAGGAAGTAACATTGCTTTAGTAATGTACGACGGAACAAATTGGGTATATCATTAAAATTATACCATATAAACTACTTTGTAAAAAAGATTAGAGCAGTGGCAGGTTAATAAATACATTAGAACCCTTGCTTGAAGAAAAAGAATAAAAAACACAAAAGTTTAGTCGCTAGCATTCGTTTTTAGCGCCTCTTTTTTATCAAAAACAAATTTAAAAACGATAAAAAAGAACAAAAATGAAACAAAACAAAGAAACTTTAAAACAATTTTTTGAAACAGGTGACAAGCCTACACAACAACAATATTCCGATTTAATTGATAGTTATATCGATGCAAAACAACCTGAAGGAGAAGCAAACCGAAGGTTTGTAATTGATGAAACAGGAGAGGTAAGTGTAGCTTCTGAGCAGCAAGTTCCTGAATATACCTTATCACCTATTTCAGGAACCAATACCGTTGATTTATTAAAAGACGGAGTAAGTGTATCACAAATTGATTTAACACCATATTTAGACAATACCAACTTAGCACGATTGGTATCAGGAACCGTTGATGCCAATGGGTTGGCAACCTTTACCCGTGATGATAATTCTACTTTTACGGTAGATTTAAGTAGTCTATCAGGAGGAGTCAATGGAAATTTTGTTACGATTGATACTAATCAAACAATAACAGGTGTTAAAACCATTGGGTCAAGTTTATATACAGAATATATTCAAAGTAATGACTCTGTAAATGCGGCAAAAAATATAACTTCAGGAGGAAGGATTAGGACAGGAGGAAATGCCTTAGATTTTACTGAGTCTGGAAATGCAGGTTCAGCCACCATTGAGGCAGATATTGTAGGGAGCACAGTTCATACACTTCAAGGTAAATCTGGTATTATAGCTCATTTAAATGACATCCCACAACTACAAGCAGGTTCAAACATTACGATTGATGCTACAGACCCTCTACAACCTATAATTAATGCGACAGCAGGCAGTGGAGGAGCTACCGATTTATCATATGATGCAGCCACAAGAACGGTAGCTTCTAGCACAGGAACAGATGCAGTAATTCCTCTAGCAGATGCCACTAATGCAGGCTTACAAAAAGCAAATTTTTATGAGGAGGGTGCTTTTACTCCAGTACTTGGAGGAGGCACTTATACTAATGGTAGTACTACTGGCTCATCTTATGTTAGAATAGGTAATTTAGTTCATTTGTATTTGCAAATACAAAATATAAATGGGACAGGAAGTACATTAGATTTAAACATAGGTGGTATGCCTTTCCCTGCATCAGCTTCTGGTTACTGGATTTCTTCAAATATGACTCTTTTTAATGGAAGTAATTATGCAAATCCAGATAAACTATTAGTAGATTTCAATGTAGGTTCTGGAACGCTTAGATTTAGAGAATTAAATGGCTCTTATATTGAGAATGTTAATTTTTCTAATGGAGAAGTTAGGTTGAATATAACTTATAGAACTAATATATACACCCCATAACCAACAACCCAAAAGTTTTAACCACTAGCATTTGTTTTTAGTGGTTCTTTTTCTAGTAAATTTTAGTGTTTTGTGTCATTTCGACAAGGTACGAGGAGAAATCTCATTTTTATGTGATTTCTCGTTACGCATTCTTCGCTCTTTGAACTGACAAACATTTTTCTAATACCAGTTATGATTTCAAGTTGTAAATGGTATAAAACCTAAAACAAAAAAGCATGAATTTTTTTAATCATAAAACCGATAGGTTGCTATTGGGTGTCATTATAGTGTTGTTATTTGTCAATCTTTTTAATAAAAGAAACCAAAAAGTAGCACCTCAAGAACCTAAAATAACCGTGGGAAAAGACACCGTTTGGCAAACTAAAATAGACACGTTTAAGGTGCAAACCATTAAATACCAAAAAGTGTATGTCCATAAAAATGATGTCACCAAGATTGTAAAAGACACCATTTTTATCAAAGACACTAACGACTATGTAGCCGCAAAAATATACCGAGATACTTTAAAGAATGCCGATGTAGAAATTTATAACTACGATTTGGTAAAAGGAAAATTGTTAGATAGTCAGTTATCGTATAAACTCAAAGTACCCCGAGAAATAACTATTACCAAAACGATTGAGCATCCAAAAAGCTACAGAAGTGGCTTGTATCTCTTTACCGAGATAGGAGGAAACCCACAAACCTTTGACAACCTCAGTTTCGGACTGCAATACAACCGAAAAGGAAAATGGTTTGCTAGTTACCGAGTAAACATCAACCAACTCAATCAACCTACCCATAATGTAGGTGTAGGTTACCGATTGTTGAATTAAAAGAGAAAGAATGAAAAAAATTATAGATATAGAAGATTTACTTGAATATCTGAAAATACCAGAATTCAAAGAAAAAGGAAGCCAAGAAGTAATCTTAAAAAAAATTACACAGCAAGCATCTTATGAAGAAGAAGCGATGCAAATACGAGTTTTTCAACAAGCATACAAGGAAGCTAGTATACCTCAAACCTTGTATATAGATGAAAATAATGTGGCTTATACATTGCATGGATTTAGTTCGGGAGAGGTTTTTTATAAAAACATTTCTTATGATAAAGATGATAGGGTTTTTGATAAAGAAGAACTAGCTAACCTTAAAGAAGTACGTATACCAGATGAAATATTTAACCAAGGATATGAATTTTATATAAACGAAGAAAATCATTTAGTAGCGGTAATTTTTGCTACCTATGCTAGTAGTTCTAATGATTATATAAGCTATAAGCCCAGTACTTTTTTATATGTAAAAGAATACACACCTATAGTAACGTATCATTATACAAATGTATATGGGGAATCTGCTAATGAAAAAATAAAAATAGAATCTGAAAATACAGGGGGGCTATTGCACCGTTTTCCAATTTTGTCCAGAAGTGGTGCAAGAGGAGAATATACTTATCAATTATCATATTATTATAAAAAAGATAGCAATGAAGTTAGAAGAGTTGTACCTGCTGAAGAAGATTATCCTTTTATGGGGATACGAATTCACTTTAAAGACTTAACAACGGTATTAAGTTTTTTAAACCAAACCATCTTTTATTATTACGATGAGTTTAATGATTTCAGATCAAAATGGCGCAGCTATTTTTTAGTAGAAGTTACAGCACATATAGTAGGGATTTTAAATAGAAGTGGAGCCGACGCAAAAAAAGTAGCATTAATATATCACTTATCACAACCTTTATACGATAGGTTTGAAGGGAGTGCCTCTTTGTGGAACACCTTAGAAATTTTAGCAAAAGGATATGTCCGTAATAATTTAAGTATTAATGATGAAGATTTGATACTAAAGCTGTTAAAAATTATTTACCACAGATACACACATAAACAGGTAGAAGAAACATTTGGCAATAGAGTTATTAAAACCGAAAAAGAAAAACAACATATAGCAGGTATTAATAATGAATTTATTTCCAATTTAATTACCAGAAAAGTGGATGGCAAATTATTGTTATATAAGCTTGTAAAAGGGCTAGATGGAGAGCATTTTCAAACCTATGTGTATTTTATTTGGAAGATCTGGAAAAGTAGTTCTTATGCCGATATTAATCCTGAAACTAATAAGCTAATCAACATTACTGAAAAAAGCCCCGTATTATTAGATTACCGTTCTGATACAGCCTTAGGATTTCATTATGATAATGCGCAAATAAACTGGAAAGGAGAAAAGGAGGAAATAGATGTTAAAGTTAGAGTTAAAGTAGGCAGCAAAAAAGTACCAGAACTAATTAATATTGGAGATGATGGTAAATCTAGGTTTATAGAAACCGGTCGTACAGAAGTAGTAGATGATTATCAATCACAACAGTATTTCTATCATCCTTTTGCGCCTATTGTGTTGATAAATAGCAAAACACCGAAGTTTATTTTAAAAGAAGGAGATGATTCAGACACATTATCCTTTAAATTACCTGCCTTTGTATTATTTGCTAATAACGAAACGGCTTTTTGGCAAAATGTATTAAAAGGAAGCCAGTACTTAGTAGATATTATAACCACTGTTTCTGGGATAGGAAACATCCTTAAAGCTGGTCGTATTTACAACCTATTAAAAAATGGTAAAACCTTATTGTATAAAACAAAACAGTTAACAGCTTTAATAGGAGCAGCCAGAGCAACAACAGGGATCATAGAAGTAAGTTCAGGTACGGTAAATACCTTATTAAAACTTACAGAACTAGATGATACCGGATTAGGAAAAACAACTTCTAAGTACTTATTTTATTTAGAAATGTTATCTCTAGCGGGTGAAGCAACCGTGTTTTTAAAAAACAAGTTATCTGCAACTGCTAAGGAACTTGTTGAAAACCCTAAATTCACTAAATCTTTAGATGATTTGGTTAAAAAAGGAGAGATTGATGAAATTTTGAAAACTAGAGTGTTGGAAGAGCTTTCAGGTGTTAAGCTTTTAGAGACTACTCTTAATATTAGTCCTTTTATTGCTAAATTCTCAAAGAAACTACCAAAAGCATTAGATAATGCACCTTTAGAATTGAAAAAAGTAGAAGATTTGATTCTGAAAAAAGTAGGGAAAATAAAAGAAATTGAAGATCAATGGGAGTACGCTTTTATCTGGAATAAACAAGGACATTTTAAAACCTCTAGACCTTTCACATCAAAGAGTAATGATGAAGTATTAATTAGTAGGGCTTTTGGTGAAAAGGAAAAAATGACTATAGACAGAATTAGAATGTTAAAGGGAGCCATTATTACACATAACCACCCAAATTTTTCTAGGTTTAGTGATGATGATATAAAAATTTTTTTAAAATACGGTTTAAATGAATTGAGGGCTATAAACTTAGATGGAGTAGTTTATAGTTTGAAGCTTAAAAAAGGAAAAAGTTTTGAGAAAAATGAAATTATTAAAATTTATGATAGTTTAGCAGTAGCAAGAGAAAAGTTTGTTCTTGAGAATATAATGAAAACTCAATATTTTGAAGAGAAGGTAAAATTTCAATTAAAATATGAACGTTTTGAAGAAGAATATATTTTGAGTAAAATTAAAGACAAAATTGAATACATTATTTACAAATAAAATAGATTATGATAACAGATAAAGAATTAACAGATTGGTTATTTTACCAATCTCCATTGAAACATGCGCTTGATACAAATGAATATGTTGACCCCAAATATTTAGAATTAAATTTTCCTCATAGAGAAGTTTTTAAAAATAAGCTTTTAAGTTGTTCTTTAAAAGATTTTGTAGGTACATTAATTTGGGTTTTAAAAGATAAATATCCTTGGGAGTATAGATATATTAAAACAGGGCAAATGCAATGGGACGAAAAAAACAGAGAATTAATTGAAAACACAAATATTAGAGAGCTTCAAGATATTTACCCTTTAGAGTTTAATGAAGAGGTAATTGGGTATTTAAGGTCACTTAAAATTAGATTTAAGACTCCTCAATTGAATATTCATAGTTGGATAGAAGAAGTAATTGAAGGAAAGATATATACAAAAGAAATTGTAGGAGAAGTAACAAAATATATTTTTACAGATTCTCTCACAAAAAATATTGAAGCGACAAAAGATTATATTTTAATTAATATATATGAAGAAAAAATAGATGAGTTTTTATAGTTATAAAATTAACCACCTGATATTGGGTGGTTTTTCTTTTTCAATATCGATATGAAAACAGAAGTAAAAACATTACTAAAGGAAATGATAAAGTATTTGAGAGCCCCTAAAAATATAGAGAAGGATGGCTATTTAGAAGAGGCCTTTTCTTTTATGAAGGAAAAAGGAGGAATTTACCATTTAGTTGCTAAATTAATTAATTGGCTTGACCCTGTTTTGTTAAATCTTCCTGATGTTGATTCTGAAAAAATGAACTAAGAGGTAATGAAGGGATTGATTATGAGAGTTCTATAAAGGAAATGAAAATGTTTTTTAAATATTGCCCTGAGTTAAACCATATTTTTAAGTTGAAAGATGAAATTATTTATTTCACCCCTGAGTTAACAGCAGAAGGTAAAAAAGAAATTAGGGATTTTGTTGATAAAAATAGGGAGAGAAAAGTAACCAATTTCTATATACCAGCAAAGAAATATGATTCTAATGAAAAAACAGAGAAATAATGATAAAAAGATATGTATATTCAGGGTATATAGAAGTAGATTATAATTTGTTAATTTCTTTACTAAAAGAATTATTAATAGCATCTAAAGTAAGAGATCGTTATGCTTCTGATATAGAAAAAGAAATAAATTATAACGATGAGAATGTGGATATTTATATTCATGAAGATGGACATCGGGGTTTTATTTTCGATTGTGAATTAAAAGGGACATTTGAAGAAGCAAATAAGTTTATAGATACTTTAACTAAGAGGTTTAAAGTGGAAAATTTAAAGCATCAATTTGAATGGAACGAGATTGATAAGGAAGATAATCAAATAGGTGAAGAATATGAAATAGTATTTCCAGAAAGATAATAATGAAAAAAGGAGTATAATTTTAAAAGAGGTCAATCAAGTTCAAAACTAAAGAGAGATGGGAAGCTTTTTTATATTAAACAAATTATGAAATTAGATTTTAACCTAGATTTTTTATACTACAAAGGAGAGTTAATTTTAGATGGTAGAGATGAAAAAAAGAAGAGCTTAGACCGGACTCGATTAAATTTAAAAAATATGTAAAAGAAACAAGCATTGAAAATCTAGTAGAGTTACTTATATTAAGTTATACTAAAAGATATGCAAATGATATTTACTGGTTGACAAGGTTTATAGGAGATTTAGATAATAATATCTCATATCCAGAAGAGCTAAATGAAGATATTGATTTTTATTTAGAAGAAAAGGAAATTAGTAAAGAAGGTATTACAAAAGTTGTTTTTAAAAAATATGATGACATAGATAAGAATTGTTATTACACAGAGTGGATGTATTTTGAATTTACTGATCAGCATAATATAAATAATTTAGTAGAGTCAATAAAAAAAGGGCTCCAAAATGTTACTTATTCGCAAAGACAAGAAAGTTCAGATGTAATTATAGAGCCTAAAGATAGTGCCATTTTAAAAATAACTGTTTCTTCTAGTTCATTAAGAGTAGATTTAAATCCTGATAAAAGGGAAAGTATATAGAGGGTTTTAAATTTCACTATAAATTACATTATTAAAATTCGTTTTAAAAACCGAATCATAAATTATTCGGGTTTTAAAGCGAATTTTTAATTATAAAAAACTTGTCAGCTCTCTCCATTTTTTTCGACAAAGGAAAAAACTATGCGTAAATGGCGGTACAAGATATTCAAAACTATTCCTATCAAAATATTTTTTCGTTACAAACAGTTCAGTTTGAAGAATTATGTGTGGTAAACTCACCACAGCAAATAGATCAATATAAGGTGTTTTGGATAAAAGAAGGAAAAGGGAGGTATAATATCGATTTTAAAAGTTACTCTTTTGAAGATGGGGTACTGTTTTTTTTATCACCAGGACAAGTTTTTTCAGTAGATTCAGAAAAAATTAAAGAAGCCTATCAGCTTAGTTTTACAAGAGATTTTTATTGTATTCAAACACACGATGCTGAGGTGTCATGTAACGGAGTATTGTTTAATAATATATACGAAACACCTTTTGTAGTACCTTCAGAAAAAGAAACGCAAAAATTAGATTTTATTCTTCAAAACCTAATAGAAGAGTTTGAGTTAGAAGAAACAGCGCAATACGATATGCTACAATCTCTTTTAAAACAGTTTATTGTATATTCTGTACGTATAAAAAAAGAAAAAGATGTTGTAAAGGAGAGTGTAGAAACCAAGCTTTTTAAAGATTTTAGCTTATTGGTAGAACAGAACTTCAAAAAGATACACCGAGTTACAGGATATGCTTATCGGTTAGGTTTATCACCAAAATCACTAACAAAACACCTTCAAAAAATAGGAACACAAACTCCTAGTGACTTTATAAAAAATAGAATTATTACCGAAGCAAAAAGATTGTTGTTGTACACAGATGATTCTATTAAAGAAGTTGCTTTTGATTTGGGATTCAACGATCCTGCCTACTTTTCTCGGTTTTTTACCAAAGCTACTGGGCAATCGCCAAAACAATTTAAAAGAAGCTATAGCTTATAAAAGAAAAAACCACGCAACGCGTGGTAAACTACACAACTAATAAAGTTTTTTGTTACACTAATACAAACAACCTTTTCGACGCCTTAAAAGTACAGCTATAAAGGTGTTGTTACGTTACCTGTATTTTACGAAACCATGAATAAAAAGCTAGTTTTTTGTAAGAAAAATGTTAGCAAAAATAGCTTGTCCAAGTTTTAAGAACCTTTGTCCATTTTTTAAGGTCTATTCCTGTCGCACCTTTGTATCAGAATTCAAAAACAACGAATTATGAGAACAGAAATTAACCAATGCCCTAATTGTTGGGGATATCAAGAATACGATGAGCAGTTTCCTGAAAGAGAATTATGTAACTGTGAAAAAACAAACTAAAAAGACAACTTTAAAATAGTAAAATTATGAGTACAAGAATTGAAACTTTAAATCCAGAAACCACAACAGGAAAATCAAAAGAATTGTTTGATGCAGTTCAAAATAAGTTAGGATTTATTCCAAACCTAATTAAAGTAATGGGAAATTCACCAGCACTTTTACAAAGCTATCTAAACTTGGGAGAATTAAATGGAAGCGGGAATTTTTCAAACAAATTTAGAGAGCAATTAGCTTTAGTTATAGCAGAAGAAAATGAATGTAACTACTGTTTATCAGCACACACGGCAATAGGAAAAAACAATGGCTTGTCAGAGGAAGAAATTGAACAAAACCGACAAGCTGAGGCTTCTGATACTAAAACCAAAGCAGGTTTACAATTTGCACAAAGTGTTACAAAAAACAAAGGAAATGTAAGTTCAGCAGAAATAGCTGAGGTAAAAGCAGCAGGATATAACGACGGAGATATTTTAGAAATTGTATTAAATGTTGTAGCCAACACTTTAACAAACTATGTAAATCACATAGCAGAAACTGAAGTTGATTTTCCAAAAGTAGAAGCAGGAAAATTCACACAAAATGCATAAAAAACGAATAGCTCTTGTAGCCTTATTTACAAAGTGTAGTTATGGGGTTTTAGGTTACAGAGCTATTCATCTATAAAAAGTAAAACCATAAAAATCAATAAAAATGAAAAAAGTAGTAGCTATTTTAGTATTATTAGTAGGGTTAGCATTTACAGCAAATGCACAAAAAGCAAAAACCATTTCTTTAGAACAAACAAAAGGAAAATTCACTCAAAAATCGTTATCCCTTTCAGAAGGAACCTATGTTTTTGAAATTTCAAACAAGAATGTAGGACACGATGTAGGGTTTGTATTAGCACCTAAAGGAAAAACAGAAGAAAAGCACCATATAAAAAACGCATATGTAACTTCTTTAGTAAAAAACAACAGTAAGTCAAGTTCTAAAAAGGTAACCTTAACAAAAGGGGAGTACGTGTACTTTTGTCCGTTGAATCCAACACCACAATACACTTTAACAGTGAAGTAGTATCTAAAATTGATTAATAATAGAAAAAGAGCCCTACACAGGGCTCTTTTTATTTTTTTTAGAATAAAGGCTTTTATTAAGGTCTAGCTTCTAAAATAAGGTTAAAAGGATTTTGTGTTGCTAGTCTAAACTGAGTAAATCCCCCTCTGGTAGCAACATCTTCTAATCTTTTTTGACCTGCTTGAGCCCCTAGCGCAAGCCCAACTTCTTGATTTAAAGAACAAGGAGTACAAATAGTAGTTGAAAAAGCATAGAAAGCACGCCCAACAGGGTTAAGGTTGTCTTTTAATTCGTCATTTGCAAAAGGTTCAACAATCATACAAGTTCCATCAGGTTTTAAAGCTTTTTTTACATGTCTACAAGCACCTACTGGATCTCCCATATCATGTAAACAATCAAAAAAACAGACAAGATCATAATCTTTTCCAGGAAAATCTTTAGCGGTGGCTACTTCAAAAGAAATATTATCAACTCCGGCTTTTTTAGCTTTTTTCTTTGCTTTTTTTATGGATTCATCATGAAAATCGTACCCAACAAAAGTAGAATTAGGAAAAGCCTTTGCCATTATAATGGTTGAAGCAGCATGACCACATCCAATATCGGCAACTTTAGCGCCTTCTTCTAACTTTTCTACCACTCCATCTAATTCAGGCAGCCAATTTTGAATTAAATTTCCTTCATAAGAAGGGCTGAAGAATTTTTCGGTACCACAAAATAAACAGGTATTATGGTCTCCCCAAGAAATTCCTTTTCCAGTTTTAAAAGCTTCTTCTACTTTAGGTTCGTCATGATATACAGAAGAAACAGCATAAAACCCACCTGTCATAAAAACAGGACTTTTACTATTACCAAAAACAGCCGTTTGTTCAGGCGTCATATAAAATTTGTTATTGTCCGCATCATACTCTACATATCCAGATGCAGCTTGAGTAGCTAACCATTCTCTTACATACCTTTCAGAAGTATTTGTTTTTGTGGCTAATTCACTAGAAGATAAAGAATCAGATTTAGAAAGAGATTTGTACAATCCAAGTTTGTCACCTATAGTAACAAGAGGTCCATTAGCGGCGGCTCCCATTTCAGTAACCACTTTGCCTAATAAATCGTGTAGTTTAGTTTCGTTTAGTTCCATAATTAACAGTTTAGTTATTTTTAAATCAGCTAATGAGCATCAATATGTTAATTATAAAAAGTACAGAAAGATAGTTGAGAGACTCATTAGTTATATGAGGGAGAAGAGCCTAAATAAATATTTTAAATTGAAATAAACAAAGGAAAACCCTGCTAAATAGTAAGGGTTTTTACTGTTTTTAATAAGATGACATTTTATTTATTCAACACGTGAAAACATGCTTCCTAGTCCGTCGTAATTATTATCGGAAATCTCTAAGATGTTAGGTTTTGTAAGTCTAATGATTCCTGAGAGTATAATTCCAGAAATTTGTTGGTCACCAGATAGTTGTATAAACCTTTCTTCTTTATTAGAATAAATAGCTTTTTTCATTGTTAAAGTATAGGTGCCTTTAAAAGTCTCTTTGCTATCTTCAAAAATTGAAAACTGATAGTTTTTTTCTAAGGTAAGCTGTACTTTTTTACCAAGTGATTCAGGAGTTTTATGAATATGGTTTCCAAAACCACCATCGGTATTGGTCCAATTCCATGTTCCGACCAAATCGGAATTATCAAATTTGTTAATTTGGCTAGAAGCACACGAAATTAGTGCAAAAGCAAATATGTAAAGTAGGTTTTTCATGGTGAAGGGTTTTGTTTACTCTTTTATTTTTTGTTCTCTTCCAATTAGGAAATATAAAACAGCACCAAAAAAGTTAGCTAATAAAACAATGAGAATCCAAACAATTTTATTGTTTCCTTTAAACTCACTTTTTAAAATATCAATAAGGGCAATAATTGTTGGAATAATTCCAAGTAAAATAATTAAGATTAGAATCAGCTGCCATACTCCAATCATTTCTATATAAGTCATCATCATAACAATATTTTGAGTACTAAAAGTAGTAAAAAAAGTTAACCTTTGGGAATTGAAAGAAAAAGATTCCTCCTCCTTTGTCGTTCGGAATGACAGTAAAATGGTTTGTCTTAAGAAGAAAAAACGTCATTAAAATTTCCAAAAAAAGGAGTTTTAATGACGTTTTAAAAGTATGGGAAATGATACTATTTATTCATAATATCTTCTATTTCGTCAGCTTCAATAGGTATGTTGCGCATTAAGTTGAAAGGTTCCCCTGTTTCTTGAACAACAACATCATCCTCTAAACGAATACCAAAGCCTTCATCAGGAATATAAATACCAGGCTCTACCGTAAATACTTGATTTGCTTGCATTGGCTCATGTAACAATCCGTAGTCATGTGTGTCTAAGCCCATGTGGTGAGAGGTACCGTGCATAAAGTATTTTTTGTATGCTGGCCAATTTGGATCTTCGTTTTGTACGTCAGCTTTGTCTAATAACCCTAAACCTAATAATTCCGAAGTCATTAATTTACCAACTTCAATATGGTACTCAGCCCAAAGAGTTCCTGGAACTAACATTTTTGTAGCGTCGTTTTTTACACGGTTAACAGCATTGTATACCGCTTTTTGCCTGTCTGTAAAACGACCAGAAACAGGTATGGTACGTGTCATATCCGAAGAATAGTTTGCATATTCAGCTCCAACATCCATTAGTAATAAATCACCTGCTTTACATTGTTGGTTGTTTTCAATATAGTGCAATACGTTGGCATTGTTACCAGAAGCAATAATTGGCGTATAAGCGAATTTTTTAGAACGATTTCTAACAAATTCGTGAATAAATTCTGCTTCAATTTCATATTCCCAAACACCAGGTTTTACGAAATCTAATACACGTCTGAATCCTTTTTCAGTAATATCACAAGCAGTTTGAATTAAATCAATTTCAATTTGATCTTTTACCGAACGTAAACGTTGTAAAATTGGGTTACTTTTTGCTACTGAATGTGCAGGATATTTGTTTAATAACCATTTAGTAAAACGAGCTTCACGAGTTTCAGTTTCAACACTAGCACGGTAATGTTCGTTTGTGTTAATATAAACCGTATCGGCTAAAGCCATCATTTCAGCCAATACTTTTTCTAAATCTTGCAACCAGTGTACGTTTTTAATACCGCTAGTTTCTAACGCTTTTTCTTTGGTTAGTTTTTCTCCCTCCCAAACAGCAATATGCTCATTAGTTTCACGTAAAAATAATACTTCACGTAAATTTTCTTTCGGACAATCAGGGAATAAAACTAATATACTTTCTTCTTGATCAACTCCACTTAAAAAGAAAATATCACGGTGTTGTTCAAAAGGTAACGTACTATCAGCACTTACAGGATATATATCGTTTGAGTTAAAAACAGCTAAACTATTTGGCTTCATTTGAGCCATAAAGTTTTTGCGATTCTTTATAAATAACTGGCTATTTATTGCATGGTATTTCATAATGATTCAATTAAATTGATAAGATTCCCTCAAAAATACGGAAAGAAACTGTGCAAATATTAGCCATTTGGCGCTAATTTATGTTTTTTCGAATTCTGCTCATATGTCGGGTAGAAATTCCTAAAAATGAAGCTAAATAATGAAGAGGAACTTCCTGAAGTAATTTGGGTTCGTTCACGAGTAATTTTTTATAACGTTCTTCAGGAGTTAAAGTCAGCAGGTCAATACGATAATCGTCAATTAAAAAAATTTGATTTTCTATAAAGTTATAATAAAATTGATGAAAAGCTTTGTTGTTTTTCATTAGGTGTTTAAAGTCATTAATTTTTAACACCCAAAGTTTACAGGTACTTAATGCTTTTATGTCTTTTGGGGAGGGAGTTTGTTGTAAAAAACTCTTTAAAGAAGAGGCAAAACCATTTCTTAAGGCTAAATAGGTGGTTTTTTCTTGTCCAGAAACGGTAACAGCATATTGTAAAATGCCACTTTCTACAAAACAAAAATAACGACAAGGTTCTCCTTTTTTAACTAAAAATTCATTTCTAGATAAGGATAATTCGTTAAAACAGTTAATGATTTCAGGAATTAACGTGTTTAAACTTTCATCATTTACGATGTTCTGTATGCGTTGTGTAATAGCTTTTTTTGAAGCTTCCATTTTACGAAAAAAATTTAGCTTAAAAGTATAAAAAAAGGATGCTTTTTACAGCATCCTTTGTGATAATTTATAGATGAAGAGTTATTCTAACTCCACAGTTCCCATATCAGTATTTTCACCTAATACAGCGTTAACTCCTTCAACAGTTTTAGGAGCTAATCCAGAAGCTTCATCAGGAGTAAAAGTTACATTGTAAGTACCTGCAGGAACACCGTGTAACATAAATTTACCTTCTTCGTTTGTTACTGTTGTAATTGTATCGGTAGCGGAAGCAGCTTCAACTGCTACTTGATACTCAAAAGGATTTACCATTCCAGAAATAGCTCCAGAAGCAGCTTCAGTAGTCACTCTAATAGTTGGCTTTAAAATGTAGTCACCCGAACCAGTTACAACGATAGATTTATCAACCATAAAGTCTAGTATAAACGTATATTTTACACCACCTACTAAATCTTGGTGTACGTTTAATTTTAATCCTGATTGTTGTGCGCTAGGGGTTGCTAATGGATATGTTTCTCCATCTACTACAATAGAATTGTTTTCACCTAAAACTAAACGAATTTGCCCAATTTTACCAGCAGGAATTTCAGTGTCTACTAATAAAGCGTCAATTCCACCAGTTAACTCAAGTAAGTTGTATACTTGTGGAGTAACATTTCCAAGGCTTTGCCAACCATTTTCTTCGTCTCCAACGTTAATCATTACGTCCTGTACATCGATGTTTACTTTATCGTAATCACCAGGAGCGTCTACTAAGCGAACTGCTACTTGAGACGTTTGGGGATCGTCACTAGAACAGCTAACAAATGCGGTAAAAAAAGTTGCCAATGCAACTAGTAATAAAACATGTTTTTTCATAATTATTGGTTTTTGTAATACACAGTAAATATAACAATATTTATACCAAAATATTGTTTTGCTTGATTAGTGAAGTGCCAAAAATACTGATAATTAAATAGATAAAATGCGATTTTAATTAACTCTTAAGATGGTTTGTTGCTATTCCTTCTTTTACGGTTATTTCGTTTTCTAGGAGTATGTTTTTTTGAATTTTCTGTTGAGGTTTTTTTTGTTTTTTTCTTTGGATCAGAAGATGTCTTAAACGATTTTTTAGCTGGTTTATTTCTAGATTGCTGCTTTGGTCGTTCAGTAGTTACTTCATTTTTTATAGTAGATAAATCAAAACCTTCTAATTCAGAAATAGTAATTTTTTGCCCTAATAACTTCTCAATACTTTTTAAGTAAGTTTCTTCTTCTTGGGCTACTAATGAAATAGCTTCTCCACTAGCGCCTGCTCTTCCTGTTCTACCAATTCGATGCACATAATCTTCAGGAACGTTAGGAAGTTCAAAATTAATAACGTGTGGAAGCAATGGAATATCTAATCCACGTGCAGCAATATCAGTAGCTACCAATACTCGAATAGAATTGTCTTTAAAACCTTTTAAAGCTTTGGTTCTTGCTCCTTGACTTTTGTTTCCGTGTATAGCTGCGGCAGAAATTCCTCGTTTAATTAGTTTTTCAGTCAACCTGTTAGCACCGTGTTTGGTTCGAGTAAAAATTAATACCTGACTCCAGTTACCTTTTGAAATCAACTGACCAACTAGTTCGGTTTTTTTACTTTTAGGAACCTTATATAGTTTCTGGTTTACTTTTTCGGCCGTTGTATTTTCTGGGGCAGCTTCAACCAATACAGGGTTGTGTAAAATACCTTGTGCTAATTTTTTTATTTCTTTTGAAAAAGTTGCCGAAAACAATAAGTTTTGACGTTTTTGAGGTAAAAAAGAGATTATTTTTTTTATATCTCGTAAAAAACCCATGTCAAGCATTCTGTCGGCTTCATCTAAAACTAAAACGTCAACACGTTTTAAAGAAAGTTGATTTTGCTCGTGTAAATCTATTAATCTACCAGGAGTAGCTACCAAAACATCAATTCCGTTTTTAAGTGTTGCTATTTGAGAGCTTGGTTTTACGCCACCAAAAATAGCGGTAGATTTAATATTTAAATGTGTACTGTATTCGCGCACATTATCATATACTTGAGCAGCTAATTCCCTTGTAGGTGTTAGTACCAATGCTTTGATCGGACGATATTTTGGATTCTTTTTTTCTGATATATTTTGTAAAATAGGCAAGATAAATCCTGCAGTTTTTCCTGTTCCGGTTTGTGCAGAAGCTAATACGTCTTTGCCTTCTAAAATAACTGGAATTGCTTTTTCTTGAATAGGAGAGGGTGTTTCGTACCCTTTTTCGGTTACCGCTTTTACTAAAGCTTTTGATAAACCTAACGATGTAAATGTCATATATAATTCTTCAGTAGTATTAAAAAATAACACGACTATGAGCCAACAAAGGTACTGCTATTTATTGGGCTTCGTCTATAAATAAAAAAGACGCCTTATTTAAAGCGTCTTTTCTTTAGTTTTAAGTTTTAATATGTGTTTAACTTTTAGCCATGGCACTTTTAATAATACCAACAATAACCAGTAAAACAGCTCCACCAACACCACTTCCAGCAATGTTTCCGATAATACCAGAAATATCAATGTTTAACATTCCTAATAATTGAGCTCCTAGGCCACCACCTAAAATTCCTACAACTGAGTTCCAAAGGGTACCTAAAGAGTACTTTTTTAACAAAGCACCTGCAAGATTACCACCTACTGCTCCACTTAATAAGCTAATAAGAAATTCCATAATTTTATAATTTTTGATTAGTTAATTGGAATTAAAGTAAGTGAAAAATAATTTATAAAACAAATAAAATCAGTTTGTTATGGTTTTCCTAAGTGAAATAAAGCATCTCCCATGTTAATGATTGGAAAGTTGTTTTTAGCAATGATATAGCCATTGTAAGGAGATTTTACGGAAAAATTTGTTTCCCCATAGGTATCCATAACATGTCCCAAAACTTGTCCTTTTTTTACTTTTTCACCATTATGTACAATAGAAGTAAATAAACCAGCAACCTTGGCTCGAACCCATTTGTGTTTATTAATGTGTATTGAAGTAGTATTTTTAGGTATTTCAATACTTTTATTAATCATTTTAAAATGTTTTAAAACACGAAGCGTTCCATTAATACCTTGCTGAATAGCTTTTTCTTCTAGTCGTAAAGATTCTCCTCCTTCGTACACAATTACAGGAATATTGTTTTTATAACATTGATTTCTAAAAGATTTAGGGATAAGTTTAGAGCCAAACATAAATGGGGCATTGAAAATGCTGGCTAACTGAAATCCTTTTTCATCTTCAGGGGTGAATCGTATTTGCGGAAAGTTATTTCGTTGTTCACCTCCTGTATGGAAATCAATAGCAAAATCTACATTATTGGTAATTTCTTTCATTAAGTAATACGCCATTCTACTTGCTAAG
The DNA here is from genome assembly GCF_003867015.1 of Tenacibaculum singaporense. Lineage (NCBI taxonomy): Bacteria > Pseudomonadati > Bacteroidota > Flavobacteriia > Flavobacteriales > Flavobacteriaceae > Tenacibaculum > Tenacibaculum singaporense. The sequence continues at coordinate 681,705 of NZ_CP032548.1, forward strand.
GAACCTGTTTTTGAACCAGGGAAACTACGGTTTACGTCTTTACCATGCATGTCCCTCGACATATTTAAAAAACCAAACACATTCAACAAGGGAACAACGATAACACAACCTCGGTGAATTTTGTACGATTTGTCAATTAACATTCTTCTGACTAATTCAATACTGTTTACTTCATCTCCGTGTAAACCACCTTGTAGTAGAATAGTTGGGCCTAATTGATCACCATTAAAAATATACACAGGAATTTCTATTAGAGTTCCTGTAGGCAATCTATCAATTGGGATTTTAATTAATTTAGATTCACCTAAACCAATTTTTTGTCCACGAATTTCTATGATTCCGTTTTTAAAATTTTGTTCGAACATTTTTCTTCTAAAAATTTAACAATGGCTTTGGCAATATTATCTTTGGTATATGCTTCAATTCCTTGTAAGCCAGGAGTTGAGTTAACTTCAATTAATAAAGGTCCTCTTTTTGATCGTATCATATCAACACCAGCAATAGGTAGTTCTAAATATTGAGCTGCTTTAATAGCTATTTTTTCTTCTTCAGCAGTTAAAGTGACCTTATGTCCGCTGCCTCCTTTATGAATATTAGAACGAAAATCACCCTCTAGTCCTTTACGTTTCATAGAAGAGACTATTTTACCATTTACAACAAAAGCACGAATATCTTCACTATTACTTTCTTTTATAAACTCTTGTAATAAAATACTGGTATTTGTTCCGTGCATGGTTTCAATAATAGACATAGCTGATTTTTTGCTTTCAGCTAAAATTACTCCAGAGCCATGTGTTCCTTCTTGTAGTTTAATAATGACAGGAGAGCCACCTAATAAATCTATTTGCTCACTAATGTTTTCAGCGTCAACAGAAAAAACAGTCTGAGGAATAGGAAGTCCATTTCTACTCATTATTTGCAAAGTACGAGCTTTGTTTTGCGCATTAACAATACCTAAATAACTAGCGGTACTGTAAACCCCATTTATTTCAAATTCTTTTACAACTGTTGCTCCGTGTTTCATAGCAGAAACACCTATTCTAGGAATAATAACATCAGGAATATCAATAATATTTTTACCTTGATATAGAATAGCAGGTTTACCATCGCCAAGTTTTATAGAGCATTTTAAATGGTTTATAATTTCAACTTTATGTCCACGACGACGAGCTTCTTTGTATATTCTTTGTGTTGAATAAATTTGGTCACTAACAGAAAGAATAAAAATAGTCATAGCCTAAAAATTTTGAGGTTAAACAAAGCTAATCATTTTTTTGTTTGACAAGAACTTCAAAAAGAAGTCTCTCAATATTCTGTTAATTTTTTTGAAATAGTATTTGCTTACAGTATTTTCACTTCTTCTAAACCAAATTATAATGAGAGTCTTAGCCAAAGTTTTTATTGCTTTATTTCCGTTTACAATAGTTGCACAGCAACCTACATCTTCAGAGAAAATAAAACAAGCTTTACAACAAAAGGAAGTATTAATTACAAATTCTACAGTAAAAAATATACCGTTTAAAAGTATTGGACCTACAGTAATGAGTGGGCGTGTGGTGGATATTGATGTGAATCCAGCAAATACTACAGAGTTTTATGTAGGATATGCTTCTGGAGGAGTATGGCATACTAACAACAACGGAACGACTTTTACTCCAATTTTAGATAATTCTCCTACACAAAATGTAGGTGATATTGCTGTAGATTGGAAAAATGGAACAATTTGGGTAGGAACAGGAGAAAATAATTCTTCTCGTTCATCGTATGCAGGAATCGGAATTTTAAAATCTACTGATAAAGGTAAAACTTGGACAAACGTAGGGTTACCTGATTCACATCATATTGGGCGAATTTTAATCAATCCGAAAAATCCAGAAGAGGTAATCGTTGGCTCAATAGGACATTTATATTCTTCAAACAAAGAAAGAGGAATTTTTAAAACTTCTGATGGAGGAAAAACATGGATAAAAACCTTGTTTATTGATGAAAATACTGGAGTTATTGACATTCAACCGGTACCAAACAACTTCAATATTTTATATGCTGCTGCTTGGGAGCGTGAACGAAAAGCATGGAATTTTGATGGAGACGGAAAAAATTCTGCAATTTATAAATCGACAGATGCAGGAAATACGTGGACTAAAATTTCGGATAACAATGGTTTTCCAAATGGAGATGGAGTAGGTAGAATAGGGCTAGCTGTATATAATGAAAACACGGTATATGCTTTTCACGATAGTCAATTCCGAAGAAAAAAAGAGGCGAAAAAAGATGAAGATTCTAATGCTTTGACGAAAGAAGATTTTAAAACAATGTCGGTTGCTGAGTTTTTGGATTTAAAAGATAAAAAACTGAATACCTACTTAAAAATGAATGGTTTTCAAGAAAAGTACCGTGCTGAAAATGTAAAACAAATGGTACGATCAGGTTCCGTAAAACCAATTGATTTGGCAAAGTATTTAGAAGATGCAAATGCACTCTTGTTTGATACACCAGTAGTAGGTGCCGAGGTTTTTAAAACTAGCAATGGTGGGAAAACATGGAAAAAGACACACGAAGGATATTTAGATGACTTGTATTATTCATACGGCTATTATTTCGGAGAGGTTCGCGTAGATCCGCAAGACGAAAATGGGATTTATGTTTTAGGAGTTCCTATTTTAAAATCAAAAGACGGCGGAAAAACGTTTACATCTATCAGTAAAGAAAATGTACATGCCGACCATCAGGCGTTGTGGGTAAATCCAAAAAAACAAGGACATTTAATTGATGGAAATGATGGCGGATTGAATATTTCATATGATGATGGTGAAAGTTGGACGAAATTAAACCAACCAGCGGTAGGTCAGTTTTATACCGTATATGCTGACAATCAAAAAAATTATAAGGTGTATGGAGGATTACAAGACAATGGTGTTTGGGTAGCAAATCATAATGCAAAAATTGATAAAAGATGGCAGCAAACAGGAAAGAACCCTTATGAAAGCTTAATGGGTGGTGATGGTATGCAGGTAGCAGTTGATGATAGAAATCCGAACATTGTATATACAGGATATCAATTTGGAAATTACTATCGAATTGATAGAGCTAATGGAAAGCAAAAGTATATTCAGCCAAAGCACAAGTTAGGTGAGAGTCCTTTTCGATTTAATTGGCAAACACCTATTCACCTATCAAAACACAATCAAGATATTTTGTATTTAGGAGGAAATAAATTGCATCGTTCTTTGAACCAGGGAGATGATTGGGAAACTACTTCTGATGATTTAACTCAAGGAGGAAAAAAAGGAAATGTTGCTTACGGAACCTTAACTACGATTTCAGAAAGTCCATTCCAATTCGGGTTGATTTATGTGGGTTCTGACGATGGGCTAGTACATGTTACTAAAAATGGAGGAGGAAGCTGGGAGAAGATTTCCAATTCTTTTCCACAAAATTTATGGGTAAGTCGTGTAATAGCTTCAAAACATAAAAAAGAACGTGTGTATGTTACGTTAAACGGATACCGTTTTGATGATTTTACTCCTTATGTATACATGTCTGATGATTATGGAAAAACATGGAAAAACATCAGTAATAATATTCCAACTTCTGCGGTAAATGTGATTAAGGAAGATCCTAAAAAAGAGAATATACTATACCTAGGAACCGATAACGGATTGTATGTGTCTTTTGATAAAGGAGCAACATGGGAAGCTTTTAGCAACGGATTGCCAAATGTAGCAGTACATGATTTGGTAATTCAACCGAAAGCAAAACATTTAGTAGTGGGTACACATGGACGTAGTTTATACAAAGCCAATATTGCTTCGTTGCAAGAATTTAATAATAAAGAAGCTATTTTTAGTATTAAGGACATTAAGAAAAGAAAATCTTGGGGTAGTTCTTGGAGTAAATGGTTGGAACCAAATACACCAAAAATTACAATTCCATTTTATGTAAATACCAATAAAGAAGTTGAGTTAGAAGTATATTCAGATAAAGTTTTGGTAAACACTATAAAAACTAATGTAACAAAAGGATTTAATGAAGTAGTGTATGATGTTTCTTTTTCTGAAAAAGGAAGAAAAAATTACTTAAAGAAACACAAAGATACTGAGATAAAAAAAGCAAAGAATGATAAATACTATTTACCAAAAGGAAAGTATAAAGTAACGATGGGTGAGTTGAATCAAACATTTGAAATAAAGTAGTTTGTAACATTTTTTAATTTTTCGACTCTTATAAATAAAAAACTAAAAATATTTATGAGTAAGCCATTAAATTATACCTGTCCGAAATGTGAGAATAAAACCTATGAAGTAGCTGAAATGAGAGCAACGGGAGGAACGTTATCTAAAATTTTTGATGTTCAAAATAAAAAGTTTACGAGTGTAACCTGTAAAAGATGTAGTTATACAGAGTTTTATAAGGCTAAAACAAGTGCTTTAAGTAATATATTCGATTTCTTTACGAATTAATAAAGACGTCATTTCGAACGAAGTGAGAAATCTTATTCTTTTAAGAAATGAATAATATTGTTAAGGTCTTTTACGATTATTGAAAAAACACGAAGAATGCTTTTAAATAAGTAAACATTGCTATTTTTGCGGCATGGGAATTATACGTGTAAACGACATTCGTGTTTTTACAAATCACGGATGCTTAGATGAGGAAGCAAGAATCGGTTCGGAATACCGAGTAGATATCGAAGTAAAAGCCGATTTACAAAAATCATCACAAACCGATGATTTGGTTGATACGGTAGATTATGTGCATTTGAATCAAATTGTAAAAGAAGAAATGGCGATTCGTTCTAAATTATTAGAGCATGTTGCTCAACGAATTTTAAGTAGAATTTTTAAAGAAATACAACTTGTTGATGAAGCAGAAGTTAGCGTAGCTAAAATTAATCCACCCATTGGAGGAAATGTTGCTGAGGTAGCAATTGTTTTATCAGATGTGCGTAAAAAGTAAAAAAAGCTTGCAAAAAAAGATAAAAGCTGTAAATTTGCAGTCCTTATCAATATAAGGTGTCGTGGCCGAGTGGCTAGGCAGTGGTCTGCAACACCATCTACAGCGGTTCGAATCCGCTCGACACCTCAAAAAGCTCAGCAATAATCGCTGAGCTTTTTTTATTTTGATTGAAATAAAAAAGAGAAAGAAAACAAATTGAAAAGTCAATGAAAAACAAAATAATTAAGCTTTTATTAGTGTGTCTACTATTATCTATAGTCTATTATGTAGCCACTATTACATTGACAAATCATGGACAATTTGTGAATTATTATCATTATCCTTCGAATAGTATCTCAGAATCTAAAAAGTATTCCAACTTTTTAAGGATTGTACCAAAAAAGAATGTAATAATAGTTGAAGGAGATGAAGAGTTTAAGAAACTTATAGAAAATGATTTAAGTTTATGGTTTGATAAATTTAAAGTTAATAAGTCTTTTGGACTGCTAAAACTTTTTTCATACAACACAATTAATGAAAAAAAAATATTTTTAAGAATAGGTTATAAAGACTCTTATAAAAGTCACTCATTAAGTTATGATGAATTAACATGGCTATCAATACAAAATAATGAAATAAAAAGTGTTTCAAATACCTATGGCATGTCTTCTAAGGTAGGTAGTACAGTAACTTTAAAGTTTTACGAAGACAAAAAGAAGAAAAAACCTTTGGGAGCTTTAGAAGTTTTAATTGATAAATAATAGGATATGAAAAACTTAGCTATAAGATTTATAATTTTTTTAGGTATATCATTATGTGTCAACTATAAAATTCCAGAGACTTTCTATGATATTATAATTGCTTTATTATTGTTGCTAGGGTTTATTATATCATATAAAGAAATTAGAGAGAATAATATCAACAATATTCTATCAAATTATTTATTTTGGATTGTTTGTTCATATATTATTTTAATAGAAAAAAAAGAGGTTGTTTTTAGTCTCAGTAATGTATTTGTTATATTATTTATAATTAAATCAGTTTTGCTTGTTATAAACTATTTTAAGTTTAAAAAATTAGAGACACCGAGTACAGTTTTAAGTAAAATGTGGGTTTTTACTTTATTTCTTTATTTAATTGAGTTGGTGTTAAATTCAACACATGGAACTAAATACTTGTTTTACTATATAGGTCTGATTTCTTCTATTGAACTTTTTATTATTCTTTTAGTTATAAAAGAATGGAAGCTAAAAATAAATTCAGTTATAAATGTATTCAAGTAAAGATGCTATGGAAAATGGTATAACTTCAGTAAAAATGAATGCACCAAATGCTACTGTAGAAGATAATTCTTAGTAGTAATATAATTAAAACAAGCAAGAAGATGGACTTAGGTTCATCTTTTTGTTTTTACTAGAATACAATAAATACTTAAAACTTGATGCTTACAATGCTTTAATTATGGCAGATAGCATTTCTAGAAACTAGGCACTTTTTGTTTTCCTTAACAAAATAATTCGTTAAAATTCTGCATCTTTGTAGCTATGCGAATTTATCCGATAGAAACAGGAAACTTTAAATTAGACGGAGGCGCTATGTTTGGCGTAGTTCCGAAAACGATTTGGCAGAAGACAAACCCTGCCGATGAAAACAACATGATCTCAATGGGCATGCGTTGTATGTTGATTGAAGATGGTGATCGTTTAACACTAATTGATACAGGTATTGGTAATAAGCAATCCGATAAGTTTTTTGGATATTATTATTTATATGGAGACTTTTCATTAGATACTTCTTTGGCAAAACATGGTTTCCATAGAGATGATATTACAGATGTGTTTTTAACACACCTACATTTCGATCATTGTGGAGGAGCAATTCAATGGAACAAAGATAGAACGGGGTATGAACCAGCTTTTAAAAACGCACGTTTTTGGAGTAACCAACGTCATTGGGATTGGGCAGTACACCCAAATGCGAGAGAAAAAGCATCTTTTTTAAAAGAAAACATCTTACCAATTGAAGAAAGCGGACAACTAAACTTTTTACATCTAAACGCAAAAGATTATGTTGGGTTTGATGTGTTGTTCAAAGATGGACATACCGAAAAACAAATGCTACCGAAAATAGAATATCAAGGAAAAACATTGGTGTTTATGGCAGATTTACTACCAACAGCAGGTCATATTCCTTTGCCTTATGTTATGGGGTACGATACAAGGCCACTACTTACCTTAAAAGAGAAAGAAGCTTTTTTAAACGAAGCAGCAGATAAAGAATTTTACCTGTTTTTAGAACATGATGCTTACAACGAAGTAATAACCGTAAAGCATGCAGAAAAAGGAGTTCGTTTAAAGGAAACATTTAAGTTTACAGATGTTTTTAATTAAAAAAGCATGTTTTTTAAAAAACATGCTTTTTGTTTTTAACAATCACCCGTACAACCGTGTCTACTAGAATATCTTTTAGTAGGACGAGTACGCGTACCTCCTCCGAAAAATTCTTCATATATTCCATCCATCTCACTTTTCATAACTGCATCCTGACCATTACTACCACCCTTAATTGTCTTAACTTTTTCTTTTGCTAATTCAAATGTTTTGAATCTTTCTAACTTTTTCATTATTTATAAAATTTTGTTAATAAAGCCTAAAAGTAGAAAAATAATAATAGTTTTACAAATGTTTTAAATTAAGATAGAGATTATGAGAGTTTTAAAGCCCGTATTTTACTCGGCAATTGCAGTGGCTACCTTGGCTAGTTGTAAAACAGTAAGCAAAATCCCTGTGCCAGCAGGAAGTAATACCGTAGTGAACATTCCAGCGAAAAAAGCTGAATTAACAGACTATGAGCAAGAAAACTGGCAACATTTAGACTTGGCTACAGATACAATTCCTGGAATGAGTGTAAATAAAGCCTATGAGTTTTTAAAAGGGAAAAAGAATGTAGAAGTTGTAGTTGGTGTCGTTGATTCTGGAACTGATTTAAAACATGAGGATTTAGTTGATGTAGCTTGGGTAAATACCAAGGAAATACCTGGAGATGGAATAGATAATGATAAAAATGGATATGTTGATGATATTAATGGATGGAACTTTTTAGGAGATTCTTACAAAGAGCACTTAGAATACGAGCGTATTCTAATGAAACCAGAAGTTGCAAGTGCAGAACTATTAGCTGAGGTGAAGAATTTTCATGCGAAAAAAGTTGAAGAAGCAAGAGTGAGAAAATTAAATATGGAAAACCGTTTAGCAAATGTTAAAAAAGCACAAGAACAAATAAAAAAGCACCTTGATAAGGATGCATACTCAGCTGAGGAGATAATGAGTATAAATACTAAAGATAAAAACGTAAAAGATGCAATTAGTATAGCTAAAATGTACTTTGGCTATGGTTTTTCTTCATTAAAAGAAACCAGTGATTATTTGTCTAGTGATATTAAAAAATCTATAGCTACGATAAATGAAGATAACTTAAAAACAGATTACCGTACTGTTGTTGGTGATAATGCGTATGATATTAACGATAAACCAGGATATGGAAATGGTAATATAGGTCATTCTGAAAAAGATGAAGCGCATGGTTCTCACGTTTCAGGTATCATTGGAGCAACAAGAAACAACGATAAAGGAATGAACGGGGTTGCCAATGTAAAAATCATGGCTGTACGTTCAGTTTCTGAAGGAGATGAGTACGATAAGGATGTAGCCTTGGGTATTCGTTATGCAGTTGATAATGGAGCGAAAGTAATTAATACAAGTTTTGGAAAGGCTTTTTCACCAAACAAAGAGTGGGTTTACGATGCAATTAAATATGCAGCATCTAAAGATGTATTAATCGTAAATGCAGCAGGAAATGACGGTAAAAATATTGATGTTGAGAAGACTTTCCCTAACGATGCACCAGATTTAATGAATGAAGTTGCAGATAACTTTTTAACTATTGGAGCAATGAGTGCTAATTATGATAAAACATTACCAGCAAACTTCTCTAATTACGGTAAAAAGAACGTAGACGTATTTGCTCCTGGAGTACAAGTATATTCAACTACTCCAGATAATGAATACAAGAAGTTTAATGGAACTTCAATGGCTTCTCCAGCAGCAGCAGGAGTTGCAGCATTAGTACGTTCTTACTACCCTGAGTTAACGGCAAGTCAGGTAAAGCACATTTTAATGAACTCTGGAACTAAAATAGATTTAGAGGTTGTTAAACCAGGAACAGGAGCTAGATATGGTACTGCGCCTGTAAAAGTTCCTTTCTCAGAATTATCAGTATCAGGGCGTGTTGTAAATGCATACAATGCAGTAAGAATGGCTGATAGAATGGTAAACGGAAGAAAATAAAACCAGTATAAACAAGCTAAAAAAGAGCATTATTTTTTGATGCTCTTTTTTTGTTATAAGAAAACACATGCAACTAGAATTTAACAAAAAAACACAGGAATTAACAATTAAAGATGAAGTGCCAATGCATTCATGGTTAATAATCTCTTTGATGTTAATTAATGGAATTAATATGGGAGTTCAGTTGTATTTAATGAGTTATAAAAACAATGAAACTCTTTTTGTTTTTATGTTTTTACTTGCAGTAGTTTCTGTAGTAGTAATATTTTATTACGTGGTAAAAAGATCATGGAAATCTAAACACTTACTTAATGAAATTGAAGGAATAGAAACAAGAAAAGCCTACGGAAGAGAGCGGGTTTTTCTAAAATTACATAATGGAAAAAGACGTAGTTTTCCAGTATTAAAAAATGAAAAAGAACTAAGCGATTTTAAGAAAACACTAACCTCAATGGGAATTAAACCAGTTTAATATGAAGAAAATAATCTTAAGCCTTTTATTGTTACCGGTTATTTCTTGTGCTACCGTAAATAGTGCAAAAAACAAAACCGTAACAAAAACAAAAGTACACAAGCAATCTAGCCAAGGATATTGGCAGCAACATGTTGATTATACTATGGATATTGATATGGATGTTAAAACATATCAATACAAAGGAACACAGAAATTGGTGTACACAAACAATTCACCAGATGCGTTAAATAAAGTATTCTATCATTTATATTTCAATGCATTTCAACCAAACTCACAAATGGATGTTCGTTCAAGAAATATCCAAGACCCAGATAGAAGAGTAGGAGATCGTATTAGTAAATTATCACCTTCAGAAATAGGATACATTAAAGTAAGTTCTTTAAAACAAAACGGTTCGATAGTAAAACACGAAACTGTTGGAACGATTTTAGAAGTTACATTAAACAAACCAATTCAACCAGGAGAAAGTGTAACGTTTGATATGATTTTTGATGCGCAAGTACCAAAACAAATCCGTCGTTCAGGTCGTAATAGTGCTGAAGGAGTTGCTTTGTCAATGACACAATGGTATCCTAAAATGGCTGAATATGATTTTGAAGGTTGGCATACACCACCATACTTAGGAAGAGAATTCCATGGAGTTTGGGGTAATTTTGATGTAACACTTCATATTGATAAAAATTATGTAGTTGGAGGAACAGGATATGTACAAAACCCACAAGAAGTCGGTCATGGTTACGAAGACAAAATAAAACCGTTAAACCTTCCGTCAGGAGATAAATTAACATGGAAATTCACTGCGCCAAACGTACATGATTTTACTTGGGGAGCAGATCCTGAGTTTATTCATGATACCTATAAAATGGACAATGGAATCGACTTACATTTCCTTTACAAGAAAACATTAGATGCTGAGTATTTAGAAAACTGGAAAAAGTTACAACCTAAAACAGCTGAACTAATGACGTATTTTAGTGAGCATATAGGTCAGTACCCATATAAGCAATACTCAGTTATTCAAGGAGGAGATGGAGGTATGGAATATGCAATGTGTACATTAATTACAGGACAACGTAAATGGGGAAGCTTATTTGGAGTAACAGCACACGAATTAGCACATACTTGGTTCCAATTCTTGTTAGCGACCAATGAAAGTAAGCATCCTTGGATGGATGAAGGGTTCACCACTTATATTTCAAACAAAGCAGAAAATGAAATTTTAGGAGAAGGAAAAGAAAATCCACATGCAGGATCTTATCGAGGGTATAATTACGTGGTAAAAAATAATATTGAAGAGCCTTTAACAACACACGCTGATAGGTATCACACGAATACAGCGTATGGAGTTGCGAGTTATTCAAAAGGAAACATTTTCTTATCTCAATTAGAATATATTATTGGAAAAGAAAATGTAGCAAAAACACTAAAGAAATATTTTGAAGACTTTTCTTTTAAGCATCCAACACCAAATGACATTAAACGTACAGCTGAAAAAGTTTCAGGACTTCAGTTAGACTGGTATTTAAATGAATGGACGCAGACAACACATACTATCGATTACGGAATTAAATCAGTAAACGGAAAAGAAATTACCTTAGAACGTATTGGTCAAATGCCAATGCCTATTGATGTTGAAGTAACGTATACAGACGGTTCAAAAGAATCATTTAATATTCCGTTACGTATGATGCGTGGAGAGAAACCAACCAACGCAACCATAATAACTGATTGGACTTTTGCACATCCAACGTACACTTTTACAACAAAAAAAGAAGTGAAATCAGTTGAAATTGATCCTTCAAAACTAATGGCAGACGTAAATCAAGAAAACAATTCGTACGGGAAGTAAATTCAAACGAAACATTAAATACCAAAAACGGAAAATCTATATAGGTTTTCCGTTTTTTTATTAAAAAAAATAATCCATAATTTTCTTTGTGTAATTATCTCATAGATTCTATGTAATTTTGTTGTTTAAACCTTTTAGGAAGCTCTTAATTGATTATGTTTTAAGAGAGAACAATAGAAGGTTGCAAAAATAGAACACGTACATAATTTATAAAGATGTCAGAAGAAAAGAAATCATTGAATTTTTTAGAGCAAATTGTTGAAGAAGATTTGGCAAACGGAATGCCAAAAGAAAATTTGCGTTTTCGTTTTCCACCAGAACCAAACGGATACTTACATATAGGACATACAAAAGCTATTGGTATTAGTTTTGGTTTAGGAGAAAAATACAATGCTCCAGTAAACCTTCGTTTTGATGATACAAACCCAGCAAAAGAAGAGCAAGAATACGTAGATGCTATTAAGCGAGATGTAGCTTGGTTGGGGTATCAATGGGAAAAAGAATGCTATTCTTCTGATTATTTCCAACAATTATATGATTGGGCAGTTCAATTAATTAAAGACGGAAAAGCATATGTAGACAACCAATCTTCTGAAGCAATGGCTGAACAGAAAGGAACGCCAACGCAACCAGGAGTAGCAGGTCCAAATAGAGATAGAAGTATTGAAGAAAATTTAGATTTATTTACACGTATGAAAAACGGTGAATTTGAAGAAGGTTCCCATGTGTTACGTGCTAAAATAGATATGGCTTCACCAAATATGTTAATGCGTGATCCTATCATGTATCGTATTTTAAAGAAAGAGCATCACCGTACAGGAAGTGACTGGGTAATTTATCCAATGTACGACTGGACACACGGAGAAAGTGATTATATAGAGCAAATCTCCCATTCACTATGTTCATTAGAGTTTAAACCTCACCGTGAACTATACAATTGGTTTAGAGATAATGTGTATGAATATAGTCAATCAGAATACCCATTACCACCAAAACAAAGAGAATTCTCACGTTTAAACTTAAGTTATACCGTAATGAGTAAACGTAAGTTAATGAAGTTGGTGGAAGAAGGAATCGTTTCAGGATGGGATGATCCACGTATGCCAACTATTTCAGGATTACGTCGTCGTGGTTATACGCCTGCTTCTATACGTAGCTTTATTGAAACGGTAGGGGTTTCTAAACGTGAAAACGTGATTGATGTAGCATTACTAGAGTTTAAAATCCGTGAAGATTTAAATAAAACAGCAAATCGTGTAATGGCTGTTTTAGATCCGGTAAAAGTGGTAATAGATAATTATCCAGAAGATCAAGACGAGATTTTAATTGCTGAAAACAATCCAGAAGATGAAAACTCAGGAACAAGAGAAGTTCCATTTTCAAGAGAGATTTATATAGAGCGTGAAGATTTTAGAGAAGAAGCAAACAAAAAATTCTTCCGTTTAAAATTAGGAAAAGAAGTGCGTTTAAAGAATGCGTATTTCATCACGGCTAATAGTGTAGAAAAAGATGAAAATGGAAACATTACGGTAATTCACTGTACGTACGATCCATTAACAAAATCAGGAAGTGGAACAGAAGAAAGTAAACGTAAGGTGAAAGGAACCTTACACTGGGTTTCTATAAAACATGCGGTAAAAGCTGAGGTAAGAGCGTATGACAGATTGTTTTCAGATGAAGCACCGGACAGCCATAAAGACAAAGATTTTATGGAGTTTTTAAATCCGAATTCGCTAGAAAAAATTACGGCTTACGTTGAACCAAGCTTACAAACAGCAAAAATTGGAGATCGTTTTCAGTTCCAACGTTTAGGATATTTTAATGTAGATGATGATTCAACAGCTGAAAGCTTAGTATTCAATAAAACAGTTGGACTAAGAGATAACTGGGCAAAAAAGAACAAATAGTCCATGAAGACATAAAAACAAATAAAAAATGCTGCTTTTTAACTTAAAAGCAGCATTTTTTTTAACAAAAAAATCAATTTTCACTTTTCATTAGAATATGTATCTTTACAGATTAAGGATAGTTGTTATAAAGTAAATTTTATGCAGCTGAAAATCAAATAATAAAAATATTTTTTGATACTGTAAACACCACAGGTTTAAAAAATATTTCAAAAAAATATACTATTGTATGAGTTGTAGCAGTTGCTCAACTAACAAAAGCGGTGTGCCAAATGGCTGTAAGAGTAACGGAAATTGTGCTACAGGCACATGTGGAAGTGGAAATAAGCTCGCTGTTTTTGATTGGTTATCAAATATGACTTTACCTTCAGGTGAAGCACCATTTAATATTTTTGAAGTCCGTTTTAAAAATGGACGAAAACACTTTTATAAAAACCCTGAAAACTTAACCCTTTCCATGGGAGATGTGGTTGCAGTTGAAGGATCTTCAGGGCACGATGTTGGTATTGTTTCTTTAGCAGGCGAACTTGTAAGAGTTCAAATGAAAAAAAGGAAAATTACTGCAGATAGTGATGATGTAAAGAAAATTTACAGAAAAGCCTCTCAAAAAGATATTGATGTTTGGCAAGAAGCCAGAGGAAGAGAGTTAGAAACACAACGAAAAGGAAGAGAAATTATTAGCCGTTTAGGGTTAAAAATGAAACTTTCTGATGTTGAATATCAAGGAGACGGAACCAAAGCTACTTTTTATTACACAGCAGACGAACGTGTAGACTTTCGTCAGTTAATTCGTGACTTAGCTAGTGCTTTTTCTATACGAGTAGAAATGCGTCAGGTAGGAATGCGTCAAGAAGCAGCTCGTTTAGGTGGAATTGGTTCTTGCGGTAGAGAATTATGTTGTTCTACTTGGTTAACCGATTTTAGAAAAGTAAATACAGCAGCAGCCCGTTATCAGCAGCTATCATTAAACCCATTAAAGTTAGCAGGGCAGTGTGGCAAACTAAAATGTTGTTTAAACTACGAATTAGATACATATTTAGACGCCTTGCAAAGCTTTCCGAAGCAAGATAAAGTGCTAAAAACAGAAAAAGGAGACGCTGTCTTTGTTAAGATGGATATCTTTAAAAAACTACTTTGGTACACTTACAAAGAAGAAAGTTTTAAATGGTATAAACTATCGTTAGATCAAGTTCAAGAGATTATAGAATTAAACAAAAATAATGAACTTGCTTTACCGTTAGAAGAATATGAATTGGAGATAACTGAAGAGGTCTCTGTCGATTTTGAGAATGTTGTTGGTCAAGATAGTTTAACGCGTTTTGATGCACCTAAAAAAAGTCGTAAAAACAGTAGGCGTAGAAAAAGAAAACCAGCAAATAAAGCGGAAGTAGATAAACAACCACAAACAAATAAAAGGCAAAAGAAAAAACCACAAGGGAAAACGGAAAAACCTGAAGGAGGCCAAAAAACAGAAAAGAAGAGGGTTGATAACAGGAAACCAAGACCTAAAAACAATCCAAAAACTAGAAAGCCAAAACCAGAAAGTAAAACAACTGATAAACCACAAGGGCAACAAAAAAAACCGAGAAACCCTAGAAGAAAAAACAACAATCAACGAAAAAGAAATAATAGCGATAATAAAAACAATACCAATAATGAGAAGTAAAATTGGCATCATTTTTTTAGTAGCCATGCTATTAGCTTCATGTGATTCAAATAGTGAGTTTGACAATTATATTGCGCTTCCTAAAAGTTCATGGAATAAAAAAAATGCAATACAATTTACATTTCCAATTAATGATTCTATTGGTAAGAAAAACCTTTTTATAAACCTTAGAAATAATAAAGATTATGCATACAGTAATCTTTTTTTAATTACGCAAATGAATTTTCCTGATGGACAAATAATTATAGATACATTGGAGTATGATATGGCAGATGTTACAGGGAAATTTTTAGGGCAAGGTTTTACAGATATTAAAGAAAATAAACTTTTTTATAAAGAAAACATAACGTTTCCCCGAAAAGGAGAATATACTTTTAAAGTTCGACAAGCCATGCGTAAAAATGGAGAACTGGAAGGAATTGAAGAATTAGAAGGAATAACTCACGTAGGGTTTAGAATAGAAAAAATAAAGTAATGACAGAGAAGAAAACAACAAATTTTAGTAAGTACATTAAATGGTTTTGGGGTATCATTTTAGGAGGATTTCTATTTGTTTGCCTGCTTTTTTTACTAGCTTCTTGGGGAGTGTTTGGAGCGCTACCTACTTTTGAGGAGTTAGAAAACCCAGAAAATAACTTAGCCACAGAAATTATTTCATCAGATGGTAAAACTCTAGGGAAATATGCTGTTGAAAATAGAACACCTATAAAGTACAAAGACATACCAGAGAGTATGGTAAAAGCACTAGTAGCAACAGAAGATGAGCGCTTTTATGAACATTCAGGAATTGACTTTAGAGGAACAGCAAGAGCCGTTTTAAAACCAGGAAGTGGAGGAGCGAGTACAATAACCCAACAGCTAGCAAAAATGTTGTTCACAGGAAAAGCTTCTCGAAATATTTTCAAAAGAGTACTTCAAAAGGTAAAAGAATGGGTAGTAGCTGTAAAGCTAGAACGCCAATATACCAAAGAAGAGATCATAACCATGTATTTAAATAAATATGATTTCTTAAATCAAGCAGTAGGTGTTCGTTCAGCAGCTAGAATTTATTTTGGAAAAGAACCAAAAGAGTTGGATGTAGAAGAATCTGCAATGCTAGTAGGAATGCTTAAAAATTCTTCTCTTTTTAATCCTTTAAGGAGAAAAGAGATGGTAAAGCAACGAAGAAATGTTGTTTTAAAACAAATGAATAGAAATGGGTTTATCACTCAGCAACAAAAAGACTCATTACAAAAGTTAGGTTTAGGGCTTAATATAAATAGAGAGGGGCATAGTGATGGTTTAGCTACATACTTTAGAGAACACTTGAGAAGCATCTTGAAAGAATGGGTAAAAGAACATCCGAAGCCAAACGGAGAAGAGTATAATATTTATAGAGATGGATTAAAAATTTATACAACGATAGACTCTCGTATGCAAAAATATGCAGAAGAAGCTGTGTATGAACACATGGCCAACCTTCAAACATATTTTGATAAAGAACAAAAAAGAAATAAAAATGCTCCTTTCTATGACATAAACAAAAAGGAAATAGAGAAAATTATAAGAAGAGCAAAACAAAATTCAGACCGTTATAAGCAAATGAAAGCTGCTGGCAAGTCTGAAAAAGAAATAGATAAAGTATTTAATACAGCTACTGATATGCGTATTTTCACATGGAAAGGTGAACGCGATACGGTAATGACACCTTATGATTCAATACGTCATTATAAATATTTCTTACGTTCAGGTTTGGTATCTATTGAGCCTCAAACAGGTCATATTAAAGCTTGGGTTGGAGGAATAAACCACAGGTATTTTAAATATGATGCAGTAGAGCAACAAAAACGTCAAGTAGGTTCTACATTTAAACCTTTTGTATATGCAACAGCAATTAATCAGTTAAAAATGTCACCATGTGATAAGTTGCCAAATACACCATATACTATTCCAAAGGAAAAATATGGAATGCCAGAAGATTGGACACCTAAAAATGCAGGAGGTAAATATGGAGGAGAACTTACGTTAAAAGAAGCCCTAGCAAAATCAATAAACGTAATTACAGCACAATTAATTGATAAAGTTTCACCTATAAATGTAGTTAGACTTGCAGAATCTTCAGGGATAACATCTAAATTAGAGGCAAATCCGTCTATTGCATTAGGAGCAATTGATTTATCATTATTAGAAATGGTAAGTGCTTATTCAACATTTGCTAATAAAGGACTACGTGTAAGTCCTTTAATGATTACCCGAATAGAAGATAAAAATGGAACTGTTTTAGAGGAGTTTGTACCAGAAACAAAAGAGGTATTAAGTGAAGAGTCTGCTTATGTAATTTTAGACTTAATGCAAGGGGTAACAAAGTTAGGATCAGGAGCACGTTTAAGATCAACTTGGACTTCAGCAGGTGATGCAGCAACAGGCTTTCCTTATAAATTTACCAATCCTATTGCAGGTAAAACGGGTACAACACAAAACCAATCAGATGGATGGTTTATGGGGATTGTTCCTAACTTAGCAACAGGTGTTTGGACAGGGGGAGAAGATAGAGCTACACACTTTGCAGGGTTAAAGTATGGTCAAGGAGCAACAATGTCGCTACCAACATGGGCTATATTCATGAGAAAATGTTATGAAGATAAAACATTAGAGATTAGTCAAGAAAGTTTTGAAAAACCTAAAGATATAAGTATAAACCTAGACTGTTCAAAAGCTGAGGAACCAAAAGAAGGAGAGGAAGAAGAAACAGCGCCAGACGATACAGATTTTTAGTATATTATAAGATGTTTAATCACTTAGTGAGTAAAGCTTAAAAACAACAACTATAATGATAAATAAAAAAGTAAATAACGTACAAGAAGCATTGCAAGGTGTGCAAGATGGAATGACCTTTATGTTAGGAGGGTTCGGTTTATGCGGAATACCTGAAAATGCTATTGCTGAGTTAGTAAAAATAGGAGTAAAAGATGTTACTTGTATTTCTAATAACGCAGGAGTTGATGATTTTGGCTTAGGGTTGTTATTGCAAAATCGTCAAATAAAGAAAATGATTTCTTCTTACGTAGGAGAAAATGATGAATTTGAGCGTCAAATGTTGTCTGGAGAATTAGAAGTAGAATTAACACCTCAAGGAACTTTAGCCGAAAAATGTAGAGCAGCACAAGCAGGATTTCCAGCATTTTACACTCCAGCAGGTTACGGAACGGAAGTAGCAGAAGGAAAAGAAACTCGTGAGTTTGACGGAAAAATGTATGTATTAGAACCAGCATTTAAAGCAGACTTTGCTTTTGTAAAGGCATGGAAAGGTGATGCTGCTGGAAACTTAATTTTCAAAGGAACTTCAAGAAACTTTAACCCAAATATGTGTGGAGCAGCTACTATTACGGTTGCTGAGGTTGAGGAGTTAGTCCCAGTAGGAGAATTAGACCCAAATCAAATTCATATTCCAGGAATTTTTGTACAACGCATTTTCCAAGGAGAAAAGTATGAGAAGAGAATTGAGCAACGAACTGTAAGACAAAGAAGCTAGTTATGTTAGATAAAAACGGAATAGCGAAGAGAATCGCAAAAGAAGTAAAAAACGGATATTATGTAAATCTTGGTATCGGAATTCCAACATTAGTAGCCAACTTTGTTCGTGATGATATTGAGGTAGAATTTCAATCAGAAAATGGAGTATTAGGTATGGGGCCTTTTCCTTTTGAAGGAGAAGAGGATGCTGATATTATCAATGCAGGAAAACAAACTATAACAACTATGCCAGGAGCTAGTTTTTTTGATTCTGCTACTAGCTTTTCAATGATTCGTGGGAAGCATGTTCACTTAACTATTTTAGGAGCTATGGAAGTAGCTGAAAATGGAGATATAGCAAACTGGAAAATACCAGGAAAAATGGTGAAAGGTATGGGGGGAGCAATGGATTTAGTAGCCTCTGCCGACAACATTATTGTAGCAATGATGCATACTAATAAAAGAGGAGAATCGAAGTTACTTAAAAAATGCTCATTACCATTAACAGGTGTAGGTTGTGTAACCAAAATTGTAACAAACCTAGCGGTATTAGAAATTAAAGACAATAAATTTCACTTATTAGAAAGAGCTCCAGGAGTATCTGTAGAAGAAATTCAAGCAGCTACAGAAGGAACTTTAGTAGTCGAAGGAGACATTCCAGAAATGGATATTTAACAAAATTATAGGATTTAAAAAAGACGTAAAGCACTATGCTTTACGTTTTTGTATTTTAAGAAATAGATGAAAATAATCTCATACAACGTAAACGGAATTAGAGCAGCATTAAAAAAAGGGTTTATCGATTGGTTACAAGCAGCGAACCCTGATGTAATATGTATTCAAGAAACCAAAGCTCATAAAGAACAATTAGATGTAACTGAGTTTGAAAACGCTGGATATCCATACCATTATTGGTTTTCAGCAGAGAAAAAAGGGTATTCATCAGTAGCAATTTTTTGTAAAGAAGAACCAAACCATGTAGAGTATGGTACAGGAATAGAATCTATGGATTTTGAAGGAAGAAATCTTCGTGTAGATTTCGATGAGGTCTCTGTAATGAGTATGTATTTACCTTCAGGAACTAATAGTGCTCGATTAGACTATAAGTTCAACTACATGGATGAAATCTTAACCTATGCTACAGAGTTAAGAAAAGAAATTCCTAACTTGGTTATTTGTGGAGATTACAACATCTGTCATGAAGAAATAGATATTCACAACCCAAAAATGAAAGGAGTATCTGGGTTTTTACCAGAAGAGCGTGAATGGCTAGGGAAGTTTATCAATAGTGGATTTATTGATAGTTTTCGCCATTTACACCCAGAAAAACAAGAGTATTCTTGGTGGAGTTATCGAGCAAATGCAAGAGCAAATAACAAAGGTTGGCGTATTGATTATAACATGGTAACCGAACCATTAAAAGATAAAATTTCAAGAGCATATATTTTACCAGAAGCAAAACATTCTGATCATTGCCCAATTGCAGTTGAATTAGATTTATAAAACCAACATGAAGAAATTACTAACACTACTACTTTTTACAACTTCAATTTTTGCACAACAACCTGTTGATAGCTTATTCGTAGCTAAAGACAGTATTGATGTCGTGGTAAATGACTCTATAAACTTAGCGCAAAACCAAGAGCTATTTTCTACAGAAGATTTAAAGATGATTGATAGCTTATTGATTGAAGAAAAATTTAATTCATCGTTGTTTGACAGTATTCAATATGTAATTAATGATAAAGATATTTTAGGAAATACAACCACAATTCTAACAACTGATTTATTAAAGAAAAGATTACAAGATTTAAATGTAAAAACGCCGTTTCATTTAGAGTATAATCCTGCGTTAGAAAAAGTAATAAACAGTTACTTAAAATACCGAAAAAAATACTACCCAGCATTAATGGCTCGTGCTCAATATTACTTTCCAATGTTTGAGCAATACTTAGATCAATACGACATTCCGTTAGAGATGAAATATTTGGCTATAGTTGAGTCAGCGTTAAGACCAGACGCTCGTTCTTGGGTAGGAGCTACAGGTTTATGGCAGTTTATGTATGGAACAGGTGTTCAGTTTGATTTGAAAGTAAATTCGTATGTAGATGAACGTCAAGATCCAGTAAAATCAACAAAAGCAGC
The DNA here is from genome assembly GCF_003867015.1 of Tenacibaculum singaporense. NCBI lineage: Bacteria > Pseudomonadati > Bacteroidota > Flavobacteriia > Flavobacteriales > Flavobacteriaceae > Tenacibaculum > Tenacibaculum singaporense. Next base: position 702,520 of record NZ_CP032548.1, read on the forward strand.
TTGTCAATATTTAAGTCAACTATATAAAATTTTTGGTGATTGGGATTTAGCTTTAGCAGCATATAATTCAGGTCCAGGAAATGTATCAAAGGCAATAAAACGTTCTGGAGGATATAAAAATTATTGGAATATTCGCCCTTTTTTACCTCGTGAAACAGCAGGGTATGTACCAGCGTTTTATGCAACGATGTATATTTTTGAGTATGCAGAAAAGCACCATATTTACCCTGAAGCACCGAAAATCTTCAATTTTGAAACAGATACAGTTCGTGTAAAAAGAACCATTAGTTTTGATCAGATTTCAGAAAAAACAGGGATAGATTCTGATTTATTAGCGTTTCTAAACCCGTCGTATAAGCTAGATATTATTCCATATGTAAAAGAAAAAAATTATGCAGTTCGATTACCTCGAAGAAACTTAATGGACTTCTTAGAAAAGGAAAAAGAAATTTATGCCCTGGCAAATGAAGATGATGCTAAAAGAGAGAAACCATTACCAAAGTACTTCGAAATGGATAAACGTATTCGTTACAGAGTTCGAAGTGGAGATTATTTAGGTAAAATAGCTAATAAATTTGGAGTACGAGTAAGTGATATTAAACGTTGGAATGGTTTACGAACTCACCATTTAAAAATAGGTCAAAGATTAAGTATTTATCCTAAGAGAATGGCTGTTCCAAAAAAGGTTTCGAAGAAAAAATATAAAGCACCAACAGGTAAGCATGAGGTGTATGTTGTTAAAGAAGGAGATTCATTATGGACCATCTCAAAAAAGTACCCATCAGTTTCTGTTGAAGAAATTAAAAAATGGAACAATATTTGGAGTGTTAAGAGTTTGAAACCAGGAATGAAACTTAAAATATTTAAAAGCTAAAAAAAACAACTACTAAACACCATAAACTATGAATAAACTAATAGCATTATTTGCCCTGATTTTTATAACAGTTTCGTGTAAAAATAAAGGAGGGAAGAGCGACTATATTTTACCAACATCAAATGGAAATACTAATAAAATATTGGTAGTAATCAAAGGAAATGATTGGGAGGGTAAAATTGGAGACGAAATTCGCTCTGTTTTTGGAGAACATCAAGTAGGTTTACCGCAACCTGAAACATTGCTTTCTGTGAGTCAGATAGACCCTGTTGGGTTTAATGGGTTTATGAGGCATGCAAAAGCAGTTTTAATTCTTAGAGAAGGAGAGAAAGAAAAAATTGAGGTAGAAAAAAATAAATATGCTGATCCTCAGATATTAGTTTATGCAACAGCCAAAAGCAAAGGAGATTTAGTAGATTTAATTCGTAACAGAGGAAAAGAAATAATTAAGTTATTTAAAGATGAAGATGTAAAGTTTACTCAGAGAATCTTTAAGAAAGAAAAACTAGATGAAAGTAAATTTGAAACAATTAAAAACTTAGGGATTACATTAACTATTCCTGAAAGATTTAGACTTGTTGAAGATACTGGAGACTTTTTATGGTTGCGTCAACACTTAAAAAGTGGAATTGCAAGAGGCGATGGAACGAATAATATTTTAATATACAGTTATCCGTTAGAAGATGAAAGTAAAGTAGCTGATAACATTACAAGAATGAGAGATACAATAGGTAAAAAATATATTCCAGGAAGTAAAGAAGGAATGCATATGATTACCGAACAAGCATATACGCCATTTACTTTTGATGCAGAAATAGATGGAAAAAAAGCTTATGAAACAAGAGGTAAGTGGGAAGTGAAGAATGATTTCATGGCAGGTCCATTTATTAATTACTCGATAATTGATAAAGAAAATAATCGCGTTATTGTTTTTGAAGGCTTTACCTATGCGCCATCAGTAAATAAAAGAGACTTTATTTTTGAGTTAGAAGCGATAGCAAAGTCGTTAAAAATCAAATAAAAAAGATAATACCATAAGAAACAAGTAAAAGCATTAAACGTAAGTTTGATGCTTTTTTGTTATATTTGATTGACAACCAAAACTTTATAATCTTATGAAATTTAATTTTTTAATCACAGCAATTGCCGCATTAATACCTATGGTAATGGGTTTTATTTGGTATGGACCTATGCTTTTTAAGAATGCATGGATGAAAGAGGTCGGTTTTACCGATGAATCTATGAAGGGTTCAAATATGGGACTCATTTTTGGCTTAGCTTATGTATTTAGTTTTTTGTTAGCTTTTATTTTACAAACGTTAGTAATCCATCAATGGGGAGTACAATCAACCTTAATGGGAGAAGCAGGTTTTATGGAACAAACAGGAGGAGCCTATGCTTACTTTCAAGAATTTATGGCAAACTTTGGAGATCGATTTAGAACATTTAAACACGGAGCTCTTCACGGAACTATGATAGGTTTACTAATTGGTTTACCTATTTTAGCTACTCAAGCACTGTTTGAAAGAAAAAGCGTTAAATATGTAGCTATTAATGCTGGGTATTGGATTATTACGTTAGCCTTAATGGGAGGAGTTATTTGTCAATGGGCATAATAAATCTCCATAATAATATATTCAAAAGCATCAATTTTTAAATTGATGCTTTTTTTATGTAACAAAAAACTGTAGAAAAAGACAAATAAGATAATCAACCAAATACAAAACCAAATGATTGCACATTTTTTAAAGTTAGAATGGAAGCAGTTTTTTCGCTCTTCTTATTTCGGAAAAAGTATTGCATTAAAAATTATCATGGGATTTTTTGCATTGTATATGCTAGTTTCATTTTTAATGATAGGAATAGGAGGATACTTTTTCATTAAAAAAGAATACCCAAATACAGATCCACTTTTTTTTGTTAATGGATTTCTTGTTTTTTTATTAATTGGAGATTTAATTTTTCGCTATTTAATGCAAAAATTACCAGTATTAAACATCAAGCCATTTCTAAACTTACCAGTAAAAAAAGAAAAACTTGTTCATTTTGTATTAGGAAAATCAGCTTTATCATTCTTCAATATAATGCCATTGTTTTTTTATGTGCCTTTTTCAATAGTGTTAATGGGGCAAGGATACAATGCCATGGGAGTTTTAGGGTGGTTGTTTTTAATGATTATGCTAGTATTAAGTGCTAACTATGTTAACTTTTTAATCAATAAAAACAATTATGCATTAGGAGTAATGATTGCTGTACTAGCGATATTGTTTTTGGGAAATAAATACCAGCTGTTTAACGTAAACGATGTGTTTGCTCCTGTTTTTCAATCGGTATATAACTTTCCTGCTATGTCATTAATAGGAGTGGTTTTGTTGGTAGGGCTATACTATGTAAACTTTAAACTCTTAAGAGAAAAAGCATATTTAGATGATGCTATAAAAAGTAAAGAAGAAGTAGCCAAGGAATCTGATTTATCTTTTGTTGATAGGTTGGGAGATGTAGCACCATTTATTAAAAACGATATTCGCCAAATTTGGAGGAATAAACGTACAAAAACAGTATTCTTTATGTCGTTTATATTTCTTTTTTACGGAGCTATCTTCTTTGGTGAAGAAACATATCGAGAGAAAATGCCAGCTTTCTTAGTATTTGCAGCAATTTTTGTAACGGGAGGTTTTACATTGAATTATGGACAGTTTATCCCAGCATGGGATAGTGAGTATTACAACATGCTTATGAGTCAGAATATTCGTTATCGAAAATTCTTAGAAAGCAAGTGGTATTTAATGGTTGTAATGTCAGGAGCATTGTACTTGTTAAGTATCCCTTATATTTATTTCTATGGATTAGATATTTTTTTAATGATAACCGCTGGGGCAATATTTAATATTGGATTTAATTCACTCTTTTTACTATTTGCAGGATCTTTTAACCGAAAACGTATTGACCTGAATAAAAGTGGGTTTTCAAACTATCAAGGTACGAGTGCAACACAATTTTTAATAATTATTCCAATAATGGGGGTTCCTATGTTTCTGTTTTGGATTTTCAACAAGTTTGTAAGTTTCAATGCAGGTGTTTTAGCAATTGCAATTGCTGGAGCTTTAGCCTTAGCATTCAAAAACTACTTTATGAACATTATAGAAAAAAGATATATTAAAAGTAAGTACGCATCAATACACGCATTCAGCCAAAAATCATAATCAACCAAAAACTAAGTAAAATGATATTTATACATAATATTTCAAAAACATACGGAAGTACACAGGTTTTAAACCTAGAAGAGTTAAGAATACCCAGCGGACAATCTTTTGGGTTAGTAGGGAATAATGGAGCAGGAAAAACAACCTTGTTTAACTTGCTGTTAGATTTAATTAGACCTACAACAGGAGAGATTGTAAATAATGAAGTAATTGTAAACAAAAGTGAGAACTGGAAAACGTTCACAGGTTCGTTTATAGATGAAACTTTTTTAATAGGGTACTTAACACCTGAAGAATATTTTGATTTTGTTGGAGATTTACGTGGAATGAATAAAGCTGACGTAAAAGCTTTCTTAGCTCAATTTGATGAGTTTTTTAATGATGAAATTTTAGGAAAGAAAAAATACTTACGAAGCTTAAGTAAAGGAAACCAAAAAAAAGTAGGTATTGTAGCTGCAATGATGGGGAATCCGCAAGTGGTAATTTTAGATGAACCTTTTGCAAATTTAGACCCTACAACACAAATTCGACTTAAAAAAATAATCAAAAAACTAACAGAAAATAATGACGTAACTGTACTAGTTTCTAGTCACGATTTAAGTCACGTAACTGAGGTTTGTGAGCGTATCGTAGTATTAGATAAAGGAAATATTGTAAAGGACATAAATACATCACAAGAGACCTTACAAGAGTTGGAAAGCTATTTTTCTGCATAAAACAAGGTAAAAATCATCTTATAATTATTATTTTTACCTCTTTACGTACAAAAAACACAATTATTACGTTGTTGTACTGTAAAAGTAATAGTATATGAAAAAAGGGGTAAAGATAATAGTATTCAGTGTTTTAGCAGCTATCGTGTATTCGTGTAGCGTTAAAAAGGATGCTTTTTTAAATAGAAGTTACCATGCCGTTACTACTAAATACAATGTGCTTTTTAATGGAGAGCAAGCGTATTTAAAAGGACTTGAAGAAATTCAAGAAAAGCACGAAGACAATTTCTGGAAACGCTTACAAATAGAACCTATAACTTTTGATGAGAGTAAGTTAGCTACAAAAGTACTTACCCCAGGTACAGGGTTTAAAGCGGACGAAGAAGAAGAAGACAAAAATCTAACACCTTTTGAAAAAGCAGAAGAAAAAGCTATAAAAGCAGTTCAAACACACTCAATGAACATTAATGGCTATGAAAGGAACAGTCAGATAGATGATGCTTATTTATTATTAGGAAAATCAAGATACTACACTCAACGTTTCATTCCAGCTTTAGAAGCTTTTAATTACGTTATAGTTAATTACCCAAAAGCTGATTTAAACTATGAGACAAAAATTTGGAGAGCGAAAACGAATATTCGTTTAGGGAATGAGAAAAGAGCTATAGAGACATTGTTGCTGTTGTTAGATGTTTTAGATGAGAAAGAAAAAATAAATAAATCGGTTAAAGAGCAAGCTTACACTGCAATGGCAATGGCTTATGAACAAACAGATACCATCCAAAAAATGGTAGACTATTTAAAATTAGCCACTAAAACACATTATAATAGAGAACAATCTGCCAGAAATATGTTTGTGTTAGGTCAGGTTTATAGCGAATTAGACAGAAAAGACTCAGCAAGAATGGTGTTTCGAAAATTATCAGAATTTAAAAGAGCACCAGACAAGTTCCGTATTCGAGCAAATATAGAACTTGCTAAAAACACTCCAAATGATTCAACATCAATATTAATGTTGGTAAGGTTAAGGAAACTGATTAAGAATTCTGATAACCGTAAGTTTTTAAACGAGTTATACTACCAAGCCGGGGTAATTCAAGAAGGGAGAAATAACCCTGAAGCAGCAGCAGAATATTATAAAAAGTCTTTACAAGCGAAGCATAACAACAATTACCAAAAAACCTATGCTTATGAACGCTTAGCAAACATGGCTTTTGAAAAAGAGGACTATTTGTTAGCAGGTTCGTATTACGATAGTGTAATGCAAGTGGTTTCTAAAGAGTTTGATCAAGAAAAAAGAATCCGTAGAATTCGTAGAAAAAACAAAGGACTTACAACTTTAAGAAAGTACGAAGAAACCGTTAAAAATAACGATAGTATTCTTAGCTTGGTGGCTATGACCCCAGATGAAAGAACTTCTTTTTTTGAAGCGTATATTGAAAAAATTAAGAAAGAAGACGAGGAAAAAAGACAACAAATACTCAATGCTCAGAACTTTGGAAGTGGTTTTGGAGGTGGAGCATCTATAAATAATAGTGCAAATAAAGGGAAGTGGTACTTTTACAATACACAAGCATTAGGATTTGGAAGAGCAGAGTTTCAAAAAATATGGGGAACACGTCCACTAGAAGATAATTGGCGATTATCAGATAAATCTATTAGTGTTGCAGATAATGTGTCCAATGACACTGATGGTGACAAAGTAAATAAGAGATATGAGATTTCAACATATCTTGATGCTATACCTACTGATGAAAATGTAATTAGTGACTTAGTAAAAGAACGTAACGATGCATTATATCAGCTAGGGTTAATTTATAAAGAGCAGTTTACAAATGAAACATTAGCTATTAAGAACTTGGAGCGTTTAAGGAAAGTTAGCACAGATGATAAACTAGAGTTACCTATAAGCTATCACTTGTATCAGATATATAAAAAGCAAGGAGAAATAACTAAAGCAAATGAGCATAAGGATATTATTTTACAGAAGTATCCAGAAACAAGTTTTGCTAAAATAATTTTAAATCCTGATAAAAAACTTGTAGAAGAGAAAAAAGAAGATGAGGTTTTAAATAAATACAAAGAGATATACTATTTATATAAAGAAAACAAGTTTGAAGAGGTTGTTAATGAGGTAGATAATTTTTCAGCAACACTAAAAAATTCAAATTTAATCCCTAAATTTGCGCTCCTAAAAGCCTTGGCTATAGGTAAATATCAAGATAAAGATACTTATAAAAAAGCATTAGAGTTTGTTGCGGTTAGTTATGCAACTAGTGAAGAAGGTAAGAAAGCAAAAGAAATCATAGAACAATTAAATAAAACATAAATACCCTTAAATTCCCCGAATATGTTTGGTAAAGAGAGTAAAAAAACAGGAGAAAACAAAGTTGCAGAGAGAAACATTATAGGAAAAAATACTAAAATAACAGGTGAAATTATTTCTGAAGGAGATTTTAGAATCGATGGAACTTTAGAAGGAACCATAGAAACTAATGGAAGAGTAATAATTGGTAACACTGGCCTTATTAAAGGAAAAGTAGAGTGTACTAATGCTGATGTAGAAGGAGAGTTTTCAGGTGAGTTGTTTGTATCAAACACATTAACAGTAAAATCTTCAGCAAACATCACAGGAGATGTAGTTATAGGAAAACTATCTGTAGAGCCAGGAGCTGAATTCAATGCTACTTGTGCCATGAAAGGAGCGGTAAAAGAATTAAATAAGAATGAGCAAGGACTCAAAGAAAAAACCGCTTAATAAATACATACGATTCACAGGAATCGCACTTCAAATGGGACTAACTATTTACCTAGGAAGTTTACTAGGTGAATGGTTAGACCAAAAATATCCAAACGACAACCAACTTTACGTAAAAATTTGTACACTTGTGGCAGTTTTCGGAGCTATGCTTTCGGTAATTATACAAGTAACCAATCTAACAAAAAACGATGATTAAACGTATTATAATTTTTACTATAGTTGTAGTTGTATTAGCTGCTTTAGGATTCTTTATTAATAATTACTTCATAGAAAATAATGCTGTAAGTTTATCTTTTTCTTTACTATCAGTGTACGCGTTTAACTTAATAGCCTCGTTAGTGATTTACACTGCTATAGAAATAGTTATAAGTTATTTACCTAACGAAACAGGGTACTTGTATCTTGGTTTAATGTTGGTAAAGTTTGGGGTGTTTATTTTGTTATATCAAGATTCTATATTTTCTGAAACAGGTTTAACTAAACCTGAAAAAGTTTCGATACTACTTCCTGTTCTTACTTTTTTATTGGTTGAAGCTATTGGTGTTTCAAAGTTATTGAATAATAGATAGTTTACTGTTTTTTGATGTCTTTGGAGGACTCAGAAAAACTAAATAAAAAAACCGTTTGTAGTTTTAATTTATTGTGTACCTTTGCACGGAAATTTAGAGACCATAATTCTATATTTAGTAAGGTATGATGATAGCAAAAAAACCTATCTATTTTTTAACGGTACTAGCAATAGTATTTAGTTCATTTACAGCATTCGCTGGAGGAGGTGATACTTCAAACGGAGGTCAGATTAATACACGAGAGCAAATTGATGGATATATTAAACATCACTTAGCAGATTCACATGATTTTACATTGTTTTCGTATACAAACGATGCAGGAGAACGTAAGCATGTTGGTTTTCCTTTGCCAGTAATTGTTTGGACGAGTCAAGGATTAAAAACTTTTATGTCTTCTGAATTTCACCATAACGACGACGGTCACGTTGTTGTAGAAAAAGGTGGTGTAAAACTTGTAAAAATTCACAGTAAAATATACGAGTTAAACGAAGGAGAAACAGCTGTCTCTTTTGATGAAGCTCACCACGCTACTAATGCAAGTAAAGTTTTAGATTTTTCTATTACTAAGAGTGTATTCGGTATGTTGTTCGCTGGTTTGTTAATGTTGTTAGGTTTTGGTTCGTTAGCTAAAAGTTATAAAAAAGGAGCAATTCCAACAGGAGTTGGTCGTGTGTTAGAGCCTTTAGTGCTTTACGTAAGAGATGAAATTGCAAGACCAAATATAGGTGAGAAAAAGTATATGAAGTTTATGCCTTACTTATTAACGGTATTCTTCTTTATTTGGATATTAAACTTATTAGGATTGACACCATTTGGATTTAACGTTACAGGACAAATTGCAGTTACTGTTTGTTTGGCTGTATTTACGTTAGTGATTTATTTAACAAATGGTAGTAAAGATTTCTGGGCGCATACATTATGGATGCCAGGTGTGCCAGTAATTTTAAGACCAATATTAGCAGTAATCGAATTAATAGGGTTTTTGTTAATTAAACCTTTCTCATTATTAGTGCGTTTATTTGCCAACATTACAGCGGGTCACTTCGTGGTAATGAGCTTAATAGCATTAATGATTACTCTTAAGAAAGATTTTACGGTATATGGGTCTACAAGTATTTCATTATTGTTAGCATTGTTTATTACAGTAATCGAAATTTTAGTAGCGTTCTTACAAGCATTTATTTTTACAATGTTATCGTCATTATTTATTGGTATGGCGGTTGAAGAACACGAACATCATTAATTTAGAATAAGAATTTGTTTAATTATATATAAATCAATTAGTATGTACAATTTAATTGGAGCAGGATTAATCGTTATCGGAGGAGGATTAGGATTAGGTAAAATTGGTGGTAGTGCAATGGAAGCTATCGCACGTCAACCAGAAGCAGCTGGTAAAATCCAAACAGCGATGATCATTATCGGAGCATTATTAGAAGGATTAGCATTTGGTGCTTTAATCTTAGGAAAATAATTCCGAAACAAAACAGAAGTAAAACATTTTCCTGTAACGATTGGTTACAGGAAATGTTTTCAAATTAAACAAAAAACAAAACAGTAAAAAGATTAAATTTCAGATACAATGGATCAGTTAATAAATGATTTTTCTCCAGGGCTATTTGCTATGCAAGCATTAATATTAGTAATCTTACTAGTTTTATTGTTCAAGTTTGCATGGAAACCAATTATGGCTGCTTTAACAGAACGTGAAGAAGGTATTCAAAATGCATTAGATCAGGCAGAAAATGCTCGTAAAGAAATGCAAAATTTACAAGCTGATAACGAGCGTTTATTAAAAGAAGCAAGAGCTGAGAGAGATGCAATGATGAAAGAAGCTCGTGAAATTAAAGATAAAATCATTGCTGATGCAAAGCAAGAAGCTGAAGAGCAAACTACTACTATGGTAGAAAACGCTAAAGCTACTATTAAGCAAGAGCAACAAGCAGCAATCGCTGAGTTAAAGAAGAAAGTAGGAGATTTATCTATTGAAATAGCTCAAAAGGTTGTAAGAAAAGAATTAGCTTCACAAGATGATCAATTAAAGCTTGTGGAAGGAATGTTAGAAGAGGTTACTTTAAACTAATCAGTAGATGAAAGAATCAAGAGCAGCATTACGTTACGCAAAAGCAATTTTAAACTTAGCTAAAGAATCAGGAAATGAAACTTTAGTAAACGATAACATGAAGTTAATCGTTGATACAATTGCTGAAAGCGCTGATTTAGATGTTATGCTTAAAAGTCCTGTAATCAAAGCTGCAGATAAGCGTAAAGTTTTAAATGCACTTTTTGGTGATAAACTAGATAACATCGTAAAAGGGTTGTTTAACTTATTAGAGGAAAATAAGCGTATGGTAATGTTAGAGCCTATTGCTAAGCAATATGCTGTTATATACGATTACCACAAGAACATGAAAGTTGCTAGAGTTACTACAGCAGTAGCTTTAACAAAAGAGTTAGAAGATAAAATACAAGCTAAAATTGTAGCCCTTACAGGAAACAATGCAAGTATTGAGAATATAGTAAATCCTGATATTTTAGGAGGATTTATCTTACGAGTTGGAGATGTGCAGTACGATGCAAGCATCTCTAGCCAATTTAATGAGTTAAGGAGAGAGTTTGACAACGGTCATTACATTCCAAAAATTTAATTATACATCAAAAGAAATAAGATGGCAGCAATTAAACCAGCTGAAGTATCAGCAATTTTAAAGGAACAATTAACAAATTTTGAGTCTAAGGCTTCATTAAATGAAGTAGGGACAGTATTACAAGTAGGTGATGGTATTGCACGTGTTTATGGATTATCTAACGTACAATACGGAGAATTAGTAGAATTCGATAACGGATTAGAAGGTATCGTATTAAACTTAGAAGAGGATAATGCAGGTGTTGTATTATTAGGAGCTTCTACTTCAGTAAGAGAAGGATCTACTGTAAAACGTACAGAAAGAATTGCTTCTTTAAAAGCTGGAGAAGGAATTGTAGGACGTGTTGTTAACACTTTAGGGCAACCAATCGATGGTAAAGGACCAATCGAAGGTGAAACTTTTGAAATGCCTTTAGAGCGTAAAGCACCAGGAGTTATCTTCCGTGAGCCTGTAACTGAGCCAATGCAAACAGGTATCAAATCTATCGATGCAATGATTCCAGTAGGACGTGGTCAACGTGAGTTAATCATTGGAGACCGTCAAACAGGTAAATCAACTGTTGCTATTGATACGATCTTAAATCAAAAAGAATTTTATGATGCAGGACAACCAGTTTACTGTATCTACGTAGCTATCGGTCAAAAAGCTTCAACAGTAGCAGCTATTGCTAACATGTTAGAAGAAAAAGGTGCGTTAGCATATACAACTATTGTTGCTGCAAATGCATCTGATCCTGCACCTATGCAGGTATATGCACCATTTGCAGGAGCTGCAATTGGAGAATATTTCCGTGATACTGGTAGACCAGCTTTAATTGTTTATGATGATTTATCTAAGCAAGCAGTAGCTTACCGTGAGGTGTCTTTATTATTAAGAAGACCACCAGGACGTGAGGCTTACCCAGGGGATGTATTCTACTTACACTCAAGATTATTAGAACGTGCTGCTAAGGTAATTGCTGATGATTCTATTGCAAAAGATATGAATGATTTACCAGAATCATTAAAATCTAAAGTAAAAGGAGGAGGATCTTTAACTGCATTACCAATTATTGAAACTCAAGCAGGAGACGTTTCAGCATATATTCCAACAAACGTAATTTCGATTACTGATGGTCAGATTTTCTTAGAGTCTGATTTATTCAACTCAGGGGTTCGTCCAGCGATTAACGTAGGTATCTCTGTATCACGTGTAGGAGGTTCGGCTCAGATTAAATCAATGAAGAAAGTATCTGGTACATTAAAGTTAGATCAAGCTCAGTACCGTGAATTAGAAGCATTCGCTAAGTTTGGTTCTGATTTAGATGCTGCAACTTTAAATGTAATTGAAAAGGGTAAGCGTAACGTAGAGATCTTAAAGCAAGCGCAAAACGATCCTTATACTGTAGAAGATCAGGTAGCTATTATTTATGCAGGTTCTAAGAACTTGTTAAAAGATGTGCCTGTAAACAAGGTAAAAGAATTTGAAAAAGATTATTTAGAGTACTTAAACGCGAAGCATAGAGATACTTTAGATACTTTAAAAGCAGGAAAATTAACTGATGAAGTAATTGATACTTTAAGAGACGCTGCTAAAGAAATTTCAGCTAAATTTTCAGCTTAATAAAAACAAAAAAGGCATCCCCGTGTAACAACGGGGGTTTTATAAATTTTAAGTTCAATTAAATGGCAAACTTAAAAGAAATACGTAATAGAATTACTTCGATTAAATCAACAATGCAGATTACTTCTGCCATGAAAATGGTATCGGCTGCAAAGTTGAAAAAAGCTCAAGATGCAATTACAGCAATGCGTCCGTATTCATCTAAGCTTACCGAATTATTACAAAGCTTAAGTGCTACATTAGATAGCGATGCAGGTGGAGTATATTCAACAGAAAGAGAGGTAAATAAAGTATTGTTAGTTACTATAACTTCAAACAGAGGTTTATGTGGAGGTTTTAACTCATCTATAATCAAAGAAACAGTTAAAACAATCAACGAAAAATATAACAATGCAGCTGTTGAATTATTAACAATTGGTAAAAAAGGAGACGATATTTTATCAAAAGAGTACACAGTAATTGAAAACAGAAATGATGTTTTTGACGACTTAACTTTTGATAATGTTGCTGTAATTGCAGAGCAGTTAATGAATTTATTTGTAGATGGTTCTTATGATAAAATTGAAATCATTTATAACAGATTTAAAAACGCAGCTACTCAAATTCCACAAGTAGAGCAATTCTTACCAATTCAACCTGTAGAAGGAGAATCAAATGCTAATTCAGATTACATTTTTGAACCTTCTAAAGAAGAAATTATTTTAGAGTTAATTCCTAAGTCATTAAAAACGCAATTATACAAAGCAATTCGTGATTCATTTGCTGCCGAACACGGTGCTCGTATGACTGCAATGCACAAAGCAACTGATAATGCTACGGAATTACGTGATGAGTTATTATTAACATACAACAAAGCACGTCAAGCTGCTATTACAAATGAAATTTTAGAAATCGTTGGTGGAGCAGAAGCTTTAAATAACTAAGAAAAGAGAATTTCTCAAAACATTTTGAGAATTATCATAAAAAAAGCGAACCAATTTGGTTCGCTTTTCTTTTTATGCTATTTTTTTATTCAAAATCAGATGACATATAATAGTTTTCTAAGGTTACTGGATATAAATTATTTTCAAAAAACTGATTCATAATTCGTGTAGTAACAGGGCTAATTCCAGTACTTACACCATCTACTTCATGAGGGTACGTCATATTTGAAGAATGGTTATAACCAATAGTATGTCCTATTTCATGCGCAGTTATAAAACCAGTTTCTTTACGAATATAATCTCTAAGTACATGTTCAGCTAAACCAAAGGTAGAACCTCCCCCTAAACCAGAAACATTAACAACTTTACCACAATTATAGCGTGGCTTGTTTAAAATAATATTATAAGCTTCTTTCTTTTCGCTTTCTGTTAAAGGAGTTGTACCATCATTTCCAATAATATTTTCATTAATAAATTCATTTTTAAAATCATCAGAAGCAAACACTAATCCTAGATTAATCATTAATCCGGTAAATCGGCGGATGTCTTTTGCAGTAATATCTTCAGCCCAATTATTATCAGGATTATTTTCAGCATCGAAGTCGTGGTATTTTATCACCCAATTTAGCTTACGTAAACCTTTAAGCTTTTGGATAATTTCATTGTCACCAGTAAAATCAAATACAATATTATTAGGATCTATACCTGTATCCTTAAAAATAGAAAGATCAACTTCTTGGTTGCTTGTGTTTAAAAATACTGAAGAGTTATCTATAAAAGGATAGCTAATCTCTTGCTTTCCATGAGCTCTTATTTTATCAATCTTAAATAATTTAATCGGTTTAAGGAAACCTTCAGCTTCAATCGTGGCTGTAATAGTTATATCTTCTATATCTATAGGAGCAAAATTAGCAACTTCAATAGTTTTATTATCAATAGGCTTAACTCTTATTACCTTGCTTATTTCGTACATACGAGATTCAGAAGTCATTACTTCTTGAGGTTCTTCATCTTGAAACATTAAGGTAGAATTGGTTTCAGAATCAAATGAATAAGTTTTAAGCTCAATGTTAGGAATATTTTCCTTGTCGCTACATGAAAGGAATAAAAAAGAAGAACAAACTAACGTTTTAAATAATAGTTTCATTTTTGAAATTTTGGGGGTTATTTTTCGCGAATATAAAACTTACAAACCATTAGTTCCTGAAAGTTGAATAAAACAACTTGAGATTTGTTATTAAGTATGGTACTATATATTTAAGATGAAACTAAGTTGTTAACAGTCTTACTTTTTTCCAAACTATTTTTATTTAGGTATAAGTATACTAATAAAGGAATTAACCCATGAGGAAGCCTATATATTGTTAAGTACAAGTATTGGTGTATAATACTCAAAGAAAAATCATAGTGAAAAGCGCTAAAAATTCTAGTCAAAGCAGTTACAAGGCCCCAAAAACAAGCATATAACAAGGCTGGTTTTGAAAGTTTAGGAATGAATATAGCAATAGCAATAATGAAATCTAAAACACCAGCTACAAATAATAGGTTTTTAGCCATTTCTTCTTGTACAGGTAAGATGTTTAAGGTCATGGTAACAAAATTACCTGGTAACGGATAAAAAATACCAATAGCGTACATTCCATGACATATAAAAGCTAAGGCGATAAAAACCTTAAGATAAAAAAGTAAAAGAGATGCGTTTTTGTGTTTTAAGAAATATAATAAAGCAATAGGAACTCCAAACTGAATAGTGTGCTCAAAAAACATTATAAGGTGATAAAACTTATTTTTAGTAATCATTAAAGCTAAAAAAACTAAACTTACTGCACCTAGTTTTAAGATACTACGCATCCATTTTTTTGAATCTTCATTTATTATTATTGAAATGATTGCACATGCTAAGTATAAAACACCAATACTTCTAGTTAAAACTTGGATAGCAAAATCTGTATTTAGGTTAGTAACATACGACTGCCAACTAATGTCAAAAACAAAATTAATTATGGGTTCTAATAAGTGTTGGTCCCAAAAGAAACTTCTGTATGGAGCATCCCAAAATAAATGTTGGTAAGCTCTGCCGGAAAAAATAAAAAAAGAAGAAATTTTTAAAAAAGTAAGAAGGGTTCTAGTATTCATAAAGTAAGGTTTAAACAAAAGTAAAAATAGGGGGTATGTAGTTTGTTAAACTAAGATTAGTAAACCATAAAACAATAGTTAGGTTAATGTTAGTCAGGTTATTATATGATTAATTTTAATAAAAATAATCTATTAATTTGAAAGGGAAAAAATATATTTGTGGTAACTAACTAGTAAACTTTAAAGTCCCTCACCATGAAAAAAATTATTTTAACACTGTTATTCTTAGCAGTTCTTAGTACTTATGCCTCTAATGATAAGTATCGATTAATCATCACAGACAATCCAGCAACCACTATAATGATTGGTTGGAACCAAATTTCAGGATCTAACCCAGTTGTGTATTATGGAACGACAGATAATGGAACCAACTGGTCAAATTATCCAAACTCTAAATCTGTAGACCGTTCAGTTTCTTACAAAGGAATGAGTAACACTTTTGCTAAACTAACAGGTTTAAGTCCTAATACTAACTATTATTTTGTAATTAAAGACAGCCAAGGAGTAAGTAGTCGTTTTTGGTTTAAAACAGCTCCAAGCACCAATGATAAAATGTCGTTTATTGCAGGAGGAGATTCAAGAAACAATAGAACACCGAGAAGAGATGCTAACTTATTAGTTTCTAAATTAAAACCAACTGCTGTGTTTTTTGGAGGAGATATGACTAACGGAGACTCAAGCTCTGAATGGCAAGGTTGGTTTAACGATTGGCAATATACAACTGCAAGTGACGGAAGAATGTTTCCTATTGTACCAACGAGAGGAAACCACGAAGGTTCAAATAATAGTATTTATAATTTATTTAATGTTCCTTCAACGAGTGTTTATTACGATATCACATTTGGAAACAACTTATATACAATTTATACATTGAACTCTGAGATTTCTGCAGGAGGGAGTCAGTATTCATGGTTAAGTCAAAAGTTGAATGCTAATAACTCTATTTGGAAATCTGCTCAATACCATAAACCGATGCGCCCACACGTATCATCAAAATCAGAAGGTAATGATGAGTATTCAAGTTGGGCTCAATTATTTTATGACAAAGGAGTGAATTTAGTATTTGAATCGGATTCTCACACAGTAAAAACTACATGGCCAGTAAAACCTTGTTCCAGCGGAAGTAATTGCGATGAAGGTTTTGTTAGAGATGATGTAAACGGAACCGTTTATGTAGGAGAAGGTTGCTGGGGTGCTCCTTTACGTTCATCCAATGATTCAAAAAACTGGACGAGAGATGCGAGTACCTTTAATCAATTTAAATGGATTTTTGTTGAAGAATCTAAAATAGAGGTTAGAACGATTAAGGTAGATAATGCGAGTAGTGTAGGTTCAGTTTCAAATCAAAACCCATTCACAATACCTTCTAATTTAGATATATGGAGCCCATCTAATGGTAGTGTGGTAACAATTATAAGTAGTAACGTTAGCTATCCAGAAGTTGCAATTACAAGTCCATCATCAGGCTCATCACATACCGTAAACACTCCAGTAACAATTTCTGCTACTGCAACCGATAGTGATGGAACTATTTCAAGTGTTAAGTTTTACGTAAATAATACTTTAGTAGAAACTGATATGAGTGCTCCTTATTCTTATAACTGGACACCAACAAATGATAACCAATCATACATTCTGAAAGCAATAGCAACAGATAATGATGGATATGAAACTACTTCTGAAGAAGTTTCAGTTTTTGTAGGAAACGTTTCTAAAACAGTCACTTCAACAATCAATAGTACCAATGATGATGCTGAGCAATACGAGTCGTCAGGGCAAATGTATATGAACAGTTCTGATTTAGAATTGGTTTATGATGGAAGCTCAAAAGGAAACCAGCATGTAGGAATGCTATTTAGAAACTTAAATATACCGGCAAATGCTACAGTAACGAATGCATATATACAATTTACCACAGATGAAACAAATTCAGGAAGTACATCATTAGCAATCAAAGTTCAAGATTCGTCAAATGCACCAGACATTACTTCTCAGAGCTATAATATAACTTCAAGAAGTTATTATAGTCAATCGGTTGCTTGGAACCCTAGTTCTTGGAGTTCTGTTGGAGCATCTGGAACAGCACAAAGAACGCCTGATTTAAAATCACTGGTACAATACGTTGTGAACAAGTCCAATTGGAGTTCTGGTAACTCTATGATGTTTTATATTTCTGGAACAGGAGAACGTACAGCAGAATCATATGATGGAAGTAGTGCTAGTGCTCCAAAATTGATGGTTACTTATAGTACAGGATCTCCTGATAATGGAGGAGGAGAGACTCCAGAATGTGAGGATATAAACGTAACAATTACTTTTGATAAATATTCTTATGAAACTTCTTGGACTTTGAAGGATAGCAATGGACAAACGGTGATGAGTGGAGGTGATTATACCCAAGGAAATGGAGAGTCTATTACTGTGTCAAAATGTGTACCTGTTGGGTGTTATGATTTTACAATTAATGACGAATATGGTGATGGTATATGTTGCAGTTATGGAAGTGGTTCATATGAAATAACAAATAGCAAAAGTGACATATTAGCTTCAGGAGGAAGTTTTGGCTCTTCTGAAACCAAACAAATTTGTTTGAATACTTCTACTGCTGCAAAGGAGCAACTAAGAAGTAAAAAAATAGAAGAAACAAACAATTCGGAAATGAGTATTTATCCAAACCCAGCTGTTGATAGGATTTATATTAAAGGAGGGAAGAATACAATTTTATGGATCGCAAAAATAGTAGATGTATCAGGAAGAAAAGTAATAGAAGTACCTGTAATTAATAACTCAATAGATGTTTCTACAGTTTCAAGTAACTTAATTTACATTGTTGAAATATATGATGAATTAGGACAAAAGAAACTTTCTGAAAAGATAATGAAGAAATAAATTTTGAAATAAAGAGTTAAAAAGCGAACCAATTTGGTTCGCTTTTTTTATAATAAGTCTTGAATTATTTTTTTAATTGAATTAACATCTATTCCACAAACTTCTTGTAGTTGTTGAATGGTTCCATGATGGATAAATTCATCAGGAATTCCTAATAGTTTAATATTTCCTTGGTAGTTTACTTCGGAAGCATATTCTAATACTTCACTTCCAAATCCACCTTTGATAGTGCCATCCTCAACAGTGATAATGGTATCAAATTTGTCGAAAATAGTATCTAAAAGTTGGGTGTCTAAAGGTTTTACAAAGCGTAAATCGTAATGTGCAACCAATTCTTTGTTTTCAAGTTGATTGATTGCTTCTGAAACATTGTCGGCAATGGTTCCGATAGATAATACTGCTAATTGTGCTCCTTCTTTTAAACAAGCTCCTTTTCCAACTTCTATGGTTTCGAATGGGAGTTGCCAGTGCTCTACTTTGCCTTTCCCTCTTGGGTAACGAATTGCAATTGGATGCTCTAACCCTTGTTGAGCGGTAAACATTATGTTACGTAACTCACTTTCGTTACGAGGAGCAAAAACAATTAAATTCGGAATAGAACGTAAGTAGGCTAAATCAAAAACACCGTGATGTGTTGCTCCGTCTTCACCTACTAATCCAGCCCTGTCTAAGCAGAAAATTACAGGTAAGTTTTGCAAAGCTACATCGTGAATTACTTGGTCATAAGCACGTTGTAAAAAGGTAGAATAAATGTTACAAAAAGGAATTAGTCCTTGAGTTGCCATACCAGCAGCTAAGGTTACAGCATGTTGTTCAGCAATACCTACATCAAATGTTCTATCAGGAAACTCTTGCATCATAAATTTTAACGAACTTCCAGTTAACATAGCAGGCGTAATTCCTACGATTTTTTCGTTTTGTTGTGCTAGTTCAACAATGGTTTTTCCAAAAACATCTTGAAATTTGGTGTATTTACTTTCTTCTTTAGGTAATACATCCCCAGAAACTTTATCAAATTTTCCAGGAGCATGGTATTTTACTTGATCTTGTTCTGCTTGTCGTAACCCTTTTCCTTTGGTAGTGATTACATGTAGAAATTTCGGACCTTGAATCTTTTTTAATCGATCTAGTTCACGTAGTAACTCTTCAAAATTATGTCCGTCTATAGGTCCTGAATAATCGAAGTTTAATGCTTCAAAAATATTATGCTGTTCAATCTCTAATCGAGGAGCTTTGATTTTTGTTAAATAATCTTTTAACGCACCTACCGATGGATCAATTCCAATCGCATTATCATTGAGAATAACCAACAAATTAGCATTAGTGTCTCCCGCATGGTTTAACGCTTCAAAAGCCATTCCACTTGCGATAGAGGCATCTCCAATCACCGCAATGTGATGTTTTTCAAAACCTTGTAATTTTGAAGCAATTGCCATTCCTAAAGCTGCAGAAATAGCGGTAGAGGAATGCCCAACACCAAAGGTATCGTATTCAGTTTCTGAACGTTTAGGAAAACCTGAAATTCCATCAAACTGACGATTGGTGTGAAAAACATCTTTCCTTCCTGTTAAAATTTTATGTCCATACGCTTGATGTCCCACATCCCAAACTAGCAAATCGTTAGGAGTATCAAATAAATAATGAAGAGCAATGGTAAGTTCAACGACTCCTAAACTTGCACCTAAATGTCCTTCTTTTGTTGAAACTACATCAATAATAAACTCACGCAATTCCTTTGCTAGTTGTGGTAGGTTTTCAGGTGTTAATTTCTTTACATCCGAAGGAAAATCAATATTTTTTAACAGCTTTTTTGGCATAGGACAAATGTAAGAAAACTTTGTTGTAGCTTTGTTGTATGAGTAAATTGTATTTGGTACCTACACCGATTGGAAATTTAGAAGATATTACGCTAAGAGCACTGAATATTTTAAAAGAAGTAGATTATATTTTGGCGGAAGATACACGTACAAGTGGGAAGTTGTTAAAGCACTATGATATTGCTACACCTATGCAATCTCATCATATGCATAATGAGCATAAAACGGTTGAAACGATTGTAAAACGTTTGCAAAGTGGAGAAACGTTTGCGTTAATTTCGGATGCAGGAACTCCTGCAATTTCAGATCCTGGTTTTTTACTTACCAGAGCTTGTGTACAAAACAATATTGAGGTGGAGTGTTTACCAGGAGCTACCGCTTTTATACCTGCATTGGTAAACTCAGGTTTACCGAATGATAAATTTGTTTTTGAAGGCTTTTTACCTGTAAAAAAGGGACGTCAAACACGATTAAAGTTCTTGGCAGAGGAAACTCGCACCATGATTTTTTATGAGAGTCCGCATAAACTATTAAAAACCTTAGCAAACTTTGCAGAGTATTTTGGAGAGGGTAGACAAATATCCGTTTCTAGAGAATTGACAAAATTATTTGAAGAAACCAAACGAGGAAGTGCAAAAGAAGTGCTAGCATATTATACTGAAAAACCTGCCAAAGGCGAAATAGTGATTGTGGTTGAAGGGAAAAGGTAGATTATATTAATTATTAGCTAATTTATATTCAGGGTAATGTTCTTCGAGTAGCTTTTCAGCTTTTTTAGGAATAACAAAAAGAGTAACATATGAGTAAATAATAGCTATAGTTAATAAAAATGAAATTAACAAAGCCCCTAAATTAGAAGGAATATTTTTGGCGTAATTAAATAATTGAGGAAGGTTAGAAGCTACCATTACACCTCCAAAAGAAGCTACATTAAAAATCATTTCTTCAAGCATCCATTTTTTATTATTTTCTTTGGCTCTTGTATTAAAATCTTTTTTCAATTTGGTTACTAAGTATATATCAAGTATAGCAAATAAAAAAAGTGAAGCTCCTATAACATATGTGCCGATAGGAATTTGTATAAAATAATAGAAAAAAAGAAAGACACTTGCAGTAAGGATTATTTTAGGAAGTCTAAACCACTCTTTTGTATGCTTCCATAAAATCGTACGGTATTTTTTGCCAAGTTGTTTTTGTTTTTCCTCTACTACATCCATAAACCCAAAGATTCCAAATTTTTTAAACGATTTATCACGTGCTTGCTCAAAAGTAAGTGTTGGGTTTTCCATCCAAATTTGTTCTATATCGTTTGCAAGGTGATCTACTAACTCAGTTTGTACATCATAATGCTCAACAAAATGTTGACGTGTAAATTTGTATAGTTGTTCTATATGTTGGTCAGTTAATTTCATAGTTATTGAATTAAATACTGATATTTTTTTCAATAAAATCTCTTTTTTCCAGAAAGCTTTGAGTAAGTAAGTAATTAAAAACAAAAGCTAATAAATGAATATAAATAGTGCTTTCTTGATAATTACCATTGTAAAAAACATCTAAAAAATTAGGAAAGTTTAAAGCGATAATAACAAAAAGTGAGCTTACAAAAGAATAAGTTTTTACAATTTTAATAAGCTTATGCTTTTTTGTGAATTTATAAGAAAGATATGAAGTGTATACAAGATTTAGCATTAATAAGCTAAAAATAAAAATGGAAGTTTCTTTAATATATTTAGAGCCCAAAAATAAGCTGATAAAAGAAGGTAAAATTATAACGAGTAAATTTTTAGGGTGTATAGCTTTTTTTAGGGTGTCTTTTAAGATAACTTTTGTATAGTGCCAATGTAATTTTTTGGTCTGCTTTTCATATCGGCTTTTAAGAGCCTTTTTTCTGCTCAACATATACTTTATAAAAGGTACTTGAAAACCTTTGCCTTCAAAAAAAGTAGTAGTATCGTCGATGTTATTTTTAATTTCAGTAGCAATATGATCTACCATTTCAAAACGGATGTCTATATATTCAATTCCTATTCCTTCTAAGAAGAGATCTATTCTTTTAATTTGTTCTTTTGTTAATTCCATAGCGAGAAATTTTATTCTAAACTAAATTTTGGATTTACTAGTTGCTGCATAGTACTTAAAAACTCTTGCATTTCAGAAAGACGATGAGCTGTTTCTTTCGTGCCGATTTCGGTGAGTTTATAATATTTACGTAAGCGATTGCCAACCTTAGTAACTTCAACATCTAATAAGCCCTCAGCTTCTAATTTATGTAGGGCAGGGTACAAAGCACCTTCGGTAATTTTTAATTCACCCTTGGTAAGTTCTTTTACTTTTTGTGTGATTTCATACCCGTACATTTTGTCATTTTGAGCTAATAACTTCAAAATAATTGTTTGTAAAGAACCTTTATATAATTTCTGATTTCCCATTTTGTATCTGTTAAATGGTTTATTTTTTAGACGCGTTTTATTTTTGCGACTCGCAACAAATATACATAATTTTCTTATGTATAAAATTCTTAGGTATATATTTTATAAAAACCCTAACTTTTGTTCTTTTTGAGTTTCTTATTTTTGTAGTTCTTTAAAAAGATCACATGTCTACATTTCATAAATTACGTATTGAAAAAATAATAAAGGAAACAGCGGATGCTGTGTCTATTTTATTTGATATTCCAGCAGAATTAAAAGATAATTATACTTTTATTGCAGGGCAATATATTACCATAAAAGCTACTTTAGACGATAAGGAAATAAGAAGAGCCTATTCTATTTGTGCTTCGCCTAATAGCAAACAAATAAAAGTAGCTGTAAAAGCAGTTGATCATGGAAAATTTTCAACCTATGCAACTACCAAGTTAAAAGAAGGTACTTTTTTAGAGGTTTCTGAACCAGAAGGGAAGTTTATTTTAGAGCCTCAAGCGCAAAAAAACTATCTAGCATTTGCTGCAGGAAGTGGAATTACCCCAGTTTTATCAATGGTAAAAACGGTGTTAGAAAATGAATCAACTTCAACAATTACACTTGTTTTTGGAAATAAAAGAGCTGAAAGTACTATTTTTTATGCTGAATTAAATGAGTTAGCAGAAAAGCACCCTTCTCAATTAAACTTACATTATGTGTTTAGTCAAGAGGTGAGAACCAATACTAAGTTTGGTAGAATTGATAAAGGGCATGTAAACTATTTCGTAAAAAATATACATAAAGATATTTCTTTCGATTCAGCATATTTATGTGGACCAGAAGAAATGATTCAAACAGTTTCTGAAACACTTCAGGAAAATGGGTTTGATGAAAGAGATATTTACTTTGAATTATTTACTGCTACCATTTCAGATGAAGAAGCAGCACTACATATTCCTGATGGGAAATCGGAAATTAAAGTAGTGTTAGATGATGAAGAACATGCTTTTATGATGGAAAAAACCGATACGGTTTTAGCAGCTTCTTTACGTAATAAGTTAGACGCTCCATATTCTTGTCAAGGAGGGGTTTGTAGTAGTTGTATTGCAAAAGTTACGGAAGGGAAGGCTGTAATGGCAAAAAACTCTATTTTAACCGATGATGAATTAGAAGAAGGGTTAATACTTACATGTCAAGCGCATCCAACAACACAGAAAATAGTAGTAGATTTTGATGATGTATAGGTAAAAGCGTAACTTTATAGAATGGATTTTTACGACTTTAAAAACGCTTTTTTCGTAGGTGTTTTCATGGCTTTTATGATAGGGCCGGTTTTTTTTATGCTAATTAAAACAAGTATTTTAAAAGGCGCTCGTGCAGCTATTGCCTTTGATATAGGTGTGATTTTAGGTGATATTTCATTTATGTTAATAGCCTATTTTGGAAGTAGAAGTCTGTTGGAAAAAATAAAAGATGATCCGCGCTTGTTTCTTATTGGAGGGTTGGTACTTATTATTTATGGGTTAATTACTTATTTAGATAAAAATAATAGGAAAGAAGCTAAAGCTCCTGATGTTGTTTTGCCAGAGAGTAATAATTACCTAAAACTCCTTCTTAAAGGTTTTTTCTTAAACTTTATAAATATAGGGGTGTTGGCTTTTTGGTTAGGTTTAATCGTGGTTATAGGCCCTACGTACGATATGAATCCGAAGTATTTAGTTTGGTATTTTGGTACTGTAATAGCAGGCTATGCAATTACAGATTTAGGAAAAATATTACTTGCTAAACAATTAAAAAGTAGACTAACTCCATTAGTGATTTATAGAATAAAACGAGGAATGGGAGTATTGTTAATTGTTTTCGGTGCTGTATTAATGCTAAAAGGATTTATTCCTGAAAGCAAGATTGATAATCTGATAGAGAAAGTAGAATCAATTGATTAAAATCCAATAATCATTTTTGCTATCCAGAAATAGATTAAAATCCCAAAAATATCATTACTTGTTGTAATAAAAGGTCCGGTAGCAATGGCAGGATCAACTCCTTTTTTATCTAAAAATAAAGGAATAAAAGTACCTACTAAACCGGCTACAATAATTACTGCAAATAATGAAGATGAAATGGCAGAGGCAATTGTTATATCTCCTTTCCAAACCCAGATAAAGAAAAATAAAATAATAGCTAAAACAAGTCCGTTTACAGCAGCTAAAGACATTTCTTTTAATAACCTATTAGTAACACTTCCTTTTACATCGTCGTTAGCCAATCCTTGAACAATAATTGCTGATGACTGTACACCAACATTACCAGCCATAGCGGCAATAAGAGGAGTAAACATAAAAAGAATAGCATTTTCTTCTAAGGCACCTTCGAAAAAGCCCATAATTCTTGCGGCTCCTATACCCCCAATTAAACCTAAGAATAACCACGGTAATCGAGCTTTGGTTAATTGTAAAATACTATCTTCAGAATCAACATCTTGTGTAATACCTGCTGCTAATTGATAATCTTTTTCAGCTTCTTCTTTAATTACATCAACAATATCATCAATGGTAATTCTACCTACCAAAACGCCTAATTCATCTACAACAGGAATAGCTTCTAAGTCATACTTACGCATAATGTTAGCTACATCCTCAGCATCATCGTGTACATGAACAAAATCTACTTTTGGAATGTAAACATCTGAAATTTTAGCACGAGTAGATGCCATTAACAAGTCTTTCAAAGACAAACGTCCTTTTAGCTTACCTTCATCATCAACAACATAAATAGAATGAACACGGGTAACCTCTTCAGCTTGCTGACGCATTTTTTTTACACAAGTAAGTACATTCCAGTTTTCATTTACTTTTACAAGCTCTTTTGCCATTAATCCACCTGCAGAATCTTCGTCATAACGAAGTAACTCTACAATTTCTTTGGCATGTTCTCGGTCTTCGATTTTCTGAATAACGTCTTGCTTTCGTTCTTCAGGAAGTTCAGCAATAACATCGGCAGCGTCATCAGTATCAAGTTCATTAACCTCTTCGGCAATTTCTTTGGCAGAAAGTTGTTCAAAAACTTTTTCACGAACCTCTTCATCAACTTCCATTAACACATCAGAAGTTGTTTCACTATCTAATAAACGTATGATGTAAACAGCGTCTTCAAAAGACAGTTCATCTAAAACTTCTGCAATATCAGCATAGTGAATGTCAGAAAAAACCTCAGAAAGAGCCGTGTCTTTTTGATGTTGAATCAGTTCTTTTACGTTTTCTAATAAGTCTTTTGTGATTTCTAATGCCATCGCTTGCGATTTTGCTTGATTATCGAGGTTTTGAATATGTTGAAATCTAATTCAAAAAGAAGACTTGTTTTATTAAAAATAAGCTTTTAACTATTGTTTTGAGCTATTTTATGTGTCAACTCAATGAATTTTTGCACCGATAATTGTTCGGGACGCATCGCAAATATAGGGTCTTCTTTTAAGGTATCCGAAAGATTAAAAGATTTTAAACTCGAACGTAACATTTTTCTTCGTTGATTGAAAGCTGTTTTTACAACTCTAAAAAATAATTTTTCATCAACAGGAAGTGTGTAGTTCTCTTTTCTGATAAGTCTAATAACTCCAGAATCTACTTTTGGTGGTGGATTGAATACAGAAGGAGGTACTGTAAATAAGTATTCGGCATCGTAAAAAGCTTGTGTTAATACTGAGAGTATTCCGTAGGTTTTGCTTCCTTCTTTTTCTGCAATTCGTTGAGCAACTTCCTTTTGAAACATTCCTGAAAACTCAGGAACAAATTCACGGTTTTCAATAGCTTTAAAAACGATTTGAGAAGAAATGTTATAAGGAAAGTTACCAATTATGGCTACTTGTTGCTTATCAAATATTTCGGTAAAGTCTTTTTTTAAAAAATCTCCTTCAATAATGGTAAACTTCTCTTTTGAAGTGTTTAGTTTGATATGTTCAACAGGAAATGTTTCTTGTAAATAGGTTACCGATTCTGAATCTAGCTCCATTACTGTTACTTTTGGATTTTTTTCCAATAAGTACTTGGTTAAAACGCCCATTCCAGGACCAATTTCCAATACATTATCATATCCTTTTTCGGTTAGTGTATCAGCTATTTTTTTAGCGATGTTTTCATCGTTTAAAAAATGTTGTCCTAAATGTTTTTTTGCTTTTACAGTCATGGATTTAGATTGATAGACTTTAGACGTTATACGCCTATAATCTTGTTTCTTGATATTAACTAATTACTATTTACTGCTGGAAAAAACTCATTTACTACTTTTAATTCGGTACGGAAAGCAAGCATTTTATCAGCAAACTTTTTTAGTCCGTCGTTACGTAGTTTGTCTGCGCTATGTTTATAATAGTTATCTAAATCTTCACGTGTTTTCGCGGTATATTGAATAGAGTAGGTAATACCTCCCATTTCTTCCTCAACCAACACTTGTGTCATTTTAGCACTTAAAAAGTGTCCTGTAGCTAATACTTCTGGTATATGGCTTTCAATCCATGTTAACCATTCAGAGTGTATACTTTCGTCTATATTTATTGTTACGTTGTATATGTACATTTCTTCTAATTTGGAAGTTTGAAAGTTTGAAAATATATCAATTACTTTATTTTCAAACTTTCAAAATTGATTTATTAAATATCGTCTCCTCTTAATTTTCTAAACTTTTTTCGAGCTTCTACTAGATATATACTCGATGGGAGGTCAAAAATAATCTTTTGATAGTATTCTTTAGCCTTTTCTGGGTTATTTAATTCGTTGTTGTATAATTCAGCCATGTGATAATATACATCGTCAATATAAATTCCTTCTTTATCCAAGGCAATTATCTTAGCATAATTTAAAATAGCCTCATCATATTGTTTCTTTTTAACGAATAACTGGGCTTGTTTAAATAAGGCTTCATCTTCAATAGATTGCCCTCTATAATTAGTAATTATATCGTTTAAAATAGCAATTGCTTCGTCATTTTTATTTTGATAAGCTAATAAATCAGCTTTCGCATATTCTTTTAAACCTGTATCAATGCTGTCTTTTGGCTCGTTATCGGAAATTGTTAAGAACAAATCTGCAGCATCATTGGCAATAAGTTGTGTAGCAGATCCTTTTAGAATTTTTAGTTGAGCTTTTGCCCAAGTAAAATCATTTTTAAAGTAGGAGGCTTGCGCTACTTTAAAGCGAGCTTCTTGACCTATGTAATTATTTTTGAACAGTGTTTGAACTTGCGAAAAATAAATTAGTCCTTTGTTAAACTTTCCCATGTAAACAAAAACATCACCAAGTTTAAGTTTTATGGAAGCTTTTATAAATTTTGAATTGGTAAAGTTTAAAGCGTTTTTTAAAACAGTAGCTGCTTCTTCTGGGGTGTTCTTTGTAAAAGTTAGATAATTAGCATATTCTACCTGTGTGAAAAGTGTTTTTGAGTTAATTCCATATTCTTTGAAGATGGAATTAAAACGTTCTTCTACATCAGGTTGTTTTGTCTCAATTGCTATTTTTAGGTTGTTGTTTATGGCATTGAACTTATCTCTTGGGTAATTCGTTTTCTCAATAATAAGATTAAAACATTCTTTTGCAGTCTCATAGTCTTTATTCTCTAGAGCTATTTTACCTAAATCATTAATTTTACCCAAATTATCAGGATTTCTTGCAAGTAATGCTTTGTTTTGGATAAGAGCTTTGTTATACTGTTTTTGTCTAATAAATAACCAAGAAAGTAGATCGTTCCAAATATCTTTAGGATTACTTATTGACTTTCGCAATAGTGCTTTTTTAAACAAAATGTTATTTTCATCTTCGCTATCATCAGTTAAATATTTACCAGCGTAGCGTTTAACGTTGTTAAGGTAACCTTCATTTTTATCAACCAAATCAACATAGGATTTAAACATTTGTTCAAAGTTTCCTTTTTCACCATAAATTTGTGCTAATTGAAACCCATAATTGGCTTTAGGGTTAATTTCCATTACTTTATTAAATGCTTCAATGGCTAAATCTAACTTGCTGTAATTTTTAAACAAACCAGCTATTAAAGAACCATAGTTTGCTTTTTTATTAATGGACTCTATTGCTTTTTGATAGTATTTATTAGCATCCTCAATTTTTTCTTGACGTTCAAAATTATAACCAAGAACTACATATAAATAAGATAAGTTAGGTTTTTCTTTTAGTTTTTGTGTAAGTAAATTTTCAGCAACTGTAAATTGTTCTGTTTCTTGATAACAAGTAATTAATTTTTTTAAGTAGGTTGTATTATAAGGGCTTTGATCGTATAATCTTTTGTACAACTGAATTGCTTTTTCATATTCATTATTTCTAAAATAATTTTCAGCAATAATAAACTCGTTTTGTTGTGCGTGACAAAACAAGCTTAAAATCAATAAATTAAATAGAATGATGATTTTTTTCATTTTGAAAAATTTTGAGCATTGCGCTTTTAAGCCTAATTCAGTAAAGAGGATTTCATCTATCAAAAATACAGAACAAAATTGTTAAAATACTATTAAAAGGAGGGCTTTTTTGAAAAGCTATGTAACATTTTGGCACGAACTTTGTTTTATTAGTAAAACAACTAAACAATGTAAACTATGAGAAACTTTACGACACAATATGAAATAGCGAAGCAGAATGCAAATGAGTTTATGAGAAAAGGTCAAATACCTCAATATTTTGAAGCTTTGTTAGAAATGAATAAATACAAGAGATTAATGGTAGCAGTAGTTGCCAACTAAACATATTTTTTTCAATGGGGATTGATTAATTAAAAATCCCAAGCATCGTAATTGAGGCTTGGGATTTTTTCATTTTTATTTAAAGATTGATTAATCAATCATATCAAAACCACAGTAAGGAACCAACACCTCAGGAATTTTAATTCCGTTTTCAGTTTGGTAGTTTTCTAAAATTCCAGCTAACACACGAGGAAGAGCTAAAGAACTTCCGTTTAAAGTGTGTACCAATTGACTTTTACCTTCTTTGTTTTTAAAACGTAGTTTTAAGCGATTTGCTTGAAAAGTTTCAAAATTTGAAGCCGAACTAATTTCTAACCAACGTTCTTGTGCCGTAGAATACAATTCAAAATCAAAGGTTAAGGCAGAGGTGAAACCAGTATCTCCACCACATAAGCGTAAAATACGATAAGGTAATTTTAATTCACGTAAAATTTCTTTAATGTGTTCTACCATTCCGTTTAAAGCGTTGTATGAATTATCAGGATGCTCAACACGAACAATTTCAACTTTATCAAATTGGTGTAAACGATTTAGTCCACGAACGTGTGCTCCGTAACTACCAGCTTCACGACGGAAACAAGGAGTGTAACCCGTAACTGCAATAGGTAAATCAGCTTCTTTAACTAAATCGCCTCTAAACATATTAGTTACAGGAACTTCAGCTGTTGGAATTAAGTACAAATCGTCACCAGTTACAAGGTACATTTGTCCTTCTTTGTCAGGTAATTGACCTGTTCCAAAACCAGAAGCTTCATTTACTAAATGAGGAACCTGTACTTCGTTATATCCAGCAGCGGTATTTTTATCTAAGAAATAGTTAATTAAAGCACGCTGTAAACGAGCTCCTTTTCCTTTATATACAGGAAAACCAGCACCCGTAATTTTTGCACCTAAGTCAAAATCGATAATATCATATTTCTTCGCTAATTCCCAGTGAGGTAATGCATTTTCTCCTAAGTCAGGAACAATTCCTTCTTTAAAAACCTCTTCATTATCTTCTTCATTCTTTCCTGCTTTTACTGACGGGTGAGGAACATTAGGGATTTGATATAATAATTCGTTTAATTTCTCTGCAGCTGAATTTAATTCTTCTGTTAACTGTTTTGATTGCTCTTTTAATTCACCTGTTTTTGCTTTAAGTTGATTTGCTTCTTCAACTTTACCAGACTTAAAAAGACCTCCGATTTCTTTGGATATTTTGTTCGATTCAGCTAAAATAGTATCTAAAGAAACTTGTGTAGCTCTACGCGTTTCATCAGCAGTTAATACTTCTTCAATAATTGTTTCGGCATTAGCAAAATTACGTTTTGCCAATCCGTCTAAAACAGTTTGTTTGTTTTCTCTAATAAACTGAACCTGTAACATCTTTTTAATTTTTTAAGAAAAGCAAAGATAAAAGAAGCTATAGACTTAAGCAATGTGTTTTGTATACTAAATTTCTTCAAGCATCATAAAGAAGTCAGATAAAGTAATGTTGAAATAATCGCATATTTTTTGAAGAGTAGTAATAGTAACATTTGTTTTTCCTTGTTCTATTCTTGCCAAATGTATTCCAGTATCAATATAAAACTCACTTGAAGTAATATGATACTCTTCTCTTAAAGTTTTTACGCAAAGGGCTACCTTTTTTAAGGTCACCTCATTTTTTGACAGCATTATTCTTTTTCGATACAAAATCTTAAAAACATATGAAATATATAATGACATACTTGTCATTATGTAAGGTTTAAAAAAATTAACTTTGTATGTAGTTACGTCAATAATACTAATTCTAAAGCTATTTGAAACCGGGGGGCTTTAAGTATGATTTTAAGGTTAGAGCTTGGCGTAACTTTTTAAAAAAAGCATAGCGTTTTGCTCGTCTTTTTTTAATTGAGAAATTAAGCCAGAAACAGAATCGAACTTTTGTTCGTCTCTTAAATAGTAAAGTAACTCAATAGTTAATTCTTTACCATATAAATTTTGGTTGAAATTGAAATAATGTACTTCAATTGTTTGGTGTTCACCATCAACTGTTGGTCGGTTACCAATATTCATCATTCCATAAATAGTAGTATTATCAATAATAGATTTTACTATATAAACACCTGTTTTAGGAATTAATTTATAATCTTCAGGGATGTCAATATTTGCGGTAGGAAAGCCTATTTTTCCACCCAGCTGTTTTCCATTTACAACTTTTCCCGTAAGTGAAAAGTTATAACCTAAATAATTATTAGCAGTTTTTAAATGTCCATTGGCAAGAGCTTTTCTAATTTTAGTAGAGCTAACCGATACTTCATCAATATCTTGAGCAGGAATTTCTTCAACAGTAAAATCATATAAGTGAGAATACTCCGTTAATTGCTCAATATTACCTTCTCTATTTTTTCCAAAATGATGATCGTAACCAATAATCAATTTAGAAATGTTTAGTTGATTTACTAAAATATCACGAACAAAATCTAAAGCGGTTAGTCTTGAAAATTCTCTACTAAAAGGATGGATAATTAAATAATCTAATCCTAATTTTTCGAGATGTTGAGCTCTTTCGTCAATAGTGTTGATTAGCTTAATGGAAACATCTTTTTGTAACACCATTCTTGGATGAGGGAAAAATGTTAGCAAAACCGATTTTTTATTACTAGCTTTTGCTTCACTAACTAACTTTTCAATAATCTTTTGATGCCCAATATGCACTCCATCAAAAGTACCGATGGTGACCATTGTTTTTTGAGAAGGAGTAAAATCAAAAATAGAATGTATAATTTCCAAGACAACTAATAAATTTAGGCAAAAATACAATTTGTATAAGATGATAAATAATAAATTAAGAAATAAAAGCTAAAATTAGTTTTTGGTAAGTTTTTCTCTTTATAATTAGTATAATTACAAAAAAGCAGGGTAAATATTTTGCAAATGAAAAAAAATTGTATTTTGCACTACAGTTAACAAATTATTTTACATTATGATGAAAAAACTATTACTTGTTGCATTTGTGCTATTTGGTACAGCAATGATGGTTGCTCAAACTACCATTACAGGTACGGTTAATGATGCTTCGCTTGGTGGACCACTACCAGGAGCAAACATTAAAGTTTCGAGAAAAGCAGTAGGAACGTCTACTGATTTTGATGGTAAGTTTACAATGACGGTAACAGATATCCCTCCGTTTACCATTGAAATTTCTTCTTTAGGATATCAAACAAAAACAGTTGAGATAACAAAAAACAACCAAGTTGTTGAGGTTAGCTTAACAGAAAATGCAACATCTTTAGATGAGGTAGTTGTATCGGCTTCGAGAACTCCAGAACGTGTTATGGAATCACCTGTAACAATTGAACGTTTTGATTCAAGGGCGATAAAGAATACAGCTTCTGCTTCATATTACGATGGATTAGAAAATTTAAAAGGAGTTGATATCAACTCAGGAGGTTTAACGTTTAAAACGGTAAACACGCGTGGTTTTGCTACATTTGGTAACGAGCGTTTTGTACAGTTAGTTGATGGTATGGATAACGCTTCTCCAGCATTAAACTTTGCTATTGGAAACTTATTAGGAATTTCTGAAGTAGATGTGAAAAGTGTTGAAATTTTACCAGGAGCAGCTTCGGCTTTATATGGGGCTAATGCATTTAACGGTATTATGTTAATGCGTAGTGAAAACCCGTTTAATGAACAAGGTATTAGCGTTGGTTTAAAAACTGGTTTAACAAGTCAAGAAGCAGCAGGAGATAATGGATATTATGATGCTACAATTAAAATGGCACATGCTTTTGATGATTATTTTGCAGTTAAAGCTAGTTTTTCTTACTTAAAAGGAGAAGAGTGGCATGCAACTGATTATAGAAATACAACAGGTATTGGTGGTACATACATTCCAGGAATGAGTCATAACGATGACCCTAACTATGATGGGGCAAATGTATATGGAGATGAAGTTTCTGTTAATTTAGGAGGAGCCATTGGAAAGGTTAGTAGAACAGGATATAGAGAAGTAGACTTAATGTCTAACGAAGCTAAAAGTGTAAAATTCAATGGAGCTATTCATTATCGTCCTTTAGGTAATGACCGTGTTGAAATTATTTGGAATTCTAAATACGGTACAGGTAATACCATTTATCAAGGACAAAACCGTTATAACTTAGCTAACTTCTTTATGGAACAACATAAATTAGAAGTAAGAGGTAAAAATTTCTTCATAAGAGGGTATTATGCAGGTGAAGATGCTGGAGATTCTTATGATACTCGTTTTGCTGCAATTAACATTAATAGCAAATGGAAATCTAATACAGACTGGTTTGGAGATTATGCAAAAGCTTATTTAGGTGCAGTTCCTGATGTTGAAGCTTCAAATCATGCAGCAGCGAGAATTTATGCTGATAAGGGTCGTGCTGTACCAGGTACGCCTGAATTTACAAGACTGTTTAACGAAGTAACCGCTGATCCAGATTTACTAACTGGTTCAAAGTTTAGAGATAATACAAGCTATTATCATGCTGATGGAAATTTAAACTTACGTGATTACATTGATTGGGCAGAGGTTCAAGTAGGAGGTTCTTACAGACAGTATAGATTAAATTCTTTTGGAACAATTTATACAGATGCTAATGGTCCTATTAAGTATGGAGAATACGGTGTTTATACACAGCTTCAAAAGAAAATGATGGATGATCGTTTAAAATTAACGTTATCTGGTCGTTTTGATAAGTCAGATAATTTTGATGGTAACTTTACACCAAGAGTATCGTTGGCATATGCTGCAGGGGAAAACAAGAACCATAACTTTAGAGCATCTTTCCAAACAGGTTTCCGTAATCCAACGACTCAAGATCAGTACATCGGATTAGCTACTGGTGCAGGATTCATTTTAGGAACAGCTCCAGATAACGCTGATCGTTTTTCTGCTACTGCCGTAACAACAACAGGAACATTTACTTTAACAGGAAATGATGTATTTACAAGAGGGTATTCTGCTAATTCTATAGCAAGCGGAAATCCTACTTTGGCAACTACAGATTTAGTAGAGCCAGAAAAAGTAAAATCTTTTGAAGTTGGTTATCGTGCAGCAGTTCCGTTAGGGGATAATAAATTATCTGTTGATTTTAGTACATACTATAATATGTATTCAAACTTCATTTCTAATAAAGATGTAGTTGTTTTGGTAGATCCAAATACACCAGTAACCGTTGGGAACTTAACGAATAGAGATTTAGTAAGAACATTTAGTGTAAAAACTAATTCAACAGTTGATGTAGATTCTTATGGAGTAGGTTTAGGATTAAACACGAAGGTATTTAATGGGTTTGATGTTGGATTAAACTATACATGGTCTAAGTTTGATTTTGATCAAGCAGCTGACCCTGATTTTGAAGCTGGGTTTAATACACCAGAGCACAAAGTGAAAATGCAATTTGGTCATTCAAATCTATTTGAAAACTTCGGATTTAACGTGAGTGCTCGTTGGCAAAATGAGTTCTATTGGCAGTCTACTTTCTTAGAAGGTACTGTAGAAGAAAGAACAGTTCTTGATGCTCAAATTAACTATTCTGTTCCTTCAATTAAATCAGTGTTTAAAGTAGGAGGGTCTAATTTAACAGGTGAAGAATACTTAAGTGCACCTGGAGTAGGAGCGGTAGGTTCTCAGTACTACATTTCTTGGACTATCAACAACTAAAAAAAGAAACAATGAAAAATACAATTAAATATACTTTTTTGTCTGCATTATTTCTAGGTTTAGCCGCCTGTGATGTAGATAATACATTACCTGAAATTAAAGGAGAAGCAGAGAGTACTGTAGCATTAGAAGCAGGTAGTGCAGACTTTTCAAAATATGTTGCTATTGGAGCTTCTTTTACAGCAGGTTTCACAGATAACGCTTTGTTTAAAGCAGGGCAAGAAAATTCTTTTCCAAATACGTTGGCAAAGAAGTTTGCTTTAATTGGTGGAGGAACATTTACTCAACCGTTAATGAATGATAATTATGGAGGGTTAATCTTAGCAGGAAACCCTGTACTACATCCGGTAACAGGAGAAAGGTTGTTTGATGTAAGATTAACTTTCAATGGTGACGGTCCAACCTCTTTAAGTAACGTTAATCCAATGGCAATGTCTACTACAGATTTTGCATTGAATAATCCAACAGGACCATTTAATAATGTAGGGGTGCCAGGAGCAAAAAGTACGCATTTTATTGCACCAGGATATGGTAATTTAGCTAATTTCCCAGCAGCTGCGAATCCTTATGCTATAAGAGTAGCTGGAAATACAAATGCTTCTATTATTGAATTGGCAGTTGGTCAAAACCCAACATTTTTTACTTTGTCTGAGTTTGGAGGGAACGATGTTTTAGGTTATGCTATCTCTGGAGGAGATGATTCTAGTCCAATTACACCTACAGCAACTTTTGATTTTGCCTTAGGTACAGTTGAAGGAGCCTTAAAATTAACAGGAGCAAAAGGTGTAGTGGCAAACTTACCATATATTACAAGTTTGCCTCACTTTACAACAGTTCCACACGCACCATTAGATCCTAGTAACCCTGATTTTGGGGCGCAAATACCAACATTAAATAATGTTTTTGGAGCGATAAATGGAGTTTTTGAAGCTATTGGTGTTCCAGAAAGATCAATTGTGTTTGCTACAGATGCTGCAAGTGCTGTTGTGATTAAAGATGAATCGTTAGAAAATAAAACTGCTCAAATCGTTGGTGCTCTATTGGCAAGTCCTACTTTCCCTCCTTTTGTAGCGAGTTTTGGATTACCTACTGATGCAACTACATTGCAAAAAGTAGCAGGTTTATTAGGTACTTATTATGGTCAAGCAAGACAAGCTACTGCTGATGATTTGTTAGTGTTACCAAGTATGAATGTGATAGGAGAGGTGAATACTGATTCAGTTGCATTTTTAATGTCTCAAGGTTTACCACAACAATTGGCAGGAATGTTTTCTGTAGAGGGTGTGTCTTTGCCTTTGGAAGATAAGTGGGTTCTGATTCCTAGTGAACAGGCAGAAATAAAAGTAGCAACGGACGCTTATAACACAAGCCTTAAAACAATGGCAGATGCAAACGGATATGCTTTTGTTGACTTTAAAGCTATTTTACAAGAAGCTTCTACAGTTGGTTTAGAATTTGGAAATTACAATATGAATACTAGTTTAGTAACTGGTGGTTTAGTTGGTTTAGATGGAATTCATTTAACTGGTAGAGGATATGCTTTAATGGCTAATAAAATGTTAGCTGCTATTGATGCTACCTACGGATCTAATTTTACTATAGGTAAAGACGGTTTAGCTAAACCAGATGATTATCCAACAAATTACTCACCTACTTTACAATAGTGAACAAAATATAAAGTAAAAAAAGCTGAAGATTAATCTTCAGCTTTTTTTTTGTCTTTATCGGAGTTCATAACATATTTTTTATACTTACCATCTTTGTACCTATAGTATATAAATAATGGCATTAATATAAATGACATGTACAAAACGCCTAAGCCCATTACTACTTGTGCTTTAGGGTGTTCTGTGTTTAAAAGATAAGCTCCTGCTATCATCCAAAGTAAAAAGATGACAAATAATATTTTAAGTACAGTTTTCATCTGTTTTTATATTTTTCTTAGTTGTGGTCTAATGTTGCTTCTATTACTTGATATTAAGATTTGTAAAAGTTATTTACTATTGCAAAAATAAAAATCCTAAACAGTTACGTTTAGGATTCTTACTTTATTTTGTTGTTTTTAGATTTATGCTTCCATTTTTTTTAACCAAGATCGTACATCTACCTCTTGTTTAATAATATTGCTTAATTCTTCTATTTTAACACGTTTTTGTTCCATAGTATCTCTATGACGAATGGTAACAGTATTGTCTTCTAAAGTATCATGATCTACCGTAATACAGTAAGGTGTACCAACAGCATCTTGACGACGATACCTTCTTCCAACAGCATCTTTTTCATCATAAACAACATTGAAATCCCATTTTAAATCGTCAACAATTTTACGAGCAATTTCTGGTAAACCGTCTTTTTTTACCAACGGTAAAATAGCTGCTTTGGTAGGTGCTAAAACTGCAGGTAATTTTAAAACGGTTCTTGTTGAACCGTTTTCAAGCTCTTCTTCTTGTAAAGAGTTTGAGAAAACAGCTAAGAACATTCTATCTAAACCGATTGAAGTTTCAATTACGTATGGTACATAACTAGTATTGTCTTCATGATCGAAGTATTGTAGTTTTTTACCAGAAAACTTTTCATGTTGACTTAAATCGAAGTTAGTACGAGAATGGATTCCTTCTAACTCTTTAAACCCAAATGGAAATTTAAATTCAATATCAGCAGCTGCATCAGCATAATGCGCTAACTTATCATGGTCGTGAAAACGATAATTTTCTTCTCCCATTCCTAAAGACATATGCCATTTTAAACGAGTTTCTTTCCATTCTTCATACCATTCTTTTTGAGTTCCTGGTTTTACAAAAAATTGCATTTCCATTTGCTCAAACTCACGCATTCTAAAAATAAACTGACGTGCTACAATTTCATTACGGAAGGCCTTACCGGTTTGTGCAATTCCAAAAGGAATTTTCATACGCCCAGTTTTTTGTACGTTTAAGAAGTTTACAAAAATACCTTGCGCAGTTTCAGGACGTAAATACACTTGTGTAGAACTATCTGCTGACGCTCCTAATTGCGTTCCAAACATCAAGTTAAATTGCTTAACTTCTGTCCAGTTTTTAGAGCCTGAAACAGGACATGTAATGCCTAAGTCTATAATTAAATTTCTAAATCCTTCTAAATCATTTTCTTCTTGAACTCTTGTTAATTCAACTGTTATTTCGTCAATTTGTTTTTGACGTCTTAAAACGTTAGGATTTGTACTTCTAAATTCATTTTCATCAAAAGCATCACCAAAACGTTTTTTTGCTTTGGTTATGTCTTTTTGAATTTTTTCGTTGATTTTTTCTCTGAAATCCTCAACTAAAACATCAGCTCTATAACGTTTTTTAGAGTCTTTGTTATCAATTAAAGGATCGTTGAAAGCGTCAACGTGGCCTGAGGCTTTCCAAGTAGTTGGGTGCATTAGTATTGAAGCATCAATACCTACAATGTTTTCGTGCATTTGCACCATTGCTTTCCACCAATAATCACGAATATTTTTCTTTAATTCTACTCCGTTTTGAGCATAATCATACACTGCGCTTAAACCATCGTAAATTTCAGATGATTGAAATACATAACCGTATTCTTTTGCGTGTGATAATACTTTTTTAAATTGATCTTCTTGTTTTGCCATGTTGCAAAAATAAAATAAGGATTTAAACTAAGGGTATGGAAAAAGAAAAAAGTGAAGAGTTTAATTAAACTCTTCACTTTTTATTTACATTTTGTGCTTATTAAAGCTTTTATCTTAGTTTTATCGTTGTATTTCCAGAGTAAACACCATCCACAAAAGCACTAATTACATACTTTCCTTTTTTAATATCATCTCTGTTAACCAAAACAAGAGAAACAAGGCTTAAACGGTTATTGTTGTAGTTAACCTCAAGAGAGTCTGTATACTGAACTTTTTGCCCGTTTTTTAAGTCAGTCTTTCCCTTTGGAGCAACTACATTTTTGTTTTCATCAATAATTTGAATGTATACGCGTTTTTCACCAGCACTAGTAATTGGATTTTCTAATAAATCAAAATTAATTCTAAATGCATCAGTTCTACTAGATCTACTAGTAGATGTTAGTTTTCCACTACTACGTTCTTTCATTGCAACAGCTTTTACTGGGCTAGTTTTAATAATTCCACCAATAGCTACTTTTGCTTCTAATTCTTTATTTTTTTCTGTTAGAGTCTCATTTACACTATCTTTTTGCTGTAAAATTTCGTTAGCAATAACATTTTCTTGTGTTAAAGCATCATTCGCACTATTTAAAGAATCTATCTGAATGAAAAGTTTTTTGTTTTCACGCTCTAAGCTAGCAATTCTACTTCTATATTTTCTTATAAGTCCAAAGTTGTCAGATTTTAAGAGTTTTATTGAATCTCTTAAATTTTTCATTTTTATTAGCTCTACTTCTAATCTGTCAGCCAAACGTTTTTTACCTACAACTACATCTGTATAATCTTTAATCATTTCGTCAAGATCTTGCTGTAACTCAGCTTTTTCTTCTAAGAAAATGTTTTGAAGGTTTTTATTTTCATTTGATTTTTGAAACGAGTAATAAAAAAGGAAAAGAGATAAAATAATTAATACTAAAATTGAAACATTTTTGGTTTTTTGTTGATTCATAGTTTAGGGGGATTGATTTATATTAAGTTTTATTAATTTAAGGGGGTTCTTTTTATTTTAGGGCTAGATATTTTTTACCTGCTTGAATACCGTTTACAAATGTATTTATTTGATAAGTTCCTGAACTAATTTTGCTATCTACACTAACAAAAGAAATCATAGATAGTTGTTTGTTATTGTACTCAGCAATTAAAATATCGCTACACCATATCTTTTTTTTGTTTTGTAAACTTACTTCTTTAAATGGAGTAATAACTTTTTTATTTGTATCCATTACTTGGATATAAACTTCCTTAGGGCCAGGGGATGCTACTTTGTTTTCTAGTAAATCAAATTCTATTTTAAAGGCGTTTACCTTATTAGATCTTGTTGTTGAGGTAAACTTTCCATTTTTTTTCTTTTTCATGGCTTCTGCTTTTATGGTAGAAATCTCAATAACTTCTGCAGTAGCTATTTTTTTCTTTAAGGCTTGTTTTTCTTTACTTAAAAAACGATTTATATTGGTAAGTTTAACGTTTTGTTTTTCTTTAACTAATAAAGCTTCCTGTACACTATCATTTTTTGTGATTAATTCATTATTTATGGTATTAAGATGGTTTATTTGAGTAAAAAGCTTTTCGTTTTCTTCAATAAGTATCCCTGTTCTTTTTCTGTAGTATCTAATAAATTTATAGTCTACTTCTTTTAAATTTTTAACAGAATCTCTAAGTTGAATCACTTTATGAAGTTCATCTCTTAACTTTAATGAATATTCACTTTTCTTATAGTTTACTTCTTCATAATCTTCAATAATATTTGTTAACTCGTTTTCCAGCTCTTTTTTTTCCAGCTCAAAAACAGCTTTGAGTTCAGAATAGTCTCTAGCATTTTCATAGGATAAAAACCCAATAACAAGTATTAGTAAAATTAAAAAGGCAACGAAGCCATTGTTTTTTATTTTTGAGGCAGGCATCATTTTAGGGGTTATGCTCCGTGCTAATATACTATTTATTTTTTAACACATTTGTAAATAAAAGCAGGGGGAAAATTTAGAGGTTCAAAGCTTAAATCGATTGCATTACCAAAAACTTCTTTTAGTTTTTTGTAGTAGGTTAAACTGTATTGATATTGAATAAAAAGCCCAGTAGTAGTTAAAAAGTTGTAGCTTTTTGTTAAGATAGAGTGTGATATTTCTTTAGGAATTATAGTTAGAGGTAAACTAGAAACAATATAATCAGCTTTAGAGTATCCTAGTTTTTCTATTTCTAATTTTATGTTTTCTGCAGAGGCTTTTAAAACTACCAATTGAGGATGTTTAATCTTTTTTAATTCTTTAAAAAAAGCATCATTTATTTCAAAACAAATTAATACAGTATTAGGGTGAAGTTTTTTTAAAATGTATTGTGTTATAGCTCCATTTCCAGGACCTAGTTCTACAATAACTTCAGCAGTTTTAAAATCAATTTCTTTTAGCATTTTATTTGCCAAGTATCTTGAACTTGGAACAACTGTACCCGATGTTTTGTAGTTTTTTACGGCTTCTTTGAAAAAATTAAACTTTTTACTCAAAATATAACTTCTGTTGTTTTTTGTATCTTTCTGTTAAAAAAAGGCTTGTAAAGATGCAATTTTTAAAAGAGATATTCTACTTATTCTATCCCAATTTATGTGTAAACTGTGAAATAACGTTGTTACAAAACGAAACATTCCTGTGTACTATCTGTAAAAACGACTTACCAATTATAGACGATAATAAGCATACAAATGTTACATTAATGTCAAATTTTTATGGAAAAGTACCAATACAAGCCGTACATTCTTTTCTTTTTTATAAAAAGAAAGGAGTTACCCAAAAATTGATCCATCAATTAAAGTATAAGAATCAGCCAGAAATTGGAATATTCATAGCCGATTGGTTTGGAGAGAGGTTAAAAGCATTAAATACTTTTGTAGATGTAGATTGCATTATTCCAGTACCATTACATTCAAAAAAGCTTAAAAATAGAGGATACAACCAAGTAACCATGTTTGGAGAACGATTAAGTGATATTTTGAATGTTGAGTATAAGCCAGATATTCTTATAAGAACTTCCAAAACTAAAACGCAAACATTAAAACAACGATTTGAACGGTTTTCTAATAACAAAACAAAGTTTAAACTTGTTGACACCACACTTTTTGAAAATAAACATGTTTTACTTATTGATGATGTTATTACTACAGGAGCAACATTAGAAGCTTGTGCAAATGAACTTTTAAAAGCGCAAAACATAAAGATAAGTGTTGCTACAATGGCGTATACACAAAAAGACTAATACCATTCCATCTTAATTCACTACTTTTGAAAATGGATTTTAAACCATTAATTTGTGAAAAATAAACACTTTATTTTAGTAACTCTTTTCGCTTTTTTAGTAAGTAGTTGTGCACGTAAGGGACGACCAGAGGGAGGTCCAAAAGATGAAGCTGCACCAATAATGGTTACAGCAAATCCTCCTTATGAAACTATTCATTTTAAAGATGATAACATTCGTATTTATTTTGATGAGTATATTGTTTTAAAAGACCTACAAAAACAGTTGGTAGTTTCTCCGCCAATGAAAAATCCACCGTTAATTACACCACAAGGAACACCAAGTAAGTATATTAATATTAAAATATTAGACACGCTACAGAAAAATACTACTTATACTTTTAACTTTGGAAATGCAGTTCAAGATAACAACGAAAACAATAAGTTGGAGAGCTTTAAGTATGTGTTTTCAACAGGAAATTATATTGACTCTTTAAAAATTAAAGGTGCGGTAGCTGATGCTTTTGATAAAAAAGAGGTGAAAGAAGTTAGTGTTTTGTTGTATAAGCTTGATAGTACCTACAACGATTCTATTATTTTTAAGAAAAAGCCAAATTATGTAACAAGTACGTTAGATTCTACAAATTTTGAGTTTAGTAACCTGCGTGAAGGAAAGTATTTAATGTTAGCATTAAAAGAACCATCAAACGATTATATTTTTAATAGTAGAACAGATAAAATTGGTTTTGTAGTAGATACAATTACGTTACCAAAAGATACTTTGCTAAACAAACCTATTCGTTTTTTTAAAGAAATTCAGCCATATGAGTTTAAAAGAGGAAAAGAAGTAACAAAAGGAAAAATTCAGTTTGGTTTTGAAGGTAAGCAGGAAGATATGAGTATTGAACTGTTATCGGAA
The DNA here is from genome assembly GCF_003867015.1 of Tenacibaculum singaporense. Classification (NCBI taxonomy): domain Bacteria; kingdom Pseudomonadati; phylum Bacteroidota; class Flavobacteriia; order Flavobacteriales; family Flavobacteriaceae; genus Tenacibaculum; species Tenacibaculum singaporense. The sequence continues at coordinate 745,247 of NZ_CP032548.1, forward strand.
GTTCCACAAAACTACAAGTCATTCACTCAGTTTGAGGAAGATAAAGATACACTCAATTATTGGTATACACCTATAGAGAGAGATTCATTGAATTTTATAGTGAATAATCAGAATTTTAAAGATACTGTAACTGTGTTTTTAAGAAAAAAGAAAATTGACTCTTTATCTGTGTCATCTAGTGTAAGTGGAGTTCTAAACCTAAAAGACACCATGTTTATCAAAACAAACAACCCAATTGTTTCTTTTGATAAATCTAAATTCTCATTAATTGATAAAGATACTGTTGATGTAGCTTTTGAGTTGAAAAAGCAGTCGATTAATAAACTAGCTGTATTGTTTGAAAAGAAACCTAAATATGGCTACATCTTTAAGGGATTACCTAAAGGAATAACTGATATTTATGAAACTACGAACGATACGTTAGATTATAAATTCACAACGCGTACAGTAGAAGATTATGCAAGTATTGTGTTGGATGTTAAAAACGAAACAGAATCTCCTGTTATTATTGAACTATTAAGCCAAGATAAGGTAGTAGAAAAAAGATATATTACTTCGTCTAAAAAAATAGAATTTACCTTATTAGAACCCAAAGAATATAGTGTTAGAGCTATAGTTGATGAAAATAACAATCGTATGTGGGATACTGGAGATTTCTTATTAAGAAAACAGCCAGAGAAAATCATCTATTATGGAACAGTATTTAAATTAAGGGCTAATTGGGTGGTAGAAAATGAAACATTTGTAATTAAGTAAATAATATCTTTTTAAAAAATAAATAAACCGAATAGAGAAACTAATTGCTTCTCTATTCGGTTTCTTATTTACATTATATTTTATTGTTTCTAGAAAATATTACCGTTTTTACAACAATTCTTCACAATAAAAACCATGATGTTGTATTGCTTTTAAAACGGCATCAGCTTTAATCATTTGAGTCTCTACCCGAAGAATATTATCGCAATCTTCTAAGTCAAAATTCCAGCGGTCATTTTTGGTAATCAAACGATTTAAAGTAGGTTGAACAATTTTAATTTCATTGTTTTTTGTAATGGATGTCTTAAATACCAAAACTGTTTTCATTTTAGTTTGATTAACGTTCATAAAAATATGGAGGTTCAATATCTAAAGCGCGCAAATACACATAGGCTTGTCCGCGATGATGGATTTCATTGTCAATAAAATAGAATATTGATGACCAAACCGTACCTTCATATTGACCAAAAATTTTAATCTTTTGTTGAAATTGATCAGGTTTTATCTGTGCCCAATAGGTGTTTATTTCATCAGTAGCTTCATCCCAAAGTTCAAGAATTTTTGTTTTTTTGTTGCCGTGGTCAACGTCTTCAATTAATTCTTGAATTTCTCCAGTAGCAATTTCTTTAATACCAGGTCCAGCTATACCTAAAAGTTCCATAACCATATCAGCAAAAGTGCGCATACCTCCTATAGAGTAATTAAAAAAGGCTTCCTCAGGAAAAGCTTCAATAGTTCTTCGGGTTAAACCTCGATGTCCTTGCCAATGTGCTAATAACTCAGAAGGTGTAATTACTTGTTCTAATAATGTGCTTGTTGTTGATTCCATAATTGTAATTTTTATTATTTGAAACCAAAATTAATATGGGGTGGTGACAGCTTTATGTCAGTAGGAAAAAATAAATTTTAAAAATGTCTATTGACAAGCGGTTGTCACTTACTGTATGTTTATTTGTATAAAGTATAGTTATTATGTTGAAGCTAAAATTTAAAAAATACTTCAGCCTGAAATCCTATCTTTGGGAAATATGTTATAGCATTATGAGTTTAGACACGGTAAAACGTTTTGATAGAATTGTGGCAATACTTATTCAGTTACAATCTAAACGTATAGTAAAAGCACAAGAATTGGCTGATAGATTTGAGGTAAGCTTACGTACCATTTATCGTGATATACGAACGCTTGAAGCATCAGGTGTGCCTATAATAAGTGAGGCTGGTGTTGGTTATTCTATTATGGAAGGGTACCGTTTGCCTCCTGTTATGTTTACTAGAGAAGAAGTAGGAAGTTTTGTGGCTGCCGAAAAACTAATGCAGAAGTTTGTAGATAAATCATTAGGAAACTACTATGAGTCTGCTATGATGAAGTTAAAATCAGTGCTACGTGGTCGTGAAAAAGATTGGATTTCTGCCTTAGAATCACAAATATTGGTGGATCCTACAAATAAATTATTCAACGATAGTTTACCAAATGCACTTGAAACCTTGTTTGAAAGTATTGCTGAAAAAAGGCAGGTATTTTTAAAATATCAGGCGGTAAATAGAGAAGCACCTTCTGAACGTTTTGTGGAACCTGTGGGTATTTATCACGAATCAGGATTTTGGTATGTATTGGCTTTTTGCCATTTAAGAAGCGACTACAGGCAATTTAGAACCGATAGAATGTTAGCGATAAAATCAACTGAACATAATTTTACCAGAGAACACATTACGTTAGATGAATACCGTAGTCAGTATGAAAATATACCAAAAACAAAAGTTGTTATTTCTGTTGATAAAAGTGTGGTGCGATATATTAACAATAGTAAAATGCAACACGGTTTTATCTCTGAAAAAGTAAAAGGAAACCAAGTAGAAATGACATTCATGACATCTTATGTTGAACATGGTTTTTCAAGATGGTATATTGTGTTTTCAGATTATGCCAAAATAATTGAACCTGAAAGTTTAAAACATCAGGTAAAAGAGATTTTAGAAAAGGCAATTACTAAACTTTAATGCGCCTCTAACCAATTAGCTCCTGTATCTATTTCAACATCTAACGGAACGCTCATTTTAAAGGCGTTTTCCATTTCCTGTTTAATAATCGGTTTAATAATATCTAATTCATCTTTATGTGCGTCAAAAACCAATTCATCATGTACTTGTAGTAACATTTTCGACTTGAAGTTTTCTTGTTCAAATCGCTTGTAAATATTAATCATGGCAAGTTTAATGATGTCGGCAGCTGAACCTTGAATAGGAGCGTTCACAGCATTTCTTTCTGCAGCACCACGAACAATAGCATTACGAGAATTGATGTCTTTTAAATAACGACGACGATGTAAAACAGTTTCTACATACCCGTGTTCACGAGCAAAATCTACTTGTTTAGAAATATAATTTCTTAGTTTCGGATAGGTTGCATAATAGGTGTCAATTAATTCTTTTGATTCTTTACGAGACAAATCGGTTTGATTACTCAATCCGAAAGCAGAAACTCCATAAATAATTCCGAAGTTTACCGTTTTAGCATTGCTACGTTGCTCGCGGGTTACTTCTTCAATAGGAACGTTGAATACTTTTGCAGCAGTAGACGCGTGAATGTCTTCACCATGTTGAAAGGCTTTAATCATGGTTTCTTCCTCGCTTAAAGCAGCGATAATTCGTAATTCAATTTGACTGTAATCAGCAGCTAACAATACATAATCTTCATTTCTCGGAATAAAAGCTTTACGTACTTCTTGTCCACGTTTTGTACGGATAGGAATGTTCTGTAAGTTCGGGTTGTTAGAACTTAAGCGTCCTGTAGCTGCTACAGCCTGAGCGTATACGGTATGCACTCTTCCAGTTTTAGGGTTGATTTCATTAGGAAGCGCATCAACGTAGGTACTTTGTAATTTTTTATACTGACGATATTTTAAAATATCAGCTACAATTTGATGATCTTTCGCTAAATAAGAAAGCACATCTTCTGCTGTAGAATACTGCCCTGTTTTAGTTTTTTTAGGTTTATCAACTAGTTTTAACTTGTCAAATAGAATAGGTCCTAATTGCTTTGGCGATGCAATGTTAAATTCTTCACCGGCTTGTTCGTATATGTTTTGCTCAAGTTGTGAGATGTCTTTAGATAAGGCTTTTGAAAGTGTTTTTAAGAAGTCAGTATCTAAATTAATACCTTCAATTTCCATGGCTGTTAATACAGAAACTAATGGTGTTTCTACTTCGTTAAATAACTTGGTAACATTACCACTTTCCAACTCTTTAGAAAAGTGCTCTTTTAACTGATAGGTGATGTCAGCATCTTCAACTGCATATTCGGTTTGTTTTGCTAAGTCAACTTGTCGCATTGAAAGTTGATTTTTACCTTTCTTACCAATCAATTCTGTAATAGAAACAGGTTGGTAATTTAAGTAGGTTTCAGCAAGTACATCCATATTATGACGCATATCAGGATTGATAAGGTAATGCGCAATCATGGTGTCAAACAAATTCCCTTTTACAGGCATGTTGTAATTTGACAATACTTTGATATCGTATTTTAAATTATGACCAATTTTTTCAATGTTTTCAGCTTCAAAAAATGAACGAAATTCTTCTAAGATGACTTTTGTTTCTTCTTGATTTTCTGGAAATGAAACATAGTATCCTTTACCTACTTCCCAAGAAAAAGCAATTCCAATTAGTTCAACTTCTAAGGCTTTTAATCCAGTTGTTTCAGTATCAAAACACACAGAATTTTGTTGCGTTAGTTTCTCTAACAATAATTTTCTTGAAAGAGATGTATCTATTAATTGATAGAAATGATTCGTGTTCTCAATTGTTTTAAAACCATTAATATTTGTGTCTTTATTAGCACTTCCACTACCAGGAGCTGCAAATAAATCGAATTGACCTGAGGCACTAGTCTTTGTTGTTTTAGGTTTTTCTACTACAGCAGTAGTTTCTTCAGAAGGAGCAAATGTTTTTAAGAAGTTTTCCGTTAAACGACGGAATTCTAATTCAGTAAAAATTTCTTTAGTAGCTTCAATATTGGGTTGCTCAAAAACCAATTTATCCAATTCTAATTCAACAGGAACATCTAGCATAATAGTCGCTAGTTTTTTAGAAAGCAAGCCTAATTCTTGATTAGCTTCTACCTTTTCTTTCATTTTTCCTTTTAACTCATGGATGTTTTCAAACAAACCTTCCATACTACCATAAGCAGCAAGAAACTTCTTGGCTGTTTTTTCACCAACACCAGGTAATCCAGGGATATTATCAACAGAATCCCCCATCATTCCCAAAAAGTCAATTACTTGCAACGGGTTTTCCACACCAAACTTAGTTTTTACTTCTTCAACACCCCACTTTTCATATCCATTTCCCATACGAGGTGGGCGGTACATAAAAATATTATCAGAAACCAGTTGAGCAAAATCTTTATCAGGCGTTACCATGTAGGTGTGTAGTCCTTCTTTCTCAGCTTTTTTAGCCAGCGTACCAATAATATCATCGGCTTCGTATCCTTCTTTTACAATGGCAGGTATGTTCATGGCTCCTAATATTTTTTCAATGTAAGGAACGGCTAAACGAATGGCTTCAGGTGTTTCTTGTCGGTTTGCTTTATAATCTTCAAAAGCTTCAACGCGGTCAGTACTTCCTCCTTTGTCGAAACAAACGGCTAAATAATCTGGCTTTTCACGCTTTATTACATCTAGTAAAGAGTTGGTAAACCCCATAATAGCTGAGGTGTCTAACCCTTTAGAGTTGATACGTGGGTTTTTAATAAAGGCATAATACCCTCTAAAAATTAAAGCGTACGCGTCGAGTAAAAAAAGTCGTTTTTGATTTGCCATGTTAAGTCTTAAGCCTATTGAAATAAAATGTTGATATCGATTTGTTTACAGAAAAAGTAGAAAAACTATCGTTTCTATGAACTTTGGAGGTAAAGCTACAAAACTTTAACAAGATGTTAAAAATCAATTTTAAGAATCGCAGTATCTTTGTTTCTCCTTAAAAATGAAATAGATGTCTCGTTGGTTAGTAACAGTTATTATAATATCCGCAATAATTATTGTGTTTGAAGCGTATGCTTTTCAAGCAATAAAAACACTTACAAGAAGTAAAATTATTCGTTATGGATGGTTATTAATTGGGTTATTAGCTTACATACACTTTTTTTATGTGATTTTTGGTTATGATAGGAGTTCGGGGCAAACAAGAGAGTTTCAATGGGCAATGGGAATGCTTTTACTTGTTTTAGTTCCTAAGGTGGTGATTTTCTTATTGATGTTTGGTGAAGATGTGGTTAGATGGTCTCAAAAGGGAATCTCATTTTTGTTTAAAGAAGAAACCAAAGACTTGGTTGGTAGAAGAGCTTTCATATCAAAACTAGCTTTAGGGTTGGCAGCACTACCTTTTGCAAGTATGCTGTATGGTATTTTTAAAGGAAAATACAATTACAAAGTGCTAAAATACCAGTTAAGTTTTAAAGATTTACCAGAGGCTTTTGATGGGCTTACCATATCTCACATTACCGATATTCACTCAGGAAGTTTTGATAATAAAGAAAAAATTAAATATGGAGTAGATTTGATTAACGAGCAGGAATCTGACATGATTTTATTTACAGGAGATATTGTAAATAATTTTGCTCATGAAATGGACGATTGGATATCAATGTTTTCTGAATTGAAAGCCCCAATGGGAAAATACTCTATTTTAGGTAATCATGATTATGGTGATTATTCTGATTGGAAAACTCCAGAAGATAAAAAAGCAAATTTCCAAGCAGTAAAAGATATTCACCCTAAAATAGGATTTGATTTATTGTTAAATGAGCATAGATATATTGAAAAAGATGGGCAAAAAATAGCATTGATAGGAGTAGAGAACTGGGGAAAGGGTTTTAACAAAGCGGGTGATTTACAAGTAGCTTCTAAAGATGTACAACAAAACGATTTTAAAATTTTATTATCTCACGATCCAAGCCATTGGGAGTATAAAGTAAAAGAAGACGATTTTAATTATCATTTAACTTTAAGCGGGCATACGCATGGTTTACAGTTTGGGATTGAAATTCCTGGTTGGATAAAATGGAGTCCGTCAAAATATGTTTATAAACAATGGGCAGGATTGTATAAAGAGTTTGATAGATACATTAACGTAAATAGAGGTTTTGGATATCATGCCTTTCCTGGTAGAGTAGGAATTTGGCCAGAAATTACTGTAATTGAGTTAAAAAAAGCCTGATTTTCAGTATTTTTAAGAATTTCATAATAATTACCTAACAAAAAATTAGTAATTTTAGGCTCTTTAGTGATTAAACGTATGCAAAAGATGACAAAGTTTGGTGAAATTATAAGCATTAACAAACCTGTGTTAATCGATTTTTATGCAGATTGGAGTGAGTTAGAACCTAGTTTAGACACACTTCGTGATGTAGCTGCTGCACTAGGTGATAAAGCCAAAGTAATTAAAATAGATATTAAAAAGAATGAAGTTCTAGCTGATGCCTTACGTGTCAAAGGAAATCCAACTTTTATGATTTATAAAAATGGAGAAATGAAATGGCGCCAAACAGGAGAGCAAGATGCTAATACGTTAATAGGATTAGTTCAGCAGTTTGTTTAAGAAATTGCCTTAAACTTATAACCTTGCAACGAAAATTCTTTTAGAACTTTTGGAAGCGCATAATATAATTTATCGCTAGCTTTTATACTATCGTGAAAAACGATAATACTCCCATTTTCTACATTTCTAAGTACGTTTTGTAAACATTCTTCTTTAGTAATAGTCGGATCAAAATCTGCTGATAATACATCCCACATAATAATTTTATAGTCATTTGCTAGAAGTTGCTTGGCTTGTTTTCTTTTTATTTTTCCGTAAGGAGGACGAAATAGTTTTGTTTTTTGATGCGATAATAAGTTTTCGCATTTGCTTATGTTGTCAATATAAGCTGTATTGCTGTTTTTCCAGCCGTTTAAATGATTAAAAGTGTGGTTTCCTACCGAGTGTCCTTCATTAACAATTCTTGAAAAAACAGCCGGGTATTTTCGAATATTATCACCAATACAAAAAAAAGTAGCTTTTGCATTGAATTCATTCAGTTGATCAAGTACAAATTCCGTTACTTCTGGAATAGGTCCATCATCAAAGGTTAGAAAGATTTCTTTTTGAGTAGAAAAAAAAGACCACGTATATTTAGCGAATAAACGTTTAAGTATACGTGGTGTCTTTATAAAATATAACCTCATTAAATTAAGGCTTAATAGTATCGAGTTCTTGCGGAAGCTCAGGCTCTTCTTCTGGCATTAAATGACTAAATAGACGAGCATGTGTTATATAATCTTCAAAAAACTTTTTACCGTAGTCTTCATCTTTGTCGTATCTAGTAATTTGCTGAACTAAGTTTTGATACATATACAGAGTTGTTTCTAAATTATCGATAATTAAATCAATATCTTCAGTGTTAAACGTACTGTAATACTTTAACTTCTGTTGAAAAATATCAGCTAAAGTTTCAGCAGTTTCTCTAGCTTTATTAATATCACCAATACGATAATACAATTCTGGATAACCTAAAGAGAAGTTGTAATGACCAAAGTCTTTGATAGGCATTTTGTGTAACGATAAATCTAACACGTCTTTTGCATTTACTGAATCTCCTTTTTGCAAGAATTCTTCTGATAAACGAATTAAGTTATTACGTAATGAAATTGCGTTACGCTTACTTTGCTCATCTAGGTAAATTTCTCCGTTATTGATTGTTTTCCAATCCCATTTTTTAACATTGTTATACATTTTTTCAGGATCTATGCGTCCCATGTCAAAAATTGTTCGCCCTTTATTAGATGTTTTTATAGGCACCAATTTGTACGCCATTCCATCTAATTGTAAGTAATCTTTTAGCCAAATGTATTCTTCATCAGCATTTGCACCACCAGTAAAGTAAATAGGTCGCTTCCAATCAAAATTATTTAAAATATCTAGCATTAAAAGTCTTGCTTTAGATAAACCTCTATCATCAACAGTAATGTCAATATAATCTACCATTTTATCAGCATCTTTTTGTGCTACTAATCCAGTTTTTAAAGCATTTTCTTTGTTAACAGGGATACGAATTCTGTTGGTTGGATAAAATTTTTCCTTAGCACCATCTCCTGCGTCTAAATAAGTAGCATCATTATCACTAGCTATCCAACGCATAAAATCTTTTATGTTAAGTAAAGAATCTTTTAACTGTGGAAGTGGGTAGTAGTATGCCATATCCAAGGTTCCATACTTGTACTGATCGTGTGTTAACTGTGATGGAATAGGGTCAGCATCATAGGTTTTCTTTTTCATTTGGTCGATGTACCAATCTGTTTGAAAAAGACTTGTGTTTACTATTTTAATATCTCTACGTACACCTTCTACTTGTTGCATGTACCAAAGAGGGAAAGTGTCATTGTCTCCAATAGTAAAGATGATTGCATTCGGGTCACAGCTCTCTAAATAGGTTTGTGCATTTAATTGAGCTAAATAACGGTCAGATCTATCGTGATCATCCCAGTTTTGGAAGCCCATTAAAGCAGGAACAGCTAGTAATGAAACCACTGAAACGGCAATAGCAACTACTTTTTTACTAGCGTACTTTTTAAAGTAATCATAAAGAGCAAGTACTCCAAAGCCAATCCAAATAGCAAAAACATAAAACGAACCAACTACCGCATAATCACGTTCACGAGGTTCAAAAGGTTTAGGATTTGTGTAAAATATAATAGCTAACCCAGTGAATAAAAAGAATAGTGTTAGTACATAAAAATTCTTCTTATCTCTATTGAATTGATATAACAAACCAATAAGCCCTAAAATAAAAGGTAAAAAGAAGTAAGTGTTACGTCCCTTGTTATTTTTAATGTCATCTGGTAAGTTTTGTTGTGAGCCTAGAAAGAATTCATCAACTAAAGTGATACCGCTTAACCAGTTTCCATTTTCATCTAAATGTCCTTGAAGGTCGTTTTGACGACCTACAAAATTCCACATAAAATAACGCCCGTACATGTAGCCGAATTGGTATTTAACCATGAATCTGATGTTTTCTAAAAACGTTGGACGTCTTTTACTTCGAGCAGGAATTCCAGCAATGCTTTTGTATTGTTGCTCAGAAGCTGGATTTACCATACGAGGAATAAACCCTTTGTGTTTACTTGAATAATTTGGAAGTACATTTTTGTATCTGTTTACAATAACATACTTACCATCTATTTTTTCGTACTTAGGTTTATCGTCTTTATAAGGATTGTCGGCATCTTGTTCTCTATCGTAAGCTACAGAATAGTAATTGTCATAAAAAACATTTGCATCACCATATTGTTCACGGTTATAATATGCTAATAATTCGCGTGCACTTGATGGGTTGTTCTCGTTAATAATGGTATCAGCATTCGCACGAATTGGTAACATTAACCAAGATGAGAAACCAATCATTATGAATAATACTGAAAGCACTAAAGTATTTGCAGTAACTAAGTTCTTTTTACGTGTATATTTTAATCCGTAAAAGAATAAAGCTATTAAAACAATTCCAGCTATAATAGTTCCTGAATTATAAGGTAGTCCTACTTGGTTGATAAAGAATAACTCAGCAGCACTAAAGAATTTTAAAGTGAAAGGGAATAAAAACTTAAACACAAACGCTAAAACTAATATTGCAACTAGCGTAGCAATTGCAGTTGTTTTGATGTTGATGTCTTTATACGTTTTAAAGAAATATACCAAAACGATTGATGGAATTACTAATAAGGATAGTATGTGAACTCCAAAAGATAATCCAACTACAAAACTTATCAATACCAACCATTTATTTCCTCTAGGGGTATTTAATTCACTTTCCCATCGTAACCCTAACCAAAATAGTAGCGCCATTAAGAAAGAAGACATAGCATACACTTCCCCTTCAACAGCACTAAACCAAAAGCTATCAGAAAAAGTATACGCTAAAGCACCTACTAATCCGCTTCCTAATACAGCAATAGCTTCATTATTACCTAACTTTCCATTTTTTATAGCCATTCTTCTAGCTAAATTGGTAATTGTCCAAAACATGAAAAGGATAGTAAAAGCACTTGCCAATCCAGACATAAAGTTGACCATTTTAGCCAACTGACTAGGGTCACTAGTAAACATAGCGAAAAAAGCACCCAACATTTGAAATAAAGGAGCACCAGGAGGGTGTCCAACTTCTAAATTTACAGCAGTTGCGATGTATTCTCCACAATCCCATGAACTCACTGTGGGTTCAAGAGTTAAGGTATAAGTGATTAACGCTACTGCAAACGAAACCCATCCTAAAATGATGTTCCATTTTTTATAGTTAAACTCAGTCATAGTTTTTTATCTAGATATAAAGTACGAATGTATTAATTACTAATGATTTTTTCGTTGAAAACAAAAATATAATTTTAACAGTTTCTCTAAAATAGCGACTCATATAAAGTTCTGTTAAATGAAATTTTTGAGGCTGAAAAAGAAGTAAACGAAAAAAAGTGTAAAAAATTTGCTGAAATAAAACTTTGTTTTATATTTGCACCCGCAATAAGCAATTGGCCTATGGTGTAATGGTAACACACCGGTTTTTGGTACCGATATTCAAGGTTCGAGTCCTTGTAGGCCAACAAAATCCTTACGAACTTCGTGAGGATTTTTTTATAAAAAGTGTTTAATGATTTCTAAATATAAAACTTTGTTTTTATATTTGCACTATAAACATTGGCCCATGGTGTAATGGTAACACACCGGTTTTTGGTACCGATATTCAAGGTTCGAGTCCTTGTGGGCCAACTAAAAAGTCTTAACTGAATAAGTTAAGGCTTTTTTGTTTGTAACAAATTCATGCAGTAGTCGTCTTCAATTAAAACACTATTATTATGAAACGAATTGCAACCATCTTTTGCTGCCTTTTTGTGTTAAGTTCTTTTGCGCAAAAAGAAAACTTTAAAACATTTTACCAATCTAATAAAGATAGAGCCGAGGTATCTTTAAATATTCCTAGTTTTTTTGCCAATATGTTCATCTCTGATGAAGATACTGATGAGTTTGGGGTCTTCTTAAAGAAATCTAAAAATTATAAAATCATGGTGTTCAATAACAACATGGCTTCAGTACAAAAAGATTTTAAAAAATTTGCACGAAGAAATAAATTGAAAACTTTAGTAAGAGTTAAGGATGGCAACGAAAGAGTTACGGTGTACTTTAGAGAAACAAAAGACCGTATTAAAGAAATTATCGTCAACGTTCATGATAAAAGTGATGAAATGGTATTATTAGGAATTAAAACCAACCTTACGATGGATGAGTTATCCGCTATGGTTGAGGCTTCTACCAAAAATAAAAGTATAGCTTCAAATTAGAAGACTTCTATGTTCCCTGAACGTAGTCGAAGGGAAGTATATAAAGTAGCATTATAGAAAACTCCGACATTTTACAGTCGGAGTTTTTTGTTATTTAACCCACAAGTTCTTTTAGGTTCTCTACTACTTTTTTACTGTTTCCAATAAAAATTTGGTCATCAACAATAAAAACTGGGCGTTTTAAAAATGTATATTCATCTAAAATATACTGTTTGTAATCAGCTTCCGTTAAATTTTGATTCTTTAAATCCATTTCTCGATACAGTTTAGCACGTTTATTAAATAAACTTTCGTAGCTGTCTGTTAACTCGCGCATTGATTCCAGCTGAGCAACTGTAATTGGGTTGGTTTTTATTTCTTGCTTTTCAAATCCGTCAATATTTACTTCTTTTAAAATTTTTCGACAAGTATCACAAGTTTGTAAAAAATAAACTTTTTTCATCTGTTTACGTTTTTATTGTATTAGCTATAGTTTAGTTTTAACCATTAAATAACAAACACTCATTGTAGGTTTTCATGGCTAAATAGGTATCTTTGAAATAGCTAAAATAACTAGAAAAATGAACAAACAATTTGAAGTTTTAAAAAAATCGAGAGCGTTAGTTTTAAAAAGAATAGAAGGTTTATCGCATGAACAATTACATATAATTCCAGAAGGATTTAATAACAACATTGCTTGGAATGTAGCACACTTAGTGGTTACACAGCAACTATTGCATTATAAAATGTCTGGATTGGATTGCTTAGCACCTGATGAGTTAATTGAAGGATACAGAAAAGGAACATTTCCTACCAAAGATTTTACTGAAGAAGAATTTGAAGAAGTAAAAGAACTGTTAATTGGATTACCAGATACCTTACAAGAAGATTTTGAAGCAGGAATTTTTAAAACGTATGAAGAATACGAAACCAGTACAGGTTTTGTGATAGATTCTTTTGAAAGTGCTGTAGCTTTTAATAATTTACATGAGGGAATGCACCTAGGAATTATCATGAACTTGAGTAAGTTAGTTTAGTTCTCTAATAATATAATGTTGATTTAAAGTAAGGCAACTATAAATGTTAACAGATGAAATTCAATACGAAAACCATACATGGAGGTCAAAAACCTGAAGAAGCTACAGGTGCAGTAATGCCTCCTATATTTCAAACATCAACCTACGCACAGTCGAGTCCAGGTGTTAACAAAGGATATGCGTATTCACGTTCAGCTAATCCAACGCGTACTGCTTTAGAAAGTGCGTTTGCTACTCTTGAAAACGGAACACACGGATTTGCTTTTTCCTCTGGTTTATCGGCGATAGATTGTGTGTTGAGAACGTTAAATTCAGGTGATGAGGTAATTGCAGGAGATGATATTTACGGAGGAACATATCGAATGTTTACCAACATGTTTGAAAAATATGGATTGAAATTTCGGTATGTGGATATGAATGAGGTTACGAATGTAACCAATGCTATTTCTGAAAAAACAAAACTCATTTGGATAGAAACACCGACCAATCCGCTAATGAAAATTGCGGATATTGAGGAAATTACCAAAGCAGTAAAAAATATAAAAACATCTATTGTAGTTGCGGTTGATAACACGTTTGCAACCCCTTATTTACAGCGTCCGTTAGATTTGGGAGTTGATATAGTGATGCATTCGGCAACAAAATATTTAGGAGGGCATTCTGATTTGGTGATGGGAGCTTTAATGGTAAAGGATGCTAAACTTGCAGAACAATTACATTTTATTCAGTTTGCAGCAGGAGCTATTGCAGGACCTATGGATTCGTTTTTAGCACTACGTGGAGTAAAAACCTTACACTTACGTATGCAGCGTCACTGTGAAAATGGAAAAGCAGTAGCACAATATTTATTAGAACATCCAAAAGTAAGTGAAGTCTTTTATCCAGGGTTAGAAAAACATCCAAATCACGGAATCGCCAAAAAGCAAATGGATGATTTTGGAGGCATGGTTTCTTTCCGTTTAAAAGATCAGAGTAAACAAGCAGCCTTATCTTTCTTAGAAAATACTAAAATTTTCACCTTGGCAGAATCACTAGGAGGAGTAGAGAGCTTGGTAAGTCACCCAGTAACGATGACGCATGCATCAATTCCTGAAGCTGATCGTTTAAAAATAGGAATTACCGACTCTTTAATCCGTTTAAGTGTTGGAGTAGAGGATATAGAGGATTTATTAGCAGATTTAGAACAAGCGCTTTCTAAATAAATAAGACAATCAAGAATAAAAATGTAAAAAATCGAAGCATCAAACCTTCGGTTTTTTATGTTACAGAGTATAAAATATACCGTTCAGTATATTTTGTGTATATTTGTATCTCAAACTTTTTTGAAAAATGTCTAAATCAGAAAGAACAAAGGCTTTTATAATAGAAACCGTATCGCCTATTTTTAATAAGAATGGCTATGCAGCCATGAGCTTATCTAAAATTACTGAGGCTACAGGTTTGACTAAAGGAGCCATTTACGGGCATTTTGAAAATAAAGAAGAGTTAGCCATAGCATCGTTTAAGTTTTCAGTAAGAAAAGTACTAAAAGACCTTAATGAAACTGTTAATAAGGGTGAGACACCTATAGAAATGTTACTTAATGTGGCACTTTTTTATGAAGGTTATTATGAATATAATAAGCAATTTGGCGGTTGCCCTATTTTAAACATCGGTGTAGATGCTAATAATCAAAATAAGGTAATTGCTCAACTGGTTCAATCGTACAATCACAGAATTTTAGAACAGTTTTCTATACTCATTGAAAAAGCAAAAGAAGCCAATGAGATTAAAAATTCAATAGATAGTATGTTATATGCTAAACGCTTTTTTTACATGATTGAAGGAGCGGTATATATGACACATATAATGAAAGATGACAGTTACTTAAAAGATGTATCTACAGTACTACAACAAATTATAAAACAAGAATTACAGAAATAACTTTTTTTTTAATCAAAAATATACCGTTTGGTATATTTTAAACTTAATACCATGGAAATACCAAAAATTTTAGAAAGTAAAACAAAAATCAGATTTCAAGATTGTGACCCTTTTAATCATTTAAATAATGCATCCTATTTCAATTATCTTATCAATGCTAGAGAAGATCAATTAATAGCTAATTATAATTTGGATATCTACCAACACGGAAAAGAGCGAGGAAAGAGCTGGGTGGTAGGTTCACATCAAATAGCTTATTTAAAACCAGCAACCTTAATGGAAACAGTAACGATAGATTCTCAGTTAATTCATTATGGAGAAAGAAATTTGTTAGTTGAAATACGCATGTGGAATGAAGATAAGACAGAATTGAAAGCAATACTTTGGAGCTCTTTTGTGTATTTTGATTTGATAAAATTATCAACAGCAAAACACTCAGAAGATTTATTAGAGTTGTTTGAAAATGCTGTTCTACCAATAGAACAAACTAGTTTTGAAGAAAGAACAAAAAGTTTTCGATATCAAAAAGTGTCATAATAAAAAAGACCTGCAAAATGCAGGTCTTTTTTATTTATTACTAAAGCTAAAATTATTTAGCTGCAGCATATCTTCTTTCTACTTCGTTCCAGTTGATTACTTTAAAGAAAGCTTCAATGTAATCAGGACGACGGTTTTGGTAGTTTAAGTAATAAGCGTGTTCCCAAACGTCTAATCCTAAGATAGGAGTTCCACCACAAGTAACACCAGGCATTAATGGGTTGTCTTGGTTAGGAGTAGAGCAAACTTCTACTTTACCTCCTTTGTGTACACATAACCAAGCCCATCCTGAACCAAACTGTGTAGCAGCTGCCTTAGAAAAAGCATCGATAAACGCTTCTTTTGAACCAAACTCAGCTTCGATAGCATCTTTTAATTCTCCAGATAAATATCCTCTATCTTCTGGGTTCATTACTGTCCAGAATAAAGAGTGATTATAAAAACCACCACCGTTATTACGTACAGCAGCGTTGTTCATATCTAAGTTAGTTAAAATATCTTCGATAGATTTTCCTTCTAAATCAGTACCCTCAATAGCAGCATTTAATTTAGTAGTATATCCGTTGTGGTGCTTGCTATGGTGAATTTCCATAGTTCTAGCATCTATATGTGGTTCTAAAGCGTCGTAAGCGTATCCTAATTCTGGTAAGTTAAAAGCCATAATTATTTGTTTTTTAATAGATTAATTTTTTCATTTTTCCGAATGTAAATTTAACCCAAAAAAATAAGGCAAACAACTGTTTGCCTTATGGATAATTTATTTGAGTATAAATAATAACTATTCTTTAATAGGTTGGTTTATCATCAGATGAAAATTCAGTCATAAATTCTTCTGCTTTTTCAACCATTTGTATACTACCGCAATAAAAAGGAACACGTTGGTGTAACTCGGTAGGTTTAATATCTAAAATACGAGTAAACCCATCAGAAGCTTTACCTCCTGCTTGCTCACAAATAAACGCCATAGGATTACATTCATATAATAAACGTAATTTTCCTTTAGGTGTTATGGCAGTAGCAGGATAAATATATACACCACCTTTTATCATGTTTCTATGAAAGTCTGAAACTAACGATCCAATATAACGCGCTGTATACGGACGGTTATCTGCTTCGTTTAATTCTTTACAGTGAATTAAGAAACGTTTCATTCCTTCTTGGAAATGTGTGAAATACCCTTCACTTACTGAGTAAATTCTACCAATTTCAGGATAACTCATGTTAGGGTGCGATAAGTAAAAAGTACCAATAGCAGGATTTAACGTAAATCCGTTTACTCCATTACCAGTAGTAAACACTAACATAGTTGAGGTACCGTAAGCAACATAACCTGCAGCCACTTGTTCGCTACCTTTTTGTAAGAAATCTTCTTTAGTTACAGGAGTTCCAACAGGAGAAATTCTTCTGTAAATAGAAAAAATAGTTCCTACAGAAACATTTACATCAATGTTAGATGATCCATCTAAAGGATCCATTAACAACACATACTTGTTTTCGTTGGCTTTGTTTTGACCTTCAACAACTACAAAATCGTCTTCTTCTTCACTAGCAATACCACAAACAATTTCACGATTAATCAATGTTTGTTTAAATAAATCGTTGGCTAAAACATCTAGTTTTTGTTGTGCTTCACCTTGTACATTAATATCACCCGCAGCTCCAGTAATATCAACCAATCCCGCTTTTCTAATTTCGTGGTTTACTACTTTAGCAGCTAAACGGATAGAATTTATTAAACGAGATAATTCACCAGAAGAATATTTAAAGTCTTTTTGTTTGCTGATGATAAACTCACCCAGCGTCATATGCTTGTTACTCATGTCAAATTTTTGTGTTGTGCGTACAAAGATGCCAACTTTTATTTAGTATTTTAAAATTTTCAACAAAAAAATATGATGTGTTTTAATTTTTCATTTGTTTTATCAGAAAGTTTTAAGAGAAGTATCTTTACCAAAAAAAGTAAGAAATGAGTTTTATTATCAGATCAGGAGAGCAAAAAGATGCTCAAGCTATATTAGATTTAATCGTCGAATTAGCTGTTTTTGAGAAGGAACCCAACGCGGTTAAAATTACGGTAGAAGATATTATTAAAGATGGATTTTCTGAAAAACCGAAGTTTAAAACCTTTGTTGCAGAAGAAGATAATAAGATTATAGGTATGGCGTTGTTTTATGAACGCTATTCTACATGGAAAGGAAAAGCAATTCACTTAGAAGATCTAATGGTAACTCAATCTAAAAGAGGTATTGGAGCCGGAAAAGCATTGTATAGTGCTGTTATGAATTATGCACATAAAAACAATTGCAAAAGAGTGGCGTGGGAAGTATTAGATTGGAATACGGGAGCTGTTGATTTTTACAAAAGTACAGGCGCAACGGTATATGATGAGTGGAGAGTGTGCCATATGAATGAACAAAGCTTAGAACAATTTTGTAATGAGAATATTTAAGTTTGGAGGAGCATCAGTAAAAGATGCTAGTGGAGTAAAAAATGTTGCAAAAGTATTGCAGCATGAAGGTACAGAAAATACGTTGGTTGTAATTTCTGCCATGGGAAAAATGACAAACGCTTTTGAGCAAGTGGTTAATGATTATTTCTATAAAAAAGAAAGTCTTAAAGACTCTTTGAAGTTTGTAGAAAACTTTCATCAAAATATGTTGAACGATTTGTTCAGCACAAACCATGAAGTATATAATAAAGTAAATCATTTATTTGGTGAATTAAGTGGGTTTATGGCTCGAAATACTTCTAAAGATTATAACTATGTATACGATCAAATGGTTGGTTTTGGAGAGTTTTTATCTACTACTATTGTAAGTGCTTATTTGTCTGAAATAGGAGTAGAGAACCAATGGTTAGATGTAAGAGAGTACATAAAAACTGATGGAACTTACCGTGATGCTAAAATTGATTGGGAGCAAACTGAGCAACAAATCAAAGAAAAAGTTGATGTGTCTACACTAAATATTACACAAGGATTTTTAGGAGGATTTGGTACAGAAACAACAACGTTAGGAAGAGAAGGTTCCGATTATACCGCAGGTATTTTTGCGTATTGTTTGGATGCTGATAGTGTTACTATTTGGAAAGATGTTCAAGGAGTATTAAATGCTGATCCTAGAGTATTTTCTGAAACAGCTTTGTTACAAGAAATCTCGTATACCGAAGCTATTGAAATGGCATTTTACGGAGCCTCGGTAATTCACCCAAAAACAATTCAACCTTTAGAACAAAAAAACATTCCGTTATATGTGCGTTCGTTTGAAGATGTTACAAAATTAGGAACATGTGTTGGAAGAGGAAAAAAAATAACACCTGAGGTTCCATGCTTTATTGTAAAGAAAAATCAAATTTTAGTAGCAATTTCAGCAAAAGACTTTTCTTTTATGGTAGAAGATAATATTAGCGATGTCTTTAAAAAGCTTCATGATTATAACTTAAAAGTAAACCTAATTCAAAACTCAGCAATTAGTTTTTCTGTTTGTATAGAAGATAAGTACAATAATTTTGAAAACTTTTATAACGATTTAAAAGGAGCATATAAAATTAGAGCTTATAAGGATACTACTTTATACACAATTCGTCATTTTAATGATGAAGCGATAAAAACGATAAGAAAGCGAGGAAAATCAATCATTCGTCAAATAAATACTGAAACAGCACAGTTAGTGATTCAAGAAAACATGTAAAGCTTGCAAAAAATCGATTATATTTGCAGTTATGTCAATTGATAACTATGTATGGGATTAGTAACACCTAAAGAAGTTGCAAAAGCAATAGGAGCCGACAAATTCGGCGTTTTCGGAACGTTTTCAGGTTGGTTGCTGATGAAAGTTTTGCGAATTTCTACCGCTAATGAAATTTATAACAAGCACAAGCATAAAAAAGATTTACCTTTTTTAAATGGTTTGTTAGATGAGTTTCAGATCGAGTTTGAAATTCCTGAAGAAGATTTAAAACGTATTCCTAAAGAAGGACCTTTTATAACAATTTCTAACCATCCGCTTGGAGGGATAGATGGTATTTTATTATTAAAACTCTTATTAGAGCATAGAACTGATTACAAGATTATAGCAAATTTTTTACTGCATAGAATAGAGCCTTTAAAGCCTTATGTAATGCCAGTAAATCCTTTTGAAAATCATAAGGATGCTAAATCGAGTGTAGCAGGAATTAAAAATGCCTTATTACATTTAAGAGAAGGAAAGCCATTAGGACTTTTTCCAGCAGGAGAAGTATCTACGTATCGTGATGGAAAATTAATGGTTGATAAAGAATGGGAGCAAGGAGCTGTACGCTTGATAAAAAAAGCAAAAGTACCTGTAATTCCTATTTATTTTCACGCTAAAAATAGTCAGCTGTTTTACACATTGTCTAAGATTAGTGATACACTAAGAACAGCAAAGCTTCCGTCAGAATTATTATCTCAGAAAAACAGAGTTATTAAAGTAAGAATTGGTAAGCCTATATCAGTTAAAGATCAAGATTCATTTACTGAAATACCTGATTTTTACCAGTTTTTACGTAGAAAAACTTACATGTTGGCGAATCCGTATGAGAAAGCATCTCCAAAAATATTGTCAACACACAATTTAAAAATTCCGAAGAAAGCCAAAAAAATCACTTCTCAAAAATCACCAGATTTATTTGTAAAAGAAGTTGACGCTTTACGAGAAAAAGGAAGTAGATTATTACAAAGTAAGAACTATGAGGTGTTTTTTGCTAGTGCAAAAGAAATACCAAATATTTTACATGAAATAGGTCGTTTACGCGAAATTACCTTTAGAGAAGTAGGAGAAGGTACAAATAAACCTATTGACCTAGATAGGTTTGATAAATATTACCACCACTTATTTTTATGGGATGACCAACAAAACAGATTGGTAGGAGCCTATAGAATGGGATTAGGAAAAGATATTTTTAAGAAACACGGAATAAATGGTTTTTATATTCAAACATTATTTAGAATAGAACCAGAATTGTACCCTATGATGGAAAAAACCATTGAAATGGGACGTGCTTTTATTATCAAGGAATATCAACAAAAACCAATGCCACTATTTTTATTGTGGAAAGGTATCGTGCATGTTACATTACGTTATCCTGAACATAAATATTTAATGGGAGGAGTAAGTATAAGTAATCAGTTTTCTGAATTTTCAAAATCGTTAATGATTGAGTTTATGAAATCTCATTATTACGATCCGTATGTAGCGCAATATATTCACCCTAAGAAAGAATTCAAGGTGAAATTAAAAGATGCTGATAAAGATTTTGTATTTGATGCTACTGAGGCTGATATGCAAAAATTTGATAAAATTATTGATGAATTAGAACCAGGAGAGTTACGTATTCCAGTATTGATTAAAAAGTACGTAAAACAGAATGCTCGTTTAGTTGCATTTAATGTAGATCCGAAGTTTAATAACGCTATTGATGGGTTAATGTATATAAAGGTAGCAGATATACCAGAAAGTACCGTAAAGCCTGTTATGGAAGAGTTTCAAGCAGAGTTAGAACGTCGTGCGGCAGAAAACTTAAATAAGTAAAGAAACTAAGTTAAAACACAGCATAAAAAAAGCATCGTACTGAATACGATGCTTTTTTATTTTGTATTGTTTATAGGTTATTTGAATAACCTAAATATATCGTTTCCGTTGGCGAATAGTAATAATGCTATTAATAAGATAAATCCTGTAATTTGAGCATATTCTAAGAACTTATCACCAGGTTTTTTACCTGTAATCATTTCCCATAAGGTAAATACTACGTGACCACCGTCTAAGGCAGGAATTGGTAGTAAATTCATAAACCCTAACATAATAGATAAGAACGCTGTAATGTTCCAGAATGTTTCCCAGCTAAATTCTGAAGGAAATATACTTCCGATTGAAATAAACCCACCTAAACCTTTATAAGCACCTGTACTAGGATTTAAAATCTTTTTCATTTGCTTAATGTAGTTGGTTAAGGTTGTCCATGCTTTTTGAGTACCAGCAGGTATAGCTTCTCCAAAAGAATAGGTTCTTTCAGCCAAGTTATAGTAACCTAGTTTTTCTAAATCTACCAAAGAAACAGCACCAAGAGCAACTCCTAAATTTCCATAATTAGAAACCTTTGCAGGAACACTTAAGTTCTCTTTACCTCTTCTTACAGATAATGTAACTTCTTGTCCTTTTAAGCTATGTAAAATAGGTTTTGCTTGATCAAAATAAGTTATGTTTTGTCCATTTACAGCAGTTATAATATCCTTTGGTAAAATATTACTATCAGCATTTAATGAGTCTTTTTGTACTCCAGCAATAACGAATGGATATCTTGGAGTTATAAAAGCGCCAGCATCTTTACCTCTGTCTACTAACTTCGAGATAAAGTCGGTAGGGATTTCTTTTTCAAGAACAGTTCCGTTTCTTTCAATAGTATAAGAAGTACCGTTAATAAATTCTAACGGAAGTTCTCTAAACTTTTCTATTTTTTGTCCGTCAATTGTTAAAATTTTATCTCCTGTTTCTAAACCTAAATATTTTCCTAGTTGATCTTGAACCCAAACTCCATCTTTTAAGCTTTCATTCGGTAAGTATTTCTCACCATAAGCCCACATTAAACAGATATAAATTAAAATACCTAGTATAAAGTT
The DNA here is from genome assembly GCF_003867015.1 of Tenacibaculum singaporense. Lineage (NCBI taxonomy): Bacteria > Pseudomonadati > Bacteroidota > Flavobacteriia > Flavobacteriales > Flavobacteriaceae > Tenacibaculum > Tenacibaculum singaporense. Next base: position 767,473 of record NZ_CP032548.1, read on the forward strand.
TACGATAACACCACCTAACATGATAATTAAACGTTGCCATGCTGGTTTAGAACGAAACTCCCATGGTTGCGCAGGCTTTTGCATCTGTTCAGTGTCCATGCTTTCATCAATCATTCCTGCAATTTTAACATAACCACCTAACGGAATCCAACCAATACCGTAAACAGTTTCACCAACTTTCTTTTTAAATAAAGAGAATTTATAATCGAAAAACAGGTAGAATTTTTCTACACGGGTTTTGAATAATTTCGCTGGAATAAAGTGTCCTAATTCGTGTAAAACGATTAAGAGCGACAAGCTTAAAATGAATTGTGATGCTTTTATTAAAATTTCCATATATGGTGTTCGTCTAAATTTAAAATCTGACAAATGTACGTTTTTCAGTACAGTTCTAAAAGTTTGTGTAACAGTTGGGCATTTGTTTTAACAAAGTTTTTAGGGTAGGGGTTTATAAACCCTGTTTTTAGTCGTATTTTTGCAGAAAATTTTAGTACTGTGGATATTAAATTCTTTAAAAAGTCAAAAAGCACCTTAATTTTTATTTTAGTTTTTTGCGCCGTTGGAGTTCCTGTTTTTTATCATTTAGTAAAAGTTGATAACAAATTACCTATTTATAACCCTGCTGATATCAATCCTAAATTGGTGGATGCTTCTGTAAGAAATAGAACAAAAAACCATAGAGTAGGTGAGTTTAGCCTAATCAATCAAAATGGAGATACCATTACGAATGCTGATTATAAAGGAAAGATTTATATAGCTGATTTCTTTTTTACACGTTGTCAAACTATTTGTATTGCGATGGCGTATAATATGAGTGAGTTGCAAGAGCATTATAAAAATGATGACGACATCATGTTTTTATCACACTCCGTAACTCCAGTAATGGATAGCGTACCACAATTACGAAAGTATGCTGATGAAAAAGGTGTGATAGATGGAAAATGGAATGTAACAACAGGAGAAAAGAAACATATTTACAACTTAGCGCGTAAACACTATTTTGCTGTATTGGATGAAGGAGATGGCGGAGAAAGCGATTGGGTTCACACAGAGAATTTTGTGTTAATTGATAAAGAAGGACGCATAAGAGGTTCGTATGATGGAACTAAAAAAGAAAATATGCAGAAAATTATTGATGATATTACACTGCTTAAAGAAGAGTATAAAAAATAATCAATTAAGACGGTCAATAAAAAAGACACGTATAAGTTGAAAAAAAGACCTTGATGTTTTTGCTAAAACATCAAGGTCTTTTGGTTAAAACGTTTAGATAAGTTTGTCTTAAAATATGAATAGCCTTTTAATTTACTTGTAAAACAGTAGCTTTATCATATTCTGAAATACGCCCAATTAACCAAACAAAAGGCTCTATTTGACCTTTTAAAGTACAAGAACCATTAGAAATAGTATGTAATAAGTCTTGAATATTAAAAGATTCTAAAGCATCTAAAGCATCTTTTTCACTTATTAGTAAAGAACAAGTAGGTAGTTCATAAGTAATGTTATGATTAAGAGTAATCTTGTTATCTTTTAGTAAGATAGAAATAGTGTCAGGATTTTCATTGTTTTTTAACTCTATAGCTAAGTTAGGTGTGTTTTCATTGATTACTGTTTTTAAGTAGTGTGAAAAATCTTTAGCCCAATTTTCTAATTCAAAAAAAGGAACAGCTGTATTTTTTTTGTCCTTTTGTTGTTTTTCAAGTAAAATGTCAACTTCACGTTCCGCTTTAATTAGAGCAGCTAATGTCTTATCCACGTCTTCACGTGTATGAGCAGCTGAACAAATTAATCGAAGACGCCCTCTTCCACTTTCAACAATAGGGTAGGTAACAGCAGATGTTTGAATTCCTAATTTGTAAAGTTCTTGTACAATAGCATAAAGTTTGTCTTTATTTTCAAAATGAGGCGTAACGATTGGACCATCACCAGTACCTAAATCATAACCAGCATCTTCAAATTTTTGACGCATGTAGTAAGTCGTATCCCATAATCTTTGACGTAAGGCATCATCTTTTCTAAGTCTTCTTAATGCAGTTAACGCTGCTGCCATATCAGCGGGACTAATAGAAGCTTGAAAAATATAGGCTCTGGAAGATGATTTTAACAAATCAATATGTTCTTTACTAGCAGCTACAACACCTCCAAGACTTCCTAAGGCTTTGCTTAGCGTTGTCATTATAAAATCTGCTTCTTCGGTTACTCCCTGTGCTGCACATATCCCTGCACCTCCTTTGCCGTAAAAACCAAAAGAGTGAGCTTCATCTACTAAAGTGAGGGCATTATATTTTTTAGCTGTTTTAATAATTTTTGCTACGGGAGCAGCTCCTTCACCCATGCTATACACTCCTTCTAAAACCACTAAAATAGAACGATACGGAGATACTTCAGCCTGTAAAATACTTTCTAAATCTTCAGCATCATTGTGTTTAAAAGTTCGAACTTTGGCTCCACAAAGTCTAGCACCGTCTACAATGGAAGCATGACAGAGTTGATCTATAAGAACCATATCGTTTCTCCCTAAAAGTCCAGCAACAGCACCTACATTGGCAGTGTAACCTGTAGGGAATAAACATGCACTAGGTTTTCCTACCAAGTCCGCAAATTCTTCTTCAAATTCAAGATGTTGACTTGTCATACCCGAAGCAGCAGCTGAAGTTCCCATACCAGTTCCAAACTTTTCTAAAGAAATAGAAGCTTCTTTAATCACTTCTGGATCACGATTTAATCCTAGGTATAGATTAGTTGTCCAAATAATTGCTTCTTGTGTTTCATCATTATATGCATCTCCTACTAATCCTGTGGTAGCACTTCCAGTAAGTAACACTTTACTGTATGGATTTCTACGGGTGTCGTTTACCATTTGCAATACTTCTTGTACTAGTTTGCTTTTATCGTTTACTGACCAAGCCGTTACTTTTGCTGCTTGGAAAGTGGGGTGACTGGACTGAATATGAGTTTGAAAACTTGTAAGCGTATCTGTTTTTAATTTAAAATTCTTGTTTTCTTTGGTATTTTCTTTTGAGCCAATTATATGATTGATTAAGGCATTGGGCGTAGGGTTTTCAAAGATATCATACGCACTAATATCTAATTGTAATACGTTGCTCAGCCTACTACTGAGTTCTAGCGTGGTTAACGAATCGATTCCGAGGTTGTCAAATGAATCATCAGGCAATACATTTGCTGAGTTGTTCATGGTAAGAAGTTTAGCTACTTCATTTTGAATGGTTCTCAATAGGTGTTCTTTGTAATCATTTGAAGAAGTGTGCTGTTTTGGAGGGGTTTGATAGTGTTGAGAAACTTCGGTTACCAGTTCAGAAGATAGCTTGATAGAAAGGTTGGCTAGTTTTTTTCTGTCTAGCTTGTCGTTAGGAAGTAGTGGTAGCTTTTCTACTTGCTTAACAACTTGTGGAATCATGTATTTTGGTAAGTGTTTTGCAACAAAAGATTTAACATCAGAAAAGTTTATTTGTTTGTTTTTATTGCCGATTACGTAGGTGACAAGTATTTTTTGACCAATACCTCCATCAGTAACTATGGCGGCAGCTGTATCAATGTCTTCCATAGTTTCAATAACAGCTTCAATTTCTTCAAGTTCAATTCGATGTCCTCTAATTTTAACTTGTTGATCAGAACGTCCAATAAATTCAATTTCATTATTAGGGGTCCAACGACACAAATCCCCCGTTTTATACAAACGAATACTTGTATTTTGGTTGCCAATATTTACATTGATAAACCGCTCTTTGGTTAGTTCTTCATCAAATAAATAGCCATGAGCTAGTTTAGTTCCAGAAAGGTATAACTCACCAATTTCTCCATTAGTTACAGGTACTAGTTTTTCGTCTAAAATATAGGCACAAGAGTTAGGAACGGAGGATCCAATTGTAATTAATTGATCACCTTTATTTATTTTAGCAATTGTTGAATATACAGTGTCTTCAGTAGGCCCATAGGCATTGAATACTTTTAGGTTAGGTTTTTGCTTGTATACTTGTTCTACCAAAGAGCGTTTAAGAGCTTCACCACCAAATACCAAGCATTGTAAGTTTTTAGGTAATTTTTGTGAAGAGATAATAGCTTGTACTGCAGAAGGAACCATAACAAACATTGTTACAAGGTCGACTGCAGGAAGTGTGGTGAGTTCTAAGGCATTTTTTGCTAAAATGATGGTTCCTCCCAACGATAGTGTTCCTATAATTTCCATTACGGAGGTGTCAAAACAAACAGAAGCGGCAGCAACCATACCTTTTAAATCCTCTTCTGTAAATAATTCATTCATAGATTCTACTAAAGAAACAATGCTTTTGTGTTTAACAGCTACACCTTTAGGACGACCAGTAGATCCTGACGTGTAAATTACATACGCCAAGTCTTCTGGATAAGTATTAATCGTTACGTCTGTGTAATTACCTACTGTATTTATCTGAATTAATTCATTAACACTGTTACATAAGTTTGCTGTAATATCAGAGTCAACAAAAACAACAGAGGTGCGAGAGTGCTCTAGCATGTAGTGTATGCGATCTTTCGGGTATGCAGGATCTAAAGGTATGTACGCACATCCTGCTTGCATGATGCCTATTAAAGTAGCCACCAATTCCCACGAACGGTTCATACATACGCCAACTAAAGCTCCAGGTTTTATTCCTTTGTTATTAAGTTCTCCTGCTACCTCATTACTACGCTTAATTAAAGTAGCATAATTTATATAAGTAGTTCCGTCTATAATAGCTCTTCGTTTTGGATGAGCTATCATTTGTTTGTTAATTAGCTCACAAATTGTTGTAGAGCTATCATTGTTGTTGAGTAAAGCCATTGTAATTAATTGGTTTAATTATGTGAATTAATTTTACAGGCCCTTCATTTTGTTGTTATATATAGGTTAACAAATACTTTTATCCGGTAGTAAATATACTATGTTTTTGATAGCTCTTTGGTTTACATGTTGTGTTTAATTTATAAAGAGAAAGTTAATATGTTTATTCAAAGAAGAGTATAAAAAGTAATTTGTAGAGGAAATCTGTATAAAAGACACATATGAGTTTAAAAAAAGACCTTGATGTTTTTATAAAAACATCAAGGTCTTTTGGTTAATACGTCTTGATAAGTTTTTTACTTCTTATTTCCGTCCTGATCAAAATTCTTATTTATTTCTTGTTCAGTTTTAACAACAGATACGGCTAGTGACAATAACATAATTGCCATAGGTTGCCATGTTAATTCTTTTGATATATAGGCTAAAACTAAAGCAGCAACTAACGAAATTGCTGAATACTTCATAAACTCTTTGGTGAAAAAAGTATTGGCAAATTGCCAAATAGTATCATTTTTCATAGTTTTATTAGTACGATACCCATAAATAGCATTGATTTTTTTAGGAGGGAAAAAATGAAAAATAATACTGAATAAAAAAAGCAATCCGTTTATAGAAAGCACGTAATAAAATGGATTCATGGTTTAGAGTTTAATAGAATTTACAATTCCTTTTAACAAGGTATTTACGTCTGCGTTTTTGGTAAGTCCTGTACGAACTACAACCAAATCTTGACTAGGCAAAATAAATACATTTTGACCTTTATATCCATTAAAAGAAAACATATTTTTTGGAGCATCAGGATATCTACCACCAGCATTTAACCAAATTTGCGCACCATACCAACCATCTGAAGTAGGAGTAGGGGTTGTAGCATAACTTACCCAGTCTTTATCAAACAAATGCTCTCCATTCCATTCGCCATTATGTAGATATAATAAGCCTAGTTTAGCCCAATCTCTTGCTGTTGCCCAAGCGTATGAAGATCCTACAAAGTGATTGCTCATATCAGTTTCAACAATCATTGAGTTCATTCCTATTTTATCAATTAAACCACTATACCAAAAATCAAGATACTCTTGGTGTGTGTCGAATTTTGTTCGTAAAATACCCGATAATAAATTAGAAGTTCCAGAAGAGTAATTCCAAGTTTCGTTTGGTTTACCTACGAGAGGCTTGTTTACTTGAACTTTGGTCATGTCTTTTTCTAAAAATAACATTTTAGTAGCGTCTGAAATACTATTATAATCTTCATTCCATTCCAAACCAGAATTCATTTGTAGCAAATTATGAATCGTAATGTTTTTTCGATCGTCATTTTCCCATTCAGAAAATAAGTTGTCTTCTTGAACATCAACTTTCCCTTGACATTTTAAAATCCCGAACAATGTTCCTGTAATACTTTTGGTCATAGACCAACCTAACTGTTTTGATTCTTTGGTAAAACCAGTATCATATTTTTCAAAAATAATTTTGTCTTTATATACCACTACTACCGAGCGTGTTTGATTTCTATCATTAAAAATAGTATCAATAGTTTCGTTTAGTTTTGTATAATCAATGTTAGCGAAAATAGTGTCTTTATGATCTGCGTTTCCGTAAGGAAAAGGAGTGATATTATCAGGTTCAGAACGTTTTGGAGTAAGTTGAGGTTTGGTAATATCAAAATCATTAGTAACCAAAACAGCACCAAGCCCTTCTCTGTATACAGCCTTTCTTTTTAGCAATCCATACACAGAACCAGTAGCTGATTTTTCTTCTGTATTAATTTTATCAGAAGTAATATTTATAGGAGAAAAATTATTGTCATTAGCATCGGTAAAAGCTAAACTTCTTCCTGCCAGAAATACTGATGAAGCAGTGTTTTTAGCAGAATATCCTGCCAAAATATTTAACTTCGGGTAGTTGTAAAAAACAGCAATTGCTAAAGCAATTAAAACGAGTAAAAGGATTCTTTTTAAATTTTTCATGTGACGGGTTTCTAGCAAATGTAAGAATTTAATTGTTTGATGTTTGTATTTGAAACGCAAGCCCTACCTTTGTGCTAAATTTGATATTTTACATGTTTAGTATAGATAAAATTCGAGCTGATTTTCCTATTTTAAATAGAGAAGTGCATGGGAAAAAATTAGTGTATTTAGATAACGGAGCAACCTCGCAAACACCAAAGGTAGTAATTGACACTATTGTAGATTATTACTCTAATTACAATGCAAATATTCATAGAGGTGTACATACATTAAGTCAGGAAGCAACTGATAAGTATGAGGAAGCCAGAATTAAGATTCAAAAACATTTCAATGCGAAGCATTCGTATGAAATTATTTTAACTTCAGGAACAACACATGGGGTTAATATTGTAGCATCTGGTTTCGCATCAATTTTACAAGAAGGGGATGAAATAATTGTTTCAGCTTTAGAGCATCATTCTAACATCGTGCCTTGGCAAATGTTATGTGAAAAAACAGGAGCTATTTTAAAAGTAATTCCGATGGATGAAGATGGTTCTTTACGCATGGACTTATACCATGAATTATTGAATCCAAAAACAAAATTAGTTTTTTGTAATCATGTATCGAATGCACTAGGAACAATTAATCCAATAAAAGAAATTATTCATGCTGCACACAAGTTTGGTGCTTATGTGTTGATTGATGGTGCACAAGCAGTTCCACATATAAAACCAGATGTACAAGCATTAGATGCCGATTTTTATGTGGCTTCAGCTCATAAAATGTGCGGGCCAACAGGTGTTGGAATGTTATATGGTAAAGAAGAACTGTTGCAATTATTGCCACCATACCAAGGAGGTGGAGAAATGATTGAAACTGTAACTTTTGAAAAAACTACGTATGCAGGATTGCCTCATAAGTTTGAAGCTGGGACACCTAATATTTGTGGAGGAATAGCTTTTGGAGTTGCTGTAGATTATATGAATTCAGTTGGTTTTTCTAACATAGAGAAGCAAGAAAACGAATTGTTATCGTACGCAACACAAGAGTTAGAAAAAATAGATGGATTAAAAATCTATGGAACAACTAACAAAACATCTGTTATCTCTTTTAATTTAGAAGGAATTCACCCGTATGATGTTGGAGCTATTTTAGATAAACTAGGAGTAGCGGTTCGTACAGGTCACCATTGTGCACAACCTATTATGGATTTTTATTGTATTCCAGGAACAGTACGAGCTTCTTTTTCTTTTTATAATACCAAAGAAGAAGTTGATATATTGGTAAATGCTGTTAAGAAAGCACAAATGATGTTAAGTTAAAAAGAACTTACTTTAGATAAGAATAAAAAGCCTCCAATTTTGGAGGCTTTTTAGTTTATAATAGTTTTGTTTTACTAATCTCTTGACATAAATATCTGTAATACATACCAGAACAACAACATTAAAGAAGCAAATAAACCTAATGCTGCTGGAATATAATCATCTGTAGAGAATTTATGAACTAAGTTAGATGTCTGATATAAAATAGAACCAGCAGCTAATACACACATTCCAACTGAAAACCATAACCCTAAATTAAACCCAAATAAAGCACCAGCGATAATTAATCCGATAGCAATAAAAAATCCAACAGATAATCCAGCTCTTATAAAAGAAAAATCTTTTTTGGTAATAAAAACGATTGATGAAATTCCAACAAATAATGATAGTGTAACAATTCCTGCTTGTTTTATAACATCAAAGTTGTTAGTGTACGCTATCGCAATATAAATTAGAGGGATAAAAATAAATGCTTCAGCAAAAATATATCCTGAATATGCTAAGTATTGTAAGTTCTTATCAGAGGTTTTTAAAGCAGTACTTTCAGCGTAATTAGTAATTAACATAAAACCACCTAATAATAATAACCACTTATAGCCCTGTGTCATAGATAAAGCAAATTCAACAATAGTAGCACTTTGTAAAAATAAATATTCAAACAAAACAAATAATAATACCCCACCAGCAACGTGTGCATAGGTTTTTTTGTAAAAAGCAATTCTATCGGCTTCTGAGACTTGTGCAACAAGCACTTTTGAGTTAAATGAATTTTCCATAATTAATTTTTTTAAATAGAAGGTAAAGATATGCTTTTTAGGTGATTTTAAATTAGTGTATTTGTGTTATTGAAAACATATATTAAAAGCCTGGAATTTATCTTATTGATGATTTAATTTGTTTAAAATTGACGTTTTTTTATTGTTTTTGTTAAATTTTAACATTTATATATTGTTAAGAAATGGAGGGTCCCAAGTGATAAAATCTAAGAAATTAACTTTTTTTTAACTTTTTTTTAGCATTGAAAAAAAATTATATATTGCACATCGTTAAAAAACCCTTCAAATAATTGTAAAAGTGATAGGTATTTAACAATTTAATTGTTGAAACCTTCTCTTTTGAGTTTTTTAACAAGTTTATTGCCTTATGGGCAGTTTTATCAATAACTAATTTTTTAATTATTCACAACATGAAAAGAATTTTTTTAACACTAGCTGTAGCAGCCTCAGTTTTAGTAGGATGTCAGGAAAACTCTAAAGACGAAGCTTTAGACCCTCAACAATCAATTGACATGAGCGACTTCTACGTAGAAACTGAAGAGGTTTCTCACAAAGGAGGATCTGAACAATGTCACTCAATGAGAGTTTTAAACAGACAAGTAAAAGAAAACCCAGGATTATACAAAAAAATGTATGATATTGAGTATGCTACAAGAAAACTTACAACAGCAAAAGGTAAGCCAGGAGGTGGATCTGGAGGTGGTGATGTAGATGTATTACCTATTGAAGACGGTTTAGGAACTATTAATATTCCTGTATACGTACACGTTGTTTTACCAAATGCAAATAGTGTTTCAGATAGTCAAATTCAAGCACAAATGAATGTGTTAAATGACGATTTTAAAAATCCAAATACAAATCAACTTCCTTCAGGAGCTACTGATTTTATCAATGATGCAACTGACACAGGAATTCAATTTACATTAGCAGGTACTTTTAGACATAATGATCCTAAGTCTTCTTGGGGAACTAACGATGCTGTAAAAGCTGCTTACCCTCCAATTACTCCTTCAACTCACTTAAATATTTGGGTGTGTGAAATAGGAGGAGGTATCTTAGGATATGCTCAATTCCCAGGAGGTAACTCATCTACTGATGGTGTAGTATTATTAACTGGAACTTTACCAGGTGGTTCTTCTGCTCCTTATAACATGGGTAGAACTGCAACTCACGAAGTAGGTCACTACTTAAACTTACGTCACATTTGGGGAGACGGAAGATGTCGTCAAGACGATTTCGTAGCTGATACTCCATCTTCTGATGCTTCAAACTATGGATGTCCAACTTATCCAGATGTTAGCTGTAAATCTGCTGATATGACAATGAACTACATGGATTATACAAACGATGCTTGTATGTACATGTTTACAGATGGTCAGCGTAACAGAATGAGAGCTTTATTTGCTTCAGGAGGAGCTAGAGCTTCTATGTTAAACTAGAAACCAATAGTCTTTTTTAAGACGTTCTCAATAATTATTACAATTATTAAAAGCCAAGAGATTTAAATCTCTTGGCTTTTTTATTTAGAAAAAATAAGTTTCAAATGTTGAAAAGGAGGTTAAGTTGTTGTTTATCAGGTGTTTTTCCTGTTTCTATTTGTTTCTGTTATTTGTAAATTGGATAGCTATAAAGTGAAAATTTTAACTAACTCTTTAAAACTCAAAAAAATGAAAAAACTTTTTCTAGGGCTTGCAATAATGGTAGGTCTACTAATTGGCTGTCAAGATGAAACAAATAATAAACAAGAAATAGCTCAAGAAGTAGCTGTTGATATGAGTGACTTCTACATTGAAACAGATGAGGTTGCTTCAAAAGGAACTATGTCTAACAAATGCTATTCTATGAAAGTTTTAAATCGACAAGTAAAAGAAAACCCTGGACTGTATAAGAAAATGTATGATGTTGAATACGCTACAAGGAAATTTTTAAATAGTAAAAAGCCAGACGGAACACCAGGAGGAGGAAATGGAAATGGGGGAAATAACGGAGGAGGTGATGGAGACGTTGATGTTGAACCAATAGATGATGGTTTAAATATCTCAATTCCCGTTTACTTTCATATCGTATTGCCAGATGCTAGTGCGGTTACAAACTCGCAAGTACAATCACAAATGAATGTAATTAATAGTGATTTTACAAGCCCGAACACAAATCAGTTACCATCAGGAGCTACTGATTTTATTAACGATGCTACCAATACAGAAATAACATTTACGTTAGCAGGCACTTTTAGGCATGATGACGCTACATCTTCATGGGGAACAAACGATGCAGTAAAGCAAGCTTATCCGCCAATTACGCCAGAAACTCATTTAAATGTATGGGTATGTAATATTGGAGGAGGAATTTTAGGGTACGCTCAATTTCCAGGAGGAAATTCAGATACTGATGGTGTAGTGTTACTGTATTCAAGTTTGCCAGGAGGTTCAGCAGCACCTTATAATGAAGGGAGAACTTTAACTCATGAGATAGGTCATTACTTAAATCTTCGTCATATTTGGGGTGATGGTAGATGTCGTCAAGACGATTTTGTAGAGGATACACCTGCTTCTGATGGACCTAATTATGGTTGTCCTTCATATCCAACAGTTAATTGTAAATCTGCAGATATGACAATGAACTATATGGATTATACTGATGATGCTTGTATGTATATGTTTACAGATGGTCAACGTAACAGAATGAGAGCAATCTTTCAACCAGGAGGAGCTAGAGCTTCTATGTTAAATTAGAAAACCAAAGTCTTTTTTCAACAAATTCCCAATAATTATTTTAATTATTATTAAACCAAGAGATGTGCATCTCTTGGTTTTTTTTACTTTTATGCAGATAAATAATAACTCATTGTCTTGAAGAAAATTAAATTCCCAACCCCGCATACCATTTTATTATTGATAGCAGGATTAGTTGCTATTTTAACATGGTTTGTACCTGCAGGTAAGTTCGATACCTTACAGTATCAAAAAAACAGTAACTCATTTATTTATTTACATTTAGAAGACGAAAAAGCGTTGCCTGCAAGTCAAGAAACACTAGAAGGCTTAGGAATCAAAATTCCGTTAGAGAAATTTACAAATGGAGATATAGCAAAACCAATTAGTGTACCAGGAACATATACTCAGTTAGATCCAAAACCACAAGGCTTTTTAGAATTTTTTAAATCTCCTATAAAAGGAATTATTCAATCATCTGATATAATTTTATTTGTTCTAATTTTAGGTGGAATTATTGGAATAATGAATTTTACCGGTGCTTTTGATGCTGGAATAACCTGGTTAGCAAAAACACTAAAAGGAAAAGAGTATTGGCTCATATTTGTAGTAACGACTTTAATAGCCGTAGGAGGGACAACTTTTGGATTAGCAGAAGAAACTATTGCCTTTTATCCGATATTAATTCCAATATTTTTAGCAGCAAAATACGATGCCATAGTAGCTTTAGCGTGTGTGTATATTGGATCATCTATAGGTACAATGTGCTCAACAGTAAATCCATTTAGTGTTATTATTGCTTCAGATGCTGCGGGGATTAACTGGACAACTGGTTTTACAGGGAGATTGTTAATGCTAATTGGAGGAGTTGTTATTTGTGTTATTTACATTTTACGTTACGCAAACAAAGTTCAAAAAGACCCAACAAAATCGATTATTTACGATCAAAAAGAAATGATTGAAAATCTTTTTGGTAGCTCAACCTCAAACACGCATACGTTAACGGGTAGGTTACGAATTATACTAACCATTTTTGCAATGTGCTTTATAATTATGATTTATGGAGTTTCTCGCTTAGGATGGTGGTTTGAAGAAATGACTGTGGTGTTTTTAATAGGAGCTATTTTAATAGGTTTTTTAGCCAAAATGAAAGAAGAAAACTTTGTAAATACGTTTATTAAAGGAGCAGGTGATTTATTAGGAGTTGCTTTTATTATAGGTATTGCACGTGGAGTTTCTGTTTTAATGGAACAAGGTTTAATAAGCGATACCATTTTACAACACGCAAGTGAGTTTACTACAGGGATGTCTAAAGGTGTTTTTACCAATGTAATGTTATTTATTTATTCAGGGTTGTCGTTTTTTATTCCAAGTTCTTCAGGTATGGCAGTTTTGACTATGCCTATTATGTCTCCGTTGGCAGATACAGTTGGAGTAGGTAGAGAGGTAATTGTAAACACATATCAATACGGTATGGGTTTATTTGCTTTTATCAACCCAACAGGCTTAATTTTAGCATCCTTAGCTATTGTAAAAGTTGGTTATGATAAATGGTTGAAGTTTGTAATTCCGTTGGTAATTATCTTAACAGTTTTTACAATGCTGGTTTTAACCGCTCAAGTATATCTGTAAATAATGAAACAATTTTATATACTGTTTTTCTTATCTCTTTTCTTTGGATGTAATCCAAAAATAAAACCAACGAATATGCAAAAGAAAATTGTAATTGCTCATCGTGGAGCCTCAGGATATTTACCAGAACATACTATGGAAGCTAAAGCTATAGCGTATGCTATGAGTCCTGATTATATAGAACAAGATTTAGTATTGAGTAAAGACGATGTCCCTGTTGTTATTCACGATATATATTTGGATGATGTTACCAATGTTGCTGAAAAGTTTCCAGAAAGAAAGCGAGAAGACAAACGTTTTTATGTAATAGATTTTACTTTTAAAGAGCTACAAGAGTTAAATGTTACAGAACGTTTTAATCCGAAAACAGGAAAGCAGGTGTATCCAAATCGATTCCCGAAGGGAAAAGGCAACTTTAAATTACATTCTTTGCAAGAGGAAATAGAGTTGATTCAAGGATTAAATAAGACTACAGGAAAAAATATCGGGATTTATCCTGAAATTAAGAATCCAGAATTCCATCACCAAAATGGAAAAGACATTGCCAAAATCACATTGGATATCCTTTCAGAATATGGTTACAAAACAAAGAAAGACAAATGTATGTTTCAATGCTTTGATGCAAAAGAACTGGAGAGGGTTCGAAAAGAATTAGAATCTGACTTGTTTTTAGTTCAGTTGATTGAATTCCCAGAAGAAACTAAACAGCTAAAACATTACACAACTTATGCTGATGGGTTAGGGCCTTGGTATAAACAACTTTTAGATAAGAAAGAAGGAAATCAATGGCAGTTTACAACATTGGTTGAAGAAGCTCATAAACTAGGATTACAAGTGCATCCGTACACTTTTAGAGCTGATCAATTAGATGAGTTTTCTTCTTTTGAAGAAATGATGCAAGTATTACTTTTTGAAGCTAATGTAGATGGTGGTTTTACCGACTTTCCTGATAAAATGGTTGCCTTTTTAACTAGATAATAAACTTATATACTTCAAGCAATTTGCCAAAATAAGAGAGCTATATTTTTAAAAGTGTAGCTCTTTTTGCTATGGTAACAACCACATTACTTGAGTTCAGTTAACAAGAGTTTTTGTAGATGATTATAGGTGTAATACTTCAGTATCTCAAAAAAAAAGTTTGTGACACACTAATTTGTCTTAAAATAAGTAAATACTTAATGCTGTTTAAGAATTTTTGTGGAGACGCTCATAAAAAACAAAATACCTTAGTGAATATGTGAAAAACGATAAGCAGTAACAGCGTTCACAACAAACAAAAAACGATTTTAGAATTAGAAATTAGCTTTATTAAGCTGTTATAATTTTTAAATAGTACCTCCTGATTTTATAAATAGTTCCCCAGCACTTCAATTTCACTTTGCTAAAAATTCAATATTTGTATCCAACCTTTTAAAAAAAGAAAGTAAAAATACGTAAGAATTGATACAGATATTAAAGGGAGTAAGCCGAAAATCCCATAGTAAACAGAGTAGGTAACCAAATTAATATTTATTATGAATTCAAAAATGAAATCATTAAAAGAGTTTGAAATGTCTCAAAATGAGATGGACACAACTAAAGGAGGTCTTTACTACGGATCTGGTGTTTATTGGAGAGACGAGAGAGAAGAAGACTATGTAGGAAGTTTTAACATTGGAACCTATGTAGACGGGATTAATATGGGAACTGATGGTTATAAAGATTAGTTAGTTCTTAATAACCCATTCTGTTAATTCTATTTTGGCAGAATGGGTTAAATAGTTGAAGTATGATATTAATTTTATCTATAGAACAAGATGAAAGCACCATTGATATAATAAGATGGCTTAGTTATTTAAAAGAAGATTTTATACTGCTTAATAATAATGAGCTTATAAACAGCTTAACCGTAAATATAAACACCTCAGAGGTGCTTATTAGCACTAAAGATGCAACAGTTAATTTTAATGAAATTACTTCGGTTTGGTATCGAAGAGGAAACTTTACGCTGTATGATTGTATTGAGGTAAAAGATTTTATAGGAGATAAAATAACTGAGTTTTATAATGAGGAAAAAAAAGACTTATTTGAGTACTTACATTTTTTACTACATCAAAAACCTTCTATAAATAATTATAACTTTAAAAAAGTTAATAAACTTATTGTATTAACCTTAGCAAAACAGTTGGGGCTGTGTATTCCTAAAACTACCATAACAAATCAAAAAAAAGTTTTAAGAGAAGAATTAAAAAACAAATTGTTAATTACAAAGCCAATCAATGACCCAATGAGTTTGTACGGAGATACTTATTGGTTACCTACCTATACAACATCGATAAATACAGAGAAAGCTGATTTATTTGACGATACTTTCGGGATTAGTTTATTTCAAGAAAACATTAAAAAAACACTCGAAATACGTAGTTATTTTTTGGATGGAGAGTTTTATTCAATGGCTATTTTCTCTCAGTTAGACGAACAAACTAAAACAGATTTTAGATGTTATAATAATCAAAAACCCAATAGAACAATTCCGTTTAATCTACCATCAGACATTGAAATAAAATTAAAAACGTTGGCAGAAAAACTAAATTTAACGAGTTGTTCTTTCGATTTAATTTACACACCCTCTAAACAATATGTTTTCTTAGAAGTAAATCCTATAGGGCAATTTGGTATGGTTTCTTATCCATGTAATTATTATTTAGAAGAAAAAATAGCGTACAAACTCAAAAATTATGATATCTCAAAAAGAAGCTCAACAGTTATTGAACAAAACGAAAGAAGAGTGTAAAAACAAATTATCTGCAGTAATCTATTTATCAGAAATAAAATCTATTAGTAACAGCTCTATGTCGTTAATTCATAATAGAATATCAATAGGCAAATATCACGATAGGTATGCTTTAAAAAGAAGTTTTTACAAGCCAATAACAATACAACACCCAATTAATGAAGAACAGTAATAAATATGTAAGAATGTTTTCTAATTGTATTCCAGTTTTAGGGAGAGATAAATCTGTTATATATGACTTGCAAAGAAAACAAATGTTTAATATTCCTAACGATTTATACAACTTCATTCAGTTATTTGAAGAACATACTATTTCAGAAATATTTGAATTATGTGGTAAAGATAATGAGCAAGTCGTAGAAGAATACTTTCAATTTTTAACAAATAAAGAGCTTACATTTTTAATAGATAAAGATGAGTTAGAGTTGTTCCCTAAATTGAGTATGAAATGGAGGTCTCCTGCTAAAATATCAAATGCAATTATTGAGATAAGTGAAACAACATATCCTTTGTTCGAAAAAATAGTAGCATACCTTACAGCATTAGGCTGTGAATACTTGTATCTTAAAATTGACGCTCCTAAATCATTTCTTCTTATGAAAAATATTATGGAAAAATTAACCACTTCTGCTATTTTTTCCGTTGTGTTTGAAACACCATTTAACAAAGGAGAAAAAATAACCGATTATGAACAACTTATAGTTGAGAATAAAAGGATAGAAACAATTTTTCTCTTAAGTGACGAACAGTTAAAAACATCATCTTCAAAAATTCTTATAACATCACCTAAACGATTTGTAAATAAAAAAGAATATTTTTTCAAGATAAACATATCCTTATTTACAGAATCTCAAAAATATAATACCTACTTTAATAAAAAGGTTTTTATAAATAAAGAAGGAGGGGTGTTGAATGCTCCAGAAACTGAAGAGTTATTTGGGAACATAGCAAGACTAACGTTTAAGGAACTGGAAGCGGTTGTAGATTCAGAACAGTTTCAAAAGTATTGGAGCATTAATAAGGATGTAATAGATGAATGTAAAGATTGTGAGTTGCGTTATATGTGTGTGGATAATAGGGTGCCTAAGCAATCTAAAGGAGGGAATTATTTTTTTACTTCAAAATGTGAACTAAGAGCATTGAACTAAACAGTAACCTCAATTAGCTTGTTTCTATACACAGAGAGTAGTTTTGACTTAGAAATAAATCCAACATACACACCGTTTTTAACTACAGGCAAGTTCCAAGCACCACTTTCTTTAAATTTTTGCATCACCTTTTCAGTGTCATCATCATAAAAAATAATGGCGGGAGCTATCTTCATAATATCTTTAACAGTAGTTGTATCGTACAGCTCTTGATTAAACATCATAGGGCGGATATCATCTAGCAAAACAATTCCCATAAACTTATTTTCATTATCAACAACAGGAAAAATATTCCGTTTCGATTTAGAAACAGCTTGTTTAAGCATCTCTCCTAGGGTCATGTCAGGGTAAATTTTAATAAAGTTCTTTTCAATAATTTTACTAATCTTCATCATCATCATTACATTTTTATCTTTATTGTGCGTAATAAGTTCACCACGTTTAGCTAGCTCAATAGTATAAATTGAATTAGAAACAAAGTATTTGGTAATGGCATAAGAAACTGCTGAAACGAGCATCAATGGAACAAATAAATCATAGCCTCCGGTTATTTCAGCAATTAAGAAAATAGCCGTTAAAGGTGCGTGTAAAACCCCTGCCATTAAGCCTGTCATACCAATCAGCGTGAAGTTAGTTTCCGAGACATCAAATCCGAATTGGTTGATAATTTTAGCAGTAACATTTCCCAAAGCACTTCCCATAACAAGTGTTGGAATAAAAATTCCACCAACTCCACCCGCAGCAAAAGTAGTTGTCATGGCAATTACTTTAAAAACACCAATAATTAATAGAAAAATTATAACCATCCACACATTGTCAAAATCAATTGAATAATGGATACTTTTGAGAGCGGCACTAGCATTTTCAGACAATAAATTATTGATAATTCCGTACCCTTCACCAAATAAAGGAGGAATTAAAAACAACATTATACCAATGGCAACCCCACCAAATACTAATCGTTTAAAAGGATTGTATTTTTTGAAAAAATTAATGATTCTAAAATAGATTTTAGAAAAATATACAGAAGAAAATCCTGTAAAAATAGCCAAAGCTATGTAAAAGATAAGATCGTTAATTTCAAAAGCATCTTGAAGTTGGACGCTAAATAATACATCTTTCCCTAAAAAGAAATAAGAAGTAATTACAGCAGAAACAGATGCTAATAATAACGGAACTAACGAAGCAAAAGCAAGGTCTAAACTAAAAATTTCTACTGCAAAAATAATAGCAGCAATAGGAGCTTTGAACATTGAAGACATCGCTCCTGCAGTAGCGCAACCAATTAATAGCATACGAGTTCTCATGTTCATATGAAATAACTGTGCTACACCAGAACCTAAGGCAGCACCTGTACTTACTGCTGGACCTTGTAATCCTACAGAACCTCCAAAACCTACAGTTATGGGGGCTGTAATTAACGAAGCATAAATTTTATAACGCTCAATAATTCCATTCTTTTTAGAAATGGACTGTAAAGTGGTAGAAATACCGTGACCAATATCTTTTTTGATGAAATATTTCTTTATGTAAAACACTAAAAATAACCCTATAATAGGAAAAATAAAGTACAAAGAATGATGATAATCTTTAATAAGCCCATCTTCTAAAATACGGTGAAAGTAAAAAGTAAGGTTCTTAAGAATTAAGGTGCCAATACCTGCTAAAAACCCTACTAAAATACTTAAAACATATACAAACTGTCGTTCAGAGATATGTTTGTATCTCCAAATTAATATTTTTTTATAAGCTTCTTTAGATGTAGGCATTGTGTTCTAGATGCTTAGTTAATTTTTGAAAAGCTAGTTAAGAATATTTAAAGATACTATCCTCTTTTTGATTTACTAAATAAGAAGAAAAAAAATTATCAGACGATTAATCGGACGCCACCTAGTTCTTCAACTTTGTAAGGGAATTTATCACTTGGAGCGCCTATAAACATAAAGTTAATAGGAATATTCCATTTCTCAGATAGTTCTCTAATTAACTCAGGACTAAATTTTCCTTGAACAACTTGAAAGTTTACTTTAATCTTGGGATATTCTTTATCTAGAAAAGTGATCTCATTAGGTAAGTTTTCAGGAATTGTATCCCCTTCGTCAAGTGCTAATACAATTTTTATCTTTTTTGTATGCTCATTTTTAATAATGTATAGCATAACCTTATTCAAAGTAGCAATATTGTCTCCCTTTGTAAAAAAGACAAACTCTTGGTCGTTTATTTTGTTAATGGTTTTGGTAATTTTCCTATCCATGCTTGAAACTAATCGTCTCAAAGGATTAAAGATGGCATAAATTATTTGTAGTACTAGTTTTAATAAAACAGTACGATTTAACATAATTATAATGAAAATTATAGTTGGAATAAAGTAGTTTAAAAATACAGAAGTGTTGCTAGGTAAACCATCTTTTGGTTCCATTAAAATATTACCAGTTAAAGCACATAATACAGCAATTATAGCTAATAAAACAGAAGCCCACGTTGCCTTTTCTGGTCTAGGTAATTGATTTCTCCTTATTTTTAATAAGATGTTTCCTATAGCAAACAATGCCATTACCGATAAAAAAGAAATAGTATATACACCAGCTAATAAAGCAACATTTCCGTTAGTTATAAGTAACACAGAAACTGCCAGAATAAAGAATAAAATAATAATTCGATAAGAACTACCTCTTTTGTTCTTTTTTAAAAAGAATTGAGGCATAATTCGGTCTAATGTCATACGTTCAAGTAAACCAGTAACGCCAACAAAGCTTGTTAAAACAGCTCCACTTAATACCAAAAAAGCATCTATAGCAATAATTGCAGCAACCCAATCACCTCCAACAAATTCTCCCATTTGAACTAATAAGGTGTTTTGATAATCAGCACTCTGTAAAACAGGGATTGCGAAAAGAGATAATGCAAAAATAGCCATTAAAGGATTAATAATACTTACAATTACCCACATGTTTTTTAACGTCTTAGGAAACACTCCTTTTTGTTGTTCTTCAACAAAGTTTGCAGAACTTTCAAAACCAGAAACCCCTAACATTGATGCTGCAAAACCAAAAAAGATAGCATACCATATACTGTTTTCAGATTGATGCCCCCAGTTACTAAAAAGAGTGCCAATTCCGTTTTGAAACAAATAGAAAACAATAAAAAGGGCAAGAACGATTAACGATAGTAAATGAAATAAAAAGATTCCGACAGCTACTTTAGCTGATTCTGTTATACCACCAATAGTTAATGAAGCAAAAAGCATTAAAAGTCCAACAGTTGCTATAATAATAGGCATTGAGGGAATTAGATGGTGTAGATAATGAATTGCTTCATTGGCTGAAATAACAGCTGTGGCCATATAAGAAAGTATGGTAAGTGTTGCTGCAAAAGAGGCCATTAACTTACTTGTGGTATTCAATAGAGCATTGTATGCGCCACCGTTTAAAGGCATTGCACCAACAACTTCACCGTAAATTTTCCGAAATAAAAACAATACTACCGACACAATTAATAGAGTTATCCATGCATACTGACCAGCAAAAGCAATAGCCAATGCTGATACATATAAAACAGAAGAGCTAATGTCGTTACCACAAATAGCAGTTGATTCTAGTTCATTAAGCTTTTTAGAAATAGCTTGTTTCATAATATGTTATTGGTTTGTTTTCGTGAAGTTTTACCTTTTCAAGACGTACATTAAAGGTAATAAAAAACCCTGCAAATTTTGCAGGGTTTTTATTTTTTAAGATTTCACATCTAGTTTGATGCTTAGTTCTTGTAGTTGTTCATCATCTATAGTTGCAGGTGCGTCTATCATTACATCACGACCTGAATTGTTTTTAGGGAAGGCAATAAAATCTCTAATGGTTTCTTGACCTCCTAAAATAGCTACCAATCTATCTAATCCAAAAGCTAAACCTCCATGTGGTGGTGCTCCGTATTCAAAAGCATCCATTAAGAATCCGAACTGAGCTTTTGCCTCTTCTTCGGTAAATCCTAAATGCTTAAACATGATTGCCTGAGTTTCTTTATCGTGAATTCTAATAGAACCTCCACCAATTTCGTTTCCGTTTAATACTAAATCATAAGCGTTAGCTTTTACTGCTCCTGGATCAGTATCTAATAATGCTAATTGACCTGGTTTCGGAGAGGTAAATGGATGGTGCATTGCATGGTAGTGTCCTGTTTCTTCATCTAATTCTAGTAATGGGAAATCGATTACCCATAACGGAGCAAATTCGTTTGGTTTACGTAAACCTAAACGCTCTGCCATTTCCATACGTAAAGCACTTAATTGTACGCGAACTTTGTTAGTATTTCCTGAAAGCACACAAATTAAATCCCCAGCCTTTGCTCCTGTAGCTTCAGCCCATTTTGCTAAATCGTCTTGATCATAGAATTTATCTACCGACGATTTAAAGCTTCCATCTTCGTTACACTTTACATATACCATTCCTAAAGCTCCTACTTGCGGACGCTTTACCCAGTCAATTAACTTATCAATCTCTTTACGAGTGTATGAAGCTCCTCCTGGTACAGCAATACCTACTACTAATTCAGCATCGTTAAATACTTTAAAGTCTTTGTGCTGTGCTACTTCGTTTAACTCGCCAAATTCCATTCCAAAACGGATATCTGGTTTGTCGTTACCATATTTACGCATCGCTTCATCAAAAGTAATTCTTGGGAATTTCTCTACGTCAACTCCGTTGATTTCTTTCAATAAATGACGTGTCATTCCTTCAAAAATCTCTAACACATCTTCTTGCTCAACAAACGCCATTTCACAGTCTATTTGTGTAAATTCTGGTTGACGGTCGGCACGTAAATCTTCATCTCTAAAACATTTTACAATCTGGAAGTATTTATCCATACCACCTACCATTAACAACTGTTTAAAGGTTTGTGGTGATTGAGGTAAGGCGTAAAATTGTCCCGCGTTCATACGAGAAGGCACTAAGAAATCACGTGCTCCTTCTGGAGTGGATTTAATTAAATATGGAGTTTCCACATCAATAAATCCTTTGTCAGATAAATATTTACGAACTTCCATCGACACTTTATGACGGAAAACTAAGCTGTTTTTTACCGGAT
The DNA here is from genome assembly GCF_003867015.1 of Tenacibaculum singaporense. Classification (NCBI taxonomy): domain Bacteria; kingdom Pseudomonadati; phylum Bacteroidota; class Flavobacteriia; order Flavobacteriales; family Flavobacteriaceae; genus Tenacibaculum; species Tenacibaculum singaporense. The sequence goes on from NZ_CP032548.1 coordinate 789,682, forward strand.
TACGACGAATATCTAAATAACGATATTTCATACGTAAATCTTCACCCCCATCCGTTTCATCTTCTATAGTAAAAGGAGGTAATTTAGCTTCGTTTAAAATTTCTAAGTTCGATACTAAAACTTCTACATCACCTGTTGGAATATTTACGTTTTTAGATTGACGCTCAATCACTTTTCCAGTTACTTGTACTACAAACTCACGTCCTAACGTTTTGGCTTTTTCCATTAACTCTTTAGAAGTACGCTCTTCGTCGAAAATTAACTGTGTAATTCCGTAACGATCACGTAAATCTACCCAAATCATAAAACCTTTATCACGTGATTTTTGTACCCATCCAGAAAGGGTTACTTCAGTATTGATGTGCGATGCTCTTAACTCGCCACAAGTATGCGTTCTGTACATTTTTAAAAGTTTTTTTCTCGCATAGCGAGATTTCCTACAAATTGTCATTCCGAAGGTATTTCGGAATCTAGAAATTTTAGCTGCGCAAAATTAAGGATTTAACTTTGCTTGTGAAAGGTAGAAAAGTAATAAAGTATTAATCGTTTTCTTCTATCTCAAAATAAATACTCCACAGTAACATTAAAAGCCTAAGGTTACTTTTTGTAAAGTAATTAGGGCTTTGTTTTTTTATTAATTTTTTCGTAAATTATTGGGTAATGTGTGATTATGAAGAATTCAGCGATGTTTTTGGTGTTGTTTGTCACTATTTTTTTATTAGTGCTTACTGTTTTGGCTTTTACTAATATAGGCTTTAGTTGGATGTTTATACTTACAGTGATAGGTAAGCTATTAGTAATTTTGATGGTTTACAAAGTACTACGTGATCAATACACGACTGATAAAACTTTTGAAGATTTTTATGAAGATTATCCGATAGGGAGAGGGAGAAACTATATAAAGAAATAGCAAAAGTCTCTTAAAATTCATTCACTTTTAATTTCAATACGGTTTGTAGTTTTTTGTAACATATTAAATAAACTGTCGTCATTAAGAAAGCAAAATTGACCAGTACAAGAAGATATAAAAAGTGTACATTTAAAGCCACAAAATCCCGTTATGCTAAAAAAACTTTATTTATTACCTGTCCTTTTATTGTTTCTAAGTTGTAAGAATGAAAAAGTAGTTCCAGTTTTAAAAACCTCTAATTATTTCGATATTTTAAATGAAGAGTTTACTGGAGATTTAGCTTATGAAACAACTTCTTTTGTAGAAAAATATTGGCGTGTTGTTGGTAACACAGGCTTTAATAAAAGTGTATACAAAATTGCAGAAGAATTAGAAAAATCAGGATTTGTTAAAGAAGATAGTGCTACAAGTAAAGATATTTTAACCTACAGAATAGAAAAAAGACCCTTAAAAAAACCTACTTGGGAATCTGTGAATGCTTCTGTAATGATAGTTGGAGAAGATATTCCTCTTTTACAGCATAGCACCAATAGAAATATGATTGCTTTAAACTCTTACAGTACACCTAAAGAAGGGGTGACAGCTGAAGTAGTATATGTTAAAGACATAAAAAAGTTGAAAGAGTTAGATGTTAAAGGGAAGATTGTTTTTGCTGAAACAAGCCCTCATAGAATATTTAATCAAGCTATTGTAAAAGGCGGAGCTTTGGGGCTTATTACCTATAGCAATCCAAAATACTTACAACCTCAGAAAAATACTACTTCTATTCAATTTAGATCAATCCCGTTAAATGAAGAAGTAAAATCTTGGGCAGTTGCCATGTCTTATAAAGCGAAAGAAGAATTAAAAGTAGCATTATTAAAAGGAAAAGTATCTCTAAATGTACAAGTTAAAACCAATATTTATCCATCAGAAGAACTGACAATTGTTGCTGATATAAAAGGGAATAAGTACCCTAAAGAGCGTTTGATTTTTAGTGCTCACATACAAGAACCTGGAGCTAACGATAATGCTACAGGTGTTGGAGTTGCTTTAGAAATGGCCACACTTACTTCTAAGCTTATCAAAAACAACATATTTGTACCTAATAGAAGCTTAACCTTTTTATGGGGAGATGAAATTATTTCAACAAATAGATATGTGAAAGAAGATACAATTAGAGCAAAAGATATTAAATGGGGAATTTCTTTAGATATGGTTGGAGAAGATACCCAAAAAACAGGCGGTACTTTTTTAATTGAAAAAATGCCTGATCCTAGTGCTATTTGGACAAGAGGTAATGACAAACATACCGAATGGGGAGGGCGCAAAATGAAGCTTGAAGAAATGACTCCGCACTATTTGAATGATTTTTTAATTAAGAAGTTTAAAGAACAAGGAAAGAGAACAAATTGGGTAGTGAATACAAATCCGTTTGAAGGAGGTAGCGATCATGTGCCTTTTTTAAAGAGAAATATTCCTAGTGTTTTGTTCTGGCACTTTACTGACCAATTTTATCATACGGATAATGATCGAATTGATAAAGTGTCTCAAAAAACACTGAAAAATGTGGGAATTGCTTCATTGGCTTCAGCATATACCTTATTAAATGCGGATAATACTACTGCAAAATTAATACTTCAAGATATTGAAAAAGCGGCGATATCAAGACTTCAAGAAGAAAAGAAGCAAAGCGAAATTGCATTAAAAAAGGGAGATTCGTTATCAACCCAACTATCCATTATTTCAGCTTGGAAAGATTGGTATATCAATTCAACCAAAACAACTTTAGATGTTGTAAAGGATTCAATAAGTCATCAAGAAAATATAAAAGAAACCTCTAAAAAAATAGATTCTTTATCTTCTGAAATAATAGAAGAGCTTAAACGTATTAAAACGAATTAGTTTTTAGCTTCTGAAAATATTTTCTAGCTTCTCTTTTTACTTTTGGAGCTAAAATCAGCGTTGACAATACTGTAGGGATTGCCATTAAAGCATACGCACTATCAATTAGATTGATAACAAAGTCTAATTTGATGATAGAGGCAATTACAATGGTAAGGATGTAGATGTAATTGTAGTTCTTTCCTATTTTAGTATTGGTTAAAAAACTCAAACAACTCAATCCATAAAAGGAGTAGGTAAATAGTGTTGAGAAAGCAAAAATCAATACACAAATGGTTAAAATAACACTTCCTATGTTGTGAGGAAGTACCGCATCAAATGCAGCCAATGTCATAGAAATTCCGTTACCTTCAAAACCTTTCCAAACTCCCGAAGCTAAAATAGCCAAGGCAGTTAAAGAACAAACTAATAGTGTATCAATAGCAGGTCCTAACATAGCAACCAATCCTTCACGGATAGGTTCTTTGGTTTTCGCTGTTCCGTGCATCATAGGTGCTGTACCTAATCCTGCTTCGTTAGAAAATGCAGCACGTTTAACACCAGTAATTATCAAAACCCCTAAAGCACCTCCTAAAACAGATTTTCCTGAAAAAGCATCTTCAAAAATTAAAGAAAAAATACCCGGAACTTGTTCCATTCTTAAAAACAGGATAGTTAATACTGTAATAAGATATACTACTACCATTACAGGAACTAATTTACCTGCAACACTACCAATTCGTTTAATTCCCCCAAAAATTACCATAGCTACAATAATGGCAATGGTAATTCCTAGTAATAATTTTGCAGTGAAATGATTGGTTTCTTGTACCTGAAAAACGTCAATCAACGTTTGTGTTAATTGGTTTGCTTGAAAAGCAGGTAGAGTTCCTATTAATCCTGCAGAAGCAAAAAACACAGCTAAAGGCTTCCAGCGCTTTCCTAAACCTTCAGTAATTACATACATTGGTCCTCCTTTTACATTTCCGTTTTCATCTTTTCCTCGATACATTACCGATAAACTACAGGTGAAAAACTTAGTTGCCATTCCTACAAAAGCACTTACCCACATCCAAAAAATAGCACCAGGACCTCCCGTTGCAATGGCAATAGCAACTCCACTAATATTTCCCATTCCTACAGTAGCTGCTATGGCAGATGATAAGGCTTCGTAATGTGATAAATCTCCAGGAGAGTCTGCTTTGTCGTATTTTCCTCTTAAAATGGCGACAGCATGACCAATATATCTGAAAGGGACTAATCCTGAGTAGATAAATAGGTATAATCCACCACCAATAAGTAATATTAATAAGGGGATTCCCCATACCCAAGAAGAGAATTGTGCAACTAAGTCTTGAATGCTTAAAAACATGAAACAGGATTTTTAACGAAAATACTAAAAGTGCGTATAAAAAAAGAACGATAGTTGTGAATTAACAACTATCGTTCTTTTGTAAATTTTATTAGGTTCGTTTTTTATTTACAAACGATTCCTCTTTTTCCTAAGAATTCTATATCTCTTAAAAAACCTTCTTGAATTGTCTCTGCTTGAAAAATAAAAGTTTTATCATGTAGTCTTTTGTCTTCAAAAAATGTTACCTGAAAACGGTTGTCTAAATCAAATAGCTCAGGTTGCATTAGCTCAAACTTTTGATAACTATTTGCAGGTAGTTTATCTATTTTTCTACGGAAAACAGAAGTAGTTTTAGTGTCTGAGAATCCTTGAGAAACAATAACTACCATTTCTAAATCGACATCCTTTTTATTTAGAATGTACACATTCCAATCTTCTTTGTTGTCAATTTCATTGGTTTCTAAAACTACAGCGATTTCTACGCCAGTTACTTTAGGAATTTCAATATCTTTTCTCATTGAAAACTTTTTAAAATGGAAAGACGAAAGTTTAACGCTTTCGTCTTTTATTTTTTTGAATTTATCTTTAAAATTAAATTACAGATTTAAACTGCTCTAAGAAACGTTTGTCATTTTCGTAGAACATACGGATATCTGGAATTTGGTATAACAACATTGCAATACGCTCGATACCCATTCCGAAAGCATAACCGCTATATTTTGTAGGGTCGATATTACAGTTCTTTAATACATTTGGGTCTACCATACCGCATCCCATAATTTCTAACCAACCTGTACCTTTGGTAATTCTGTAATCGGTTTCAGTTTCTAATCCCCAGTAAATATCTACTTCGGCACTTGGCTCAGTAAATGGGAAGTATGACGGGCGTAAACGTATTTTAGATTTACCAAACATTTCTTTGGTAAAGTATAATAAGGTTTGCTTTAAATCGGCAAACGAAACATCAGTATCAATATATAATCCTTCTACTTGGTGGAAAATACAGTGTGCACGTGCTGAAATATCTTCGTTTCTAAATACACGTCCTGGAGAAATTGTACGAATTGGAGGTTCGTTGTTTTCCATATAACGTACTTGTACCGATGAGGTATGTGTTCTTAATAACGTGTCAGGGTTCTTTTCAATGAAGAAAGTATCTTGCATATCACGCGCTGGATGATATGCTGGTAAGTTTAAAGCAGTAAAGTTATGCCAATCATCTTCAATTTCTGGTCCTTCAGAAACGGTAAAACCAATACGGTTAAATACTTCGATAATTTGATTCTTTACTAAAGAAATCGGGTGACGAGAACCTAAATTAATTGGTTCAGATGGACGCGTTAAATCGCCATAAACACCTTTTTCTTCAACAGCATTTTCTATAGCTTCTTTTAACATGTTTACTTTTTCTTCAGCAGAATTTTTAAGCAAATTAATGGTTTGCCCAAATTCTTTCTTTTGGTCGTTAGGTACATTTTTAAATTCAGCAAATAAATCTTTTAATATTCCTTTGCTTCCTAAATACTTAATTCTAAATGTTTCAATTTCTTCTTTTGAAGTGGCATTAAAAGCATTTACCTCTCCAATCAATTCTTTTACCTTGTCTAACATAATCTTTCCAAAAGTTAAGGTGCAAATTTACGTTTTTTTGTGTAAAAAAAAGGACTTTTGATAGTGTTTGCAAAAACACCAATAAAATAAGGGAAATAAACAGAAAAATAGAAATTAACGAATAGTAAAATAATTATATTTGCATAGTAAAATTGTTAATATTATAAAATAACAGAACAACAACTAAGTTTATGGAATCTAAGATACAAGCATTTATGGATTACGTAAAAGAACGTAATGCATATGAACCAGAGTTTTTGCAAGCTGTACATGAGGTAGCAGAAACAGTAATTCCGTTTATAGAAAATAATCCAAAATATCAAGGTAAGAAATTACTAGAGCGTATGGTTGAACCTGAACGTACTATTATGTTTAGAGTACCATGGGTTGATGATAACGGAGAAACTCAAGTGAACAGAGGGTATAGAGTTGAGTTTAACTCAGCAATTGGTCCTTATAAAGGAGGGTTACGTTTTCATCCTTCAGTAAACTTATCAATCTTAAAATTTTTAGGATTTGAGCAAGTTTTCAAAAACTCATTAACAACCTTACCAATGGGTGGTGGTAAAGGAGGATCTGACTTTAATCCTAAAGGAAAGTCTGACCGTGAAGTAATGGCTTTTTGTCAATCATTTATGACAGAATTAGCACGTCATATTGGTCCTGATACTGATGTTCCTGCTGGAGATATTGGTGTTGGAGGTCGTGAAATTGGTTACATGTTTGGTCAATACAAGCGTTTACGTAACGAGTTTACCGGAGTATTAACTGGTAAAGGAGCTTCTTGGGGAGGTTCATTAATCCGTCCTGAAGCTACAGGTTATGGAGATGTTTACTTTGCAGAAAATATGTTAAAAACCAAAGGAGATTCTTTCGAGGGTAAAACTGTAGTTGTTTCTGGTTCTGGTAACGTAGCACAATATGCTACTGAAAAAGCAACTCAATTAGGAGCTAAAGTGGTTACTTTATCTGATTCATCAGGTTATATCTATGATGAAGATGGTATTGATGCTGAAAAATTAGCTTTTGTACAAGAGTTAAAGAATGTAAAACGTGGAAGAATCCATGAATACGTAGAAAAATATCCATCAGCAAAATTCTTTAAAGGTGAAAGGCCTTGGGGAACTAAGTGTGATGTAGCTTTACCATGTGCAACTCAAAATGAGTTAAATGGAGAAGAAGCAAAAGCATTAGTTGATAATGGATGTATTTGTGTTGCTGAAGGAGCAAACATGCCATCTACTCCAGAGGCTATTGAAGTATTCCAAAATGCAAAAATCTTATTTGCACCAGGAAAAGCTTCAAATGCAGGAGGTGTAGCAACATCTGGGTTAGAAATGTCTCAAAACTCTTTACGTTTATCTTGGACTCGTGAAGAAGTAGATAATAAGTTACATTCTATTATGAATAATATTCACGAAGCTTGTGTAAAGTATGGTACACAAGAAGGTGGATATGTTGATTATGTAAAAGGAGCAAATATTGCTGGTTTTGTTAAGGTTGCTGATGCAATGCTTGATCAAGGAGCAGTATAATTTACAGATAATAACATTAAAGCCTCATAGAAACTCTATGAGGCTTTTTTTATTAGGGGATAATCGGTAAGTAATTACTTACTACTTTTTTCTATAGTTAAAGGCATTTTATAGATATGGTTCTTCACCGTTAATTCCTTAGTTATAAGTTTATAATTTAATCTACTTTTTACATAGTGACAAACTTGTTCAGTATCACAGTTAACATTCAAAATAACGATTTCTCCGTTTTTGTTTATTAAAAATTCTACGGTAGTTTTTACTTCTTTATCTAGAACAAAGTTAGGGTTACCTAATAGTTCAACTATTTTTGTTCTAATTTGCTCTTTTGCAGGGTTTTCGTTTGTTGAAAAAACTGAAGTACTCATTAGAGTGACGAACATTAATACAAATAACTTTTTCATTTTTTAGAGTTTTAGGGTTTGTTTTAAGTTTGTTTGTTAAAATTTAACGATGTAAAAGTATTGTAAATGAGGTTTTTAATGAAGTGTTGACGATTAATAAAATATTGTTTTAAAGTAAAATAAATAAGCGCCTTATAACTGTTTTACATATAATTAATATTGAAAATATCCCTTTTTTTGCGTTTCTTTTTTGATGAATTTTAAATAGTTCAGTAATTTTTATTAAAATCTATAAGGTTGTTTTTAAAACTTTATCGAATACCTTAACAATTAAGGTTAGCTTTATGTTATAGAGCTTCTTTGATTTTTGTATTTTCGAGAGATAATTTTTTTTAAATGACAGCAAATAAGAGAAAAAACAGATATACGATTGCTTTTTATAATGTTGAAAATTTATTCGATACTGTAGATAATCCAAATACTTATGATGATGATTTTACACCAAATGGTAAATTAAGATGGAATAGGAAAAAATATGGTCATAAACTGAGAAAAATAACATCTGTTATTAGTCAGTTGGGAAGTAGTCAATCCGCACATCCACCCATTATAGTTGGTTTAGTAGAGGTTGAAAATGCCAAAGTTGTAAAAGATTTAGTAAAGCATAAAAATTTATCAAATTTCAATTATGATTATGTTCACTACGATTCTCCTGATGAAAGAGGTATTGATGTTGCTTTGATGTACAACAAAGATTTTTTTGAGGTACTATTTTCAGAAACACATTCACTTTTATTAACCGATGAAGAAGGGGGTGTAGATTATACGCGTGATTTGTTAGTGGTTAAAGGAGTACTTAATAATGAAAAGATACATGTTTTAATTAATCATTGGCCTTCACGTAGAGAAGGAGTGTCTGAAACTGAAAACAATAGAATAAAAGCAGCGCAATTGACTCGAAGTGTTATGGATAAGATTAAAGAAGAAGAAAGTGCTGCAAAATTTATTATTATGGGAGATTTTAATGATAACCCCGTAAATAAAAGTGTTGAAGAGTACCTAGTGTCAGATGACTTGTATAACCCAATGAAGTCTTTATATGAAAGAGGTAAAGGAACAACCACTCATTTCAAAGAATGGCATTTATTTGATCAGATTATGTTTTCTAGAGATTTTTTTGACACGGAAAAAAGTAAGCATACTTTTTTAAATGCAAAGATTTATAATAGAGATTGGTTGAAAATATACAATGGAAAATATGAGGGAAGTCCGTTTAGAACTTTTATAGGACCTTTTTATAAGGGTGGTTTTTCAGATCATTTTCCTGTTTATATTACTCTTGAAAAAGATAAATAAAAAATCCTGAGAAAAATTTTCTCAGGATTTATATTTTAAATAAAATCGATTGTTATTCAACAGTAACCGATTTAGCTAAATTTCTTGGTTGATCAACATTTTTACCTAACATTACCGCTATATGATATGACAGTAGTTGAAATGGTATTGTTGTTAATAAAGGAGAGAAAGCTTCTTCTGTATCTGGAATTTCGATTACATGATCAGCTATTTCCTTAACAGTTTCATCCCCTTCCGTAACAACTGCTACTATTTTTCCACTACGAGATTTAATTTCTTGAATGTTACTTACCACCTTTTCGTAATGTCCTCTGCTTGTTGCAATTACAAAAACAGGCATGTTTTCATCAATTAAGGCAATTGGTCCGTGTTTCATCTCAGCAGCAGGATAGCCCTCAGCATGGATATAAGAAATTTCTTTTAATTTTAAAGCACCTTCTAAGGCAACAGGGAAATTAAATCCTCTACCTAAGTACAAACAGTTTTTAGCGTCTTTATATACGGCTGCTATTTCTTTAACTTGGGCATCAATTTTCAATAAACTTTCTACCTGAGCAGGAATTTGTTGCATCGTTTGTAAATAAGTATTTACTGCAGATGTTGATAAAGTTCCTTTAGCTTGTGCTAGTTTTAAAGCAATTAGTGAAAGTACTGTTATTTGTGTTGTGAATGCTTTAGTTGATGCTACTCCAATTTCTGGTCCGGCATGCGTGTATGCACCAGCATGTGTTTCTCTTGCAATAGAAGAACCTACAACATTACACACTCCAAAAACAAAAGCACCTTTAGATTTAGCTAACTTAATGGCAGCTAAAGTATCGGCTGTTTCTCCAGATTGAGAAATGGCAATTACTACATCTTTTGGAGTTATAATTGGATTACGATATCTAAACTCTGAAGCATATTCTACTTCAACAGGAATACGAGCCATATCTTCAAAAAGATATTCTCCAACTAGACCTGCATGCCAAGAAGTACCACATGCTACGATAATAATTCTGTCAGCGTTTAAGAATTTAGACATATTATCATCAACACCAGCCATTTTTATAATCCCCTCATTAGCTAGCATTCTACCTCTATAAGTATCTATAATAGCTTTAGGTTGTTCGTATATTTCTTTTAGCATAAAGTGATCGTAACCACCTTTTTCTATTTGTTCAAGGCTTAATTGTAGTTTTTGAATGTTCGCATCAATTTCTTTATCATTCTCAATTTTACGAACTTTAATTCCTTTGTCCTTTTTTATAATAGCTAATTCACCATCTTCAAGGTAAATAGCATCTTTTGTATACTCAATAAAAGGAGAAGCATCAGAAGCTACGAAAAACTCTTCGTTGTTTTTTCCAACTCCGATAGCAATTGGGCTACCCAATCGAGCTACGACTAATTCATTAGGTTTTGTTTTGTCAAAAACAGCAATTGCATAAGCTCCAATTACATTAGTTAAAGCTAATTGAACAGCTTTTCCTAATTTACATTCCTCACTTTTTTTAATTTCTTCAATAAGGTTTATTAAAACCTCTGTATCTGTGTCACTTTTAAATTCATAGCCTCTAGAGGTTAACTCTTTCTTAATGGTATCATAATTTTCTATAATTCCATTGTGAACAATCACAAGGTTGCCAGATTGAGAAAAATGAGGGTGAGAGTTTACATCGTTAGGAACGCCATGAGTTGCCCAACGAGTGTGCCCAATACCTATTTGTCCTTTTTTTCTTTCCTCTTCTTTGTTTGTAATTACTTCTAAGTCAGAAACCTTTCCTTTGGTTTTTGATAGATGCATTGTTTCACCATCATACATCATGATACCGGCACTATCATAACCTCTATATTCTAAACGCTTTAGTCCATTAATTACAATCGGATAAGCATCTCTGTGTCCAATATATCCTGTGATTCCACACATAACAACTTATTTTTCTTTTGAATATGATATTTTTAAAACGGCTCTTTTGGTTCCGTTAGCAGCTTCATCGCCATTTAATAGCGTCACAGCTCTAGGGTTCCAGTTATAAGATTTAACAGAAGTTGTTAAAATATTATTATTAACAGGAGCATCTGTAGGGTTGTATGCTTTTAAAACTAAAGGATCAATAGTTGTGTTTTCTTCTCCGGATAATAGTTTGGAAATATAATCGGTAATCCTAAACGTATATTTTTCGGGGTTATCATCATCGGTTTTCTCTAAAAGCCCCCCAAAAGAAGTAGGGTCAACATAAGCATCAGTTAACTGAGTAGGTGAAACACCTCCTGTTTCGTTTTCTTTATTTTGATATAAGAATAACTGCTGAGGAATAATGTTAGAATCGTTGTTGATTGCTTGATTTATATAAAAAGTAAGAGATGCATCATTGATTAACCAATTATTACTTTTTAACTCTTGAACTTTTGTGTCGTCTAAAATTTCAACTTTTGCCATACTCCCTGCTGTTCCTTGAATAACAAAGTTATTAGTAGGTGCTGGATTTGTAGCAGGAGTCATTTTGTAATGACTATTTCTTATACCAGAAAGAGGGAAAGAGTACTTTTTTTGAAGTGTATCTTTTACTGTAGTACCATCTACTTCAGATATAGTATAGTGAAAATCTACAGATGGAGTAGGTGAAGAAGCTAAGTTTAATGGAACTAAAGACCCATCACTTCCTGTTGCAATTACTTTAATTCCTCTAAAATAATTGTCAAAAGCCTCTTTAGATGCAAATTCTCCACTATGAAATTTATCCCAAAATAATGCTTTCATTTTTGTTATATCCAAAGGAATTGCTAAAAATGGAACCTTAAGCTTTTGTGAGTTTATAGCTCTAACAGTATCTTTATAGGTAGTTGTACTTGTTAATGAAGAGGATCTGTCAATTCTGTCAAAAATAAAAGTAGTATCAGTAGCCTTAGGTTTTAACTCATAAATACCTCCTTCACTTAATATATTATTTCCTAAATATTCATCATCAGAAAAGAACGTGTTTTTCTTAGAGGGATCACTAGGGTCTAATGTGTTTAAATATGTTTCATTTTGAAACACCTGAACATTAGTTGCAATATCAGGATTGCCTAAAATAGAATCTAACCTAAAACTAGTAATTCCATCATTAGTACCTGTAGAGGTAGCTTGGTATGGAATTTTTAAAATAACTTTATCTAAATTGAAAATAGAATCGCCATCAATAACATTTTCTTTGTTTTTCAGCCCAGATATGTAGCTAAGCTGAGAAATTATTGAAGCTTCAATTTTTTCAGCATTAGGGTCATTATATACCCCAAGCCAATAATCACTAATAGTAGCGTTAATATTATCAGCTTGTACGCTTTCTACATCTATTGGGGTTATTTTAACATCTAATAAGATTTCTCCTGTTTCGAATTTATCGTTATTAATAACGTTTGTTCCAACTTCACTAAAGTCTTTTTCACAAGATGTAATAGCTGCTAAACATAGCAAGCTAATACCAAGTACACCAATTTTTCTAATCATTATTCGCTTAATTCTAAAACGTTCTCTTTATAAAATTCTAAATATGATTCAGTTAAAGTTTCCTCAGATTGGAAGTCTAAAACTTTTACATTGCTTTCTTCAATAAAAGTTTCAATTTCTTCAGGTAAAACTTCGCTACCTTTTATAATAGCATCTGAATTTTCAATAGCACTCTTTAAAATATTAATATGACTTGGTGTTTCGATTGTAGCTACTTTAGAATCTTCAATTTTATCAAAACGAACTTTGTTAGCTAATTCTTTATTCAAGTCCTCAATATCACTATTGTAAAGCGAAGTTACAATCTTACTTTCAGCAAACAATGGTTCTTCTTTATAAAATTCTCTTAAATATAAAGGAAGTAATGAAGCCATCCACCCATGAACATGAATAATATCAGGAGCCCAGTTTAGTTTTTTAACAGTTTCAACAACACCTTTGGCGAAGAAAATCATGCGCTCATCATTATCGTCAAATAACTTATCATCTTCGTCAGAGTATACAGCTTTACGCTTAAAGTATTCGTCATTGTCAATAAAATATACTTGCATCCTTTCTTTAGGGATAGAAGCAACTTTAATTATCAAAGGCATATCCATGTCGTTAATAATTAAGTTCATACCCGATAGACGAATAACTTCGTGTAACTGATGCCTTCGTTCATTAATCACCCCAAATCGAGGCATGAATATACGGGTTTGAATTCCTTTAGAATGTGCATTTTTAGCAACGTTAAATGCGGTAGACGATAATTCTGTTTCTGGTAAATATGGTGTTACCTCTGATGAAACATATAAAATTCTCTTATCCTTCATTAAATCGGTCTCTTTTATTGAAGGTGCAAAAATACGAAATTTAATGCAAAAATCGTGTTAAATTGCTAATTTTGCATGCATTTCAATTAAATAACAATGAAAATTTTCACAAGTAAATCCGAAATAAAAGAGTTTTTATCCACTCAAAAAAAGGATAAAAAGTCAATCGGATTTGTCCCGACCATGGGAGCTCTACATCAAGGGCATTTATCGCTTATTAAAAGAGCCAAAAAAAAGAATGATATTGCTGTGGTTAGCGTCTTTGTAAACCCTACACAGTTTGATAATAAAGAAGATCTAGATAAATACCCTAAGACATATGAGGATGATGTGGCATTGTTAGAGTCTGTTAATTGTGACGTGCTATTTTTTCCTTCTGTACAGGAAATATATGCTGAAAATATAGTTTCTGATAACTTCGATTTTGATGGATTAGAATATCAAATGGAAGGAAAGTTTAGAGATGGTCATTTTGATGGAGTGGGTACTATTGTAAAAACATTATTTGAAATAGTAGAGCCAGATACTGCTTATTTTGGTAAAAAAGATTTTCAGCAATTGCAAATTATCAAAAAGCTAGTTGAGAAATACAAACTCCCAGTAAAAATAAAAGGAAGACCAATTTTTAGAGAAGAAGATGGACTGGCAATGAGCTCTAGAAACACTCGTTTAAGTAAAGAACATAGAGAAGCAGCACCATTTATTTATAAGACTTTAAAAAAGGCAAAAAAGAAATTTGGAGTAAAAGCTCCAGAAGAGCTAACTAAATGGGTAGAAAAACAATTTAAAAAACATCCGTTATTTGAGTTAGAATATTTTACGATTGCAGATGAAAAAACATTGCAAACAGTAACAGAGATTAAAGAAAACATGAAGTATCGTGCCTTTATAGCTGTTTTTGCAGGAGACATTCGTTTAATTGATAATATTCGTTTAAAGAATAATTAAAAAGTTAGCGTTTAGGGTTAAGAATGAGGTTTGTAATAATGTTAAAATCATCAAAAAACAACTTAGTATTCATTAAAAAACAACTATTTTTGCAGCATGTTAGTACAAGTAGTAAAATCTAAAATACACCGTGTTAAAGTAACCAACGCGGATTTAAATTATATAGGAAGTATCACCATTGATGAAGATTTAATGGATGCTGCTGGAATTATTGAAGGTGAGCGTGTACAGATTGTGAATAACAATAACGGAGAACGTTTAGAAACCTATGCAATTCCAGGACCAAGAAAGAGTGGTGAAATTACTTTGAATGGAGCAGCAGCTCGCAGGGTTCAAAAAGGAGATGTACTTATCTTAATTGTATATGCTTTTATGGAGTTAGAAGAAGCCAAAAAGTTTAAACCACAATTAGTATTTCCTAACGAAGAAAACAACTTGCTAGAATAGTTTGAGTATATCAGTAAAGAAAATCACAAAAATACTATTACCTCTCATTTTGGGAGGTTTTTTAGTTTGGTATTCATTGTCAAAAATTTCAATTGAAACCTTAGTGCAATATTTTAAAGATGCTAATTATGGTTGGATCGCTTTAGGGTTGTTCTTTGGGGTGTTAAGTCACTTATCCCGTGCTTATCGCTGGAAGTTTTTGTTGGAGCCTATGGGGTATAAACCAGATTTTGGCAATAGTACTATGGCGGTTTTAGTAGCGTATTTAGTAAACTATGCAGTGCCAAGAGCAGGGGAAGTATCTCGAGCAGCAGTGATGACTAACTATGAAAACATTCCGTTTGAAAAAGGTTTTGGTACTATCGTTGCCGAACGAATGGCAGATTTAATTATGATGCTTAGCATCATAGTAATCACACTTTTTGTACAGTTTGATTTTATTTTTGAGTTACTAACCGAGAATTTTGATCCAATTAAAATTGGAATTCTTGCTGGTGGTTTGGTTTTAGTGTTTGTGATTTTTACAAGGTTTGTAAAAAAAGCACAATCTGGAATTGGATTAAAAATCAAAAAATTTGTGGTTGGATTAATTGAAGGAATCACCAGTATCTTGAAAATGAAACAGAAATGGGCGTTCATATTTCATACCGTATTTATTTGGTTAATGTATGTATTGATGTTTTGGGCGACTATTCCGGCAATAGATGGATTGCACGTTCCGTTAGGAGGTGTTTTAATCGGATTTATCGCTGGTGGATTTGCGATTGCGGCGACTAATGGAGGGATAGGATTGTATCCTGTTGCCGTAGCTGGAGCTTTAGCATTATTTGGAATTGCAGAAGAACCAGCAACTGCCTTTGGTTGGATTATGTGGACAGCTCAAACACTTATGATTATTGTCTTTGGTGGATTGGCGTTTTTGTTCCTTCCTATCTACAATAAAAACAAATAGATTTCTTTTCTTTGTAAGTAAATCTTACAAATCGAATGGCAAAAACCAAAACTACTTTTTTCTGTCAAAACTGTGGCGCGCAACACGCGCAATGGGTAGGGCAATGTGGCTCGTGTAAAGAATGGAACACTATTGTTGAAGAAGTGATTCAAAAAGAAGAAAAAAGAAGTTGGAAATCGCCATCAAACTCACAAAAAAGAGTTGCAAAACCTTTACGAGTTGAAGATATTCAACTGAATCCAGAAGAGCGATTTGGTACCAAGAATCAAGAGTTAGATACTGTTTTAGGTGGCGGATTGGTAAAAGGTGCTGTGGTGTTGTTAGGTGGAGAACCAGGAATTGGGAAATCTACGTTGCTGTTGCAAATCGCTTTACAAATTCCACAAAAAGTGTTGTATGTGTCTGGGGAAGAAAGTCAGTCGCAGATAAAAATGCGTGCTGAACGTATAGAAGGAAAAAATCCTAACTGTTTAATTCTTACGGAAACCAATACACAACAGATTTTTAAAAATATAGAAGAGGTGCAACCTGACGTATTGGTGATAGATTCTATCCAAACTTTACATACGGATACCATTGAAGCTTCACCAGGGAGCATTTCGCAAATACGAGAAACTTCCGCAGAACTCATCAAATTTGCGAAGGAAACAGCTACTCCTGTATTATTGATTGGACATATTAATAAAGAAGGACACATTGCAGGTCCTAAGATTTTAGAGCACATGGTGGATGTGGTGTTGCAATTTGAAGGAGACCGAAATCATACCTACCGAATTTTACGCTCACAAAAAAACCGTTTTGGTTCTACTGCTGAATTAGGAATCTACGAAATGCTATCAGATGGGTTGCGAGAAGTTTCTAATCCTTCAGAAATCTTAATTTCAAAAAAAGATGCTGATTTAAGTGGAACTGCAATTGCATCCACCCTAGAAGGAATTCGTCCGTTAATGATAGAAATTCAAGCGCTTGTTTCAACAGCGGTTTATGGAACTCCACAAAGAACTACCACAGGATATAACTTAAAACGCTTGCATATGATTTTGGCGGTGTTAGAAAAGCGTGCAGGATTCAAGTTAGGAGCGAAAGATGTATTTTTAAATGTTACTGGTGGAATTCATGTAGACGATCCAGCAATAGATTTAGCGGTGGTAGCAGCGATTTTATCATCAAACCAAGATTTAGCCATCAATCCAGATGTGTGTTTTGCAGCTGAAGTTGGTTTAGCAGGCGAAATTCGTCCTGTTTCTAAAATAGATCAACGAATAACCGAAGCTGAAAAGTTAGGGTATAAAACCTTTGTGACTTCAAAATACAATAAGATTACGAGCAAAAATCATTCTATAAAACTGATTTTAGTAAGTAAGATTGAAGAGGCTTTTGCTACGTTGTTTGCTTAAGTTTTAATTTAACTAAATATTCTTTTTTTAACATGTCAGTTCGAGTGATTTTTTCTGATGAGAAGAAGAAAAAAATGTATCGAGAACCTACTAATGACGTCTCGATACAATTCCGATATAGTATCGGAATCACTCGACGTGACATTTTAACATCATTGAATAGTTCTCGATACATCTCACTTTGGTCGATACTCGAACTGACAGCATTTTTGTATTGTTTACATTAAATTATTCTCCCTTTTTCTTTCCAAAAAGTCTGTTGAAAAATCCTTTAATTCCTTTTTCTCTGTATGGGGGACAGTCGATTGAGGAAGATATTTTTTCTGGTATATCAAAAGAGCTTAAGTATTTTTCCTTTAGTTCGGGTGTATTTTCTATTTCTTTTAGAATGTTGGCTACAATAGGCAGTGCTAAAGAAGAACCAGAACCATTTCCGCTAGTAAAATGTACGTCATTTTTAGAGGTCCCTACCCAAGTCCCGAGAACAATATTTGGTGTGTATGCCATAAACCAAGCATTGGTATAGTCTTGTGCAGTTCCTGTTTTACTGGCTAGTGGATTTTTAATTTTATACCTATTTCTTATGCTAGCTCCTGTTCCTTGTTCAACAGCTTGTTGTAAAATAGTGGTTAAGGTTTGCGCGCTTTCTTTAGTGAATACTCTTTTGGCTTTTTGGGCTTCGCTTTCGTAAATGATGTTTCCTTCTTTATCGGTAATCTTGCTAATCATATACAAGTCATTCATTTCACCATTATTGGTAAAGGCACCGTAAGCTCTTGTGGCTTCAAATAGCGATAAATCTAGTGTGCCTAAAGCAATAGAAGGAGTGTCGTCAGTAATCTCTGGGAATAGTAACTTTTCACAAGTGTCAATCAGCCACTCTTTTTCTAGTTTAAAATATAGGTTTACACTAGGGATGTTCATAGACTTTATCAACGCATACCACATGGCAACTTTTTTATCAGGAGTTGAGCTATGGTCGGCATTTTTCGGTTTCCAATTATCGTATTCTGGATAGGTTTTTTCTTCGTTTTCAAAATAATCACACGGAGAAATTCCATTTTCTAGCGCTGTAGCGTATAAAAATGGTTTAAAGGCAGAGGCTATTTGACGGTGCGATAACACCATGTCAAAGGGAAGCGTGTTAAAATTATTTCCACCCACCCAACTAATCACTGCTCCGTTTTTCGGATTCGTAATCAAAACAGAAGCATTTAGCATTTTATCATAATACCAAAGACTGTCAATTTTATTACCAGTAATGGTTTTTGTGCTATCCCAATCAAAGAGTTGAATAGTTCTATTTTGTTTGTCGTCTTCTGTAAACTGCTGCTTTTTTAACCATCTATTTTTTAGTCTGTTTGAAGCTAATTCTTTGTCTAATTGTTGTTGCTTGATGATGAGTTGTTCCTTAGCAGATTTTTCTGCAATTTTTTGGATATCGTAATTCAGTGTTGTATGAATTTTTAATCCGTCGGTTTCTAAATTATAAGAAGTATTGGTGCTATCATTTATTTTTTTTACAATTTCTACTGCTTTTTTCTTCATTTGATAGGTAAAATAACCAGCTGTCGCATTTACATCAAGGTTTTTGTAGTTAAGTGTAATAGGTAGTTTTTGTAAACTGTCGGTAACTTTATTACTTAAATAGGCTTCGCTATTCATTAACTGAAGAACTGTATTGCGACGTTTTTTTGCGTTCTCTGGATTTAATCTTGGGTTGTAATAGGTGTTGGCTTTTAACATTCCCACAAGTACGGCAGACTCCTCAATGTGTAATTCGCTAACTGATTTGTTAAAAAATCGATTAGCAGCCGATTCTACTCCAAAGTTGTTTTCTCCAAAAGGAACCGAGTTCAAATACAACAACAAGATTTCATCTTTGCTGTACAGTTTCTCCATACGACTGGCAATGATGAGTTCCTTGATTTTGTTGATAGGCATGCTCAAAAAACCATGGTATTGCCTTCCGTATAGGTTTTTAATTAACTGTTGTGTAATGGTGCTTCCGCCACCACCTGAGGCGTCTTGTAGTAAAATACTTCTAAAGAAAACACGTGCATAGCTTTGACCATCGTAACCGTTATGTGAGTAAAACCGTTTATCTTCTGTAGCTATTAAAGCTTCTTTTAGGTGATTTGGAATTTGTTCTAGTCGAACATTGGTTCTATTTTCAGCAAATAGTTTTCCAATAATTACCTCGTCGGATGAATAAATTAAAGAAGCTTCTTCATTGATGATAGATGTCAATTCTTCTTTATTAGGGAGCTTCCCAAAGACTTCAAAATATACTAACGAAAATAATACTACTACTAAAAGAACTCCAAACAGTATTAATCCTGTAGCGTATTTTAACAAAAGAGTTAATTTCTTATTTCCTTTAAGTTGAAGTTGTATTTCTTTCAATATTTTCATTGTACAAAATAACGAATTCTAGTTGGTAAAATTGTAAGAGTGTAATATAATGGTTTGGGTTAAGAGAGGTGTGGTTAGAGATTGGTTTTAATTTGTAAGAGCGCTTTCAATTATAGAAAAAGTTTTATTTACGGGATTTATTTCTGCTTTTATTCCGTAGGGAATTGTGAAAGTAGGGCAAGTATGTCCAAAATCCATTTTTGTAATTATTGGTAAATCTGTTAAACCAGCTTCGTCTCTAATTACTTGAATTAATGCTTTCTCATATTCTACTACATATTGATTATTGTATGGTCTACCAACTATTAATCCTTTGATATTATGTATAATGCCAGAAGCAACATAGTTTCTTAAAATCCAAAGAAAATAATGAGGAGGCATCATTGCTTCTGATGTTTCAAAAAACAATATTTTACCTTTCCAATCTGAAGGGCTTACCCATAATTTTGTGTCTTTTAAGGTTTCTAAAACATCAAAACACCCCCCCCTAATAGCTCTCCAGATACTGTTTTTGTACCCTGTAAAAACTTCCATCCATTGGGTTTTGTTAATTGTCTTGATATATTTTGGTTTTCTGGATTCTCCCATTCTAATCGTTCAGATGTCCAACCTTCAGTATTAGGGCTAATTTTCCCTATAATTTTATTAGAAAATAAAGTTTGGTTAATGTCATCTATTTGGTATTGATGCATTCCATTATTTTCAGCAAATCCAACAAGTGTTGAAGTTCCATAAAAAGATGTTACTCCCGCTTTATAAAAACAAAAATGTGTTACAGTAGAATCTGAGAAACCAATAAAAATTTTCGGGTTTTTTCTAATAATATCTAAATCGATAAAAGGTAGCATTCTTATGCTGTCGTCTCCTCCAATGTTAGAAATGATTGCTTTTATAGACTTGTCCTCAAGAGCTTCCATTAAGTCTTCAGCTCTTGCTTTTGGGTTTTCATAAATCCATTTAGCAGGTTTTAACGCATTTCTAGTTTCAACAACTTCTAAATCAAAATTATCTTGTATCTGTTTTTTTCCTATTTGATATCTATTAGGTATTTCTCCAGCACCTCCCCATGATAAAGAAATTGTAGCTACTTTATCTCCTTTTTGTAATTTTTTTGGTTTTATCATGGTTGTTTTTAAAAGTGTTTTTATGGTTGTAAGTTTATAAAAAACTTTATTTTTTGGAGGCGAAGTTAACCTTTTTTGCAATAAAAAACCTCGCTAAAGCGAGGTTCAGAACTAAAGTAGTTTATGTCTAACAACATCCACCACCATCGTAATGATAGGTAGATTCTGAGAAAAATATATCGTCTCTTCCTAACGCTTTTAAAGCTGCGGCTGTTTTATCACAAATCGCTAACGGTTGGTTTTTTAATAAGGTGTGTCCTGCTCCGTCATCAAAATAGTCTTCATCTCCAAAGTAAATGGCAGCTTTACCTGTAAATACACATGGACCATCAGCAGGCATTGGATCTTTAATCGCTGCTACTTCAATCGATTCGATATAAATCAATTCATCCGTAGGATAATTCTTAGGGTCTAAAATTCTGTATGGTTTACGTGCTCTAATTTCAATAGTTCCAAAACCAGCATCCGTCAGCATTTTTACATATTCTGCAATTGGTAAACTACCACTTAAACATAAGGCACGCAAACGCTCATCGTTACGTAACGTTTCGTTCATGGGTTGCTCACACGTAGGATCACTCATAACCAAACGTCCGTGGGGTTTTAACACGCGATACATTTCAGCAATGGCTTTTTTCAACTCTTCAGCTTTAAAAATGTTGAATAAACAGTTTTGAGCAGCTACATCAATTGAATTATCTTCTACTGGCAAGTGTAAAGCGTCTCCTTTTCGTAAATCGACAAACTCACTTTTAAACCAATCGTTTTGTGCTTCAGCTTCAATAAAATTCTTTTGAGAAGCTTCCAACATTTCATCTACCACATCAATTCCTATTACCCCGTTTTTCTGACGTGAGAAATACGCAAATTGTAATAATTCCATTCCGCCACCAACACCTACGTATAATATTTTAGGATTGTTGGTTAAATCGCGAGCATGCACAGTAGAACCACATCCGTAGTTCATTTCTTGCATAATTTTAGGAATTTTTAATCCTGGTAACTCCCAAATAGGGTTTGTTGTACAGCATAAACCAACATCTGGAGTTAACGCTGCTTCTTTGTATACATCTTTGGTGGTTTCTAAGTAACTCATATTTTTAAGATTAAAGACCGCTTCGCTGTTAGATAAAAGAATAAAGACTTGTGTTGTTTGTCTAGGTTCTTGAGTCTAATAGCCTTGCTTTATAATTTGTTTGTTGTCATTGCGAGCCTTTCGACTGTCGCTCAAGACATGCTTAAGCGAGAAATCTCAAGGTTGGATGTTATTCCCATTAATAATATTTCTTCACTATGTTCGGAATGACGTTATAATTCATTAATTAATTCTTTAAAAAGCGTAATCATTTTAGGTTCTGCTTTTCCAGCAACTTCAATGATTTCGGTAATATCTACAGGTTGTAAATTTTTAGGGTCACATTCATCGGTTAATACCGAAACGGCTGCACACGGAATGTTGAGTTGTTTTGCTACGATAACTTCAGGCACAGTACTCATTCCAACCGCATCTACTTCTAAAATTTGTAACATTCTGTATTCAGCTCTGGTTTCCAATTGCGGACCTACAACACTAGCGTATATACCTTCTTTCAGGTCTATGTCGTTCGCTTTAGCAATAGCTTTCATTTTTGTATTCAATTTTTTTGAATACGGTTCTAACATATCGGCAAAAATATTTCCAAACTCGTTTGCTCCTTTAAAGGCTAGGGGAGAACCTCCTTGTAAATTCAAGTGATCTTCAAGCAACATCAAATCTCCTTTTTTATAAGAAAGGTTGATAGCGCCTGCAGCATTAGAAACTAACAAAGTTCTAATACCTAGTGCGTGCATAGTTCTAATACCGTAGGTCACTTCCCATAGATTGTACCCTTCGTACATATGGAAACGACCAGACATAACCACTACTTTTTTACCCGATAAGGTTCCGTAGATTAATTTTCCTGAATGAAATTCTACAGTTGCTTGTGGAAAGTGTGGAATGTCAGCATACGGTACTTCTTGTTCAATGGTTATTTCATCGACTAATTTCCCTAAACCTGTTCCTAAAACAATTCCTATTTCTGGGTTGGTAATTCCTTTGTGTTGAAGAAATTCTTGTGTTTCTTGTAGTTGTTGTTTTTTTAGCATTTTATATTGTGTTTGTCATTGTGGGGAGTGACGGTTAGTTTAAAAATTGATTGAATACTGGGTTGTTTTTGATGTCGTCAAAAACATCTACATCATTTAAGGTTTCTAACAAATGTACTGATTCGTTTTGTAAATCGTTTAAAGTATCTTTTCTAACAGTTGAGGTTCCCCAGTCTTTATTTTGAAAAATATTAGCATGGAGTTTTTTCATGCCTAATAGGTAATAACCACCATCTTCTGCAGGCCCCATAACTACATCATTAGAATTCAATTTTTCATAGGCTTGATTGATGTGTTCGGAAGTTAAATCAGGCAAATCGCTACCAATAATTACAGCTTTTTCATATCCAGTAGAAAATGCTTGTTGAAAAGCATTGAGCATTCGTACACCTAAATCGCTTCCTTCTTGTTGATACTTTTGATATACTGGAGCATCCCAAATATCATTATCTCTAATTTTTACAGAATAATATACGGCTTTGTCACAAGATAAATTTTGGGTGACTTGTTTTGTGTGTTCTAATAAGAATTTATAAATATCTAACGCAGCTTCGTCTCCAATTGTTTTAGCTAAACGTGTTTTTACTTTACCTAATTTAGGGTTTCGAGTAAATATTAAAAGAAGATTTCTCGACTGCTCTCGAAATGACACTTCATTTTGATTATTCATATATTTTTTCTCCTTTGTGTAACCATTTGCTCCATTCTTTATTGAAAGCATGGACTTTTTCTGTAGGGTTGTTTTGTAGGTTAACGATTGTGTTTCCTTGGTTTTTCCATTCGAAAATACCACCATATAGGTTAAAAATGTTGGTGAAACCTTCTTTTTGTAGCTTTTCAGCAATGTCTTCTGAACGAATTCCTAACGAGCAATACACTACAATTTTGGTGTTTTTGCCCTTAGGGAGTTTTGCTAAGGTGTTTTTTAAATTAAAAAGATCATAACCGACACAAATAGCATTTTTAAGATGACTGACTTTGAATTCTTTAGATTCACGAGCATCTAGTATAATAATGCCGTTACCTTGAGCGGAGTCGAAAGGCTTTTCTTTTTGTAGTTCACTAATAGAAATATACGGAACACTTTCAGTATTATATTTTTTTAATAACTGTTCTAGGTTCTTTTGTGAAAAAGAATTTACGGATACTAAAAATATGAGAAAGATGAGGTTTTTCATATTTAAAAACATTCAACGGTGTTTGATAAAACCTATAGAGAATTAAAGTGATTACATCTCGATACAATTTTTCTTCCAAAATGTCAGAAAAACCACTCGATGTGACATTATTTTACTTTTACATAACTTCATTGTTTCATTAATTCATTGGGCTATGCTACTGTACCTTGACAACTACTTCCTGCACCAGCAGTGCAACCATAACAGTGTTGATTGATAATGATATTCCTGTTTTTTAACAGTTCTTCATTGTATTCTGAAATGTGCTGTGATTTGCTTGCTACTTTTAGATTTAACATTTGATTGAAATCGCAATCGTATAAATATCCGTCCCAACTTACCGATAGCGTATTGGTACACATTACATTTTCTACTGCCATAGGATTGTAGGCTTCTACTAACGAATACATATAATCTTCGTAATTTTCAGAAGCAATTAAGTAATCTAAAAATCGACTGATAGGTAAATTGGTAATAGCAAAAAGCGAATTGAAAATAATATCAAAATCTTCTTTTAAAGCCTTTTTAAAATCAGCTTCTAAAGCTGCTTGATCTCCTGGTAAGAAAGCTCCTGACGGATTATAGACTAAATCTAGTTGTAAGCCAGTTCCTTCAATTCCATATCCCACAGCATTTAGCATTTTTAAAGCTTCAATAGATTTGTCGAAAACACCATCACCGCGTTGTTTGTCGGTTTTTCCACGCGTCCAGTGAGGCATAGAAGAAACTACATGTACATTGTGCTTTTTAAAGAACTCGGGTAAATCGTAATATTTTTTATTCGCTCTAATAATAGTTAAGTTAGAGCGCACAATAAAATCTTTAATTCCTGCTTTGGAAGCTTCTTCTACAAACCATCGAAAATTCGAATTCATTTCAGGAGCTCCACCCGTTAAATCCAGGGTATGTGCTCCAGTTTTTTGAATCACTTCTAAACATTGCTCCATGGTTTCTGTGGTCATGATTTCCTTTCGGTCAGGACCAGCATCAACATGGCAATGTGCACAAACTTGATTACACATGTATCCTAAATTAATTTGAAGAATTTCTAATTTTTTAGGACGTAATGGAAACTGATTGGTTTCTTTGAGTTTTTTGGCAAACGTAGGCAATTCCCCATCAGCAAAAATTCCGTTTGATAAGATTTCAAGCTGGCGTTGTGTGTTTGCTAAATCGTTGTTTCTAGATTTTAAAGATTTTTTCATTATTCTTCCTATAAAGCTGAAATAAGTTCAGCTTCTCATCATTTTTAGTATTTAATATCCTTCGACTAGTTTCTAGTGTACTTTCAATCAAAATGTATTTTGATTTCAACCAATGCTCAGGATAAGCGATTCACACAATTTTGATTTTCAAAATAGGTTCTCTGCTTACATTTCTAATTTGTTGACTTTGTTCATCATTTGAACTCCGTGTACCAAGGTTGCTCCACTTTTAATGGCAGCTCCTACATGAATGGCTTCCATCATTTCGTCTTTGGTAATTCCACGTTGTAATCCGTCTTTGGTATAGGCGTCAATACAATAAGGGCATTGTTCGGTGTGTGCAACTGCTAATGCAATTAAGCTTTTTTCACGTGCGGTTAAAGCTCCTTCTTCAAAGACTTTTCCGTAATAATCAAAGAACTTGTTTCCAAGTTCTTCACTCCACTCTGTTATTTTACCAAACTTGCGTAGGTCGGCAGGGTCGTAATATGTTTTTGACATGTTATTTTGTTTCTATTAAAAAAGTAAAAATACCAAATTGTTTTCACTGCTATTTTACAAAAAGGTAGTATTATCTACCTACCATTTAAGGACCAATCATATTTCAAATAACTAATTTTAGCTTTTTGATTGATTTTTACATTTGAATATTGATTCAGAAAATTGATTAAGTCTCCTTCTTTTGTAAAATCTTCTTGAAACCATTCGAATATTTTAGATAGCTGAACTTTATTTTCTGAAATTTTATTTCTTGAAGAATCATTAATAAACTTCTTCATTAAAAGAGTGGTTTTTGATTCATAATTTTTTTCTGTGAACGTATAATTTGCTAATTGAGGGCAAGAACCCGATGCACAGTTTACTGCCACATGAATTTTAGGGTCACTATATTTTTTACGTAAAATTTCATGTTCAATTTGATTTAAGGTATAGGTTTTACCGCCAACTTTAGCAAAAGGAATACTCCATGCGTCTTTACCTTTCTTTTTAATGTTCATAATGCTTTTAAGAGGATAATTGTCTAAAATCAGTTGAATGGTGTACGCATTATATGCGTTTGCCCAAAACGCTTTTGCTTTTGCAGCTGACCAAGATTTTTGAGGTTTTGTTACTGCTAATTTATTTAAATATGCTTTAAGCTGTGTTTCGTCTTGTTTAAACCCTTTATAGTTAACGCTTCCTTTTGTGTTTACATGTTTTTTTAGTAACGCATCAAAAGTGTTGGTTTGAGCAGAAGTGTGTAAGAAAAAAGCTAAACTTAACAGTAAAAAGATATTTCGCATGATTTTCGATTTTGAAGTTTAGACGTAGGTTTTGAGGGAACATTACAAAGAATGTTTTTAAAAGTTTAGATACAAAAAAAGCCTTAACAACTAAATGTTAAGGCTTTTGTACTGAAGGCGGGACTTGAACCCGCACGGGCATTACGGCCCATTGGATTTTAAGTCCAACGTGTCTACCAATTCCACCACTTCAGCGTATGTGCTTTGTTAATGACTACTTTTAAAATGAAACCTCACTCATACAAGTGAGGTTTCTTGGTACTGAAGGCGGGACTTGAACCCGCACGAGCATTACGGCTCATTGGATTTTAAGTCCAACGTGTCTACCAATTCCACCACTTCAGCATACTCTTTTATAAAAAGGATTGAGCGAAAGACGGGATTTGAACCCGCGACCCTCACCTTGGCAAGGTGATGCTCTACCCCTGAGCTACTTTCGCGTAGTCATTTTTTATTTTAATGAACGTGCATTGCTTCGAATGCGGGTGCAAATATAACACCATTTTTTTAATTACAAAGCAGTTTTTAATTTTTTTCAATTTTAATTCCAATAAAAATTTATGGTGGTTCAATAAGAATGGAATATCTTTGCAGAAATTTTTTAAAATTAGAAGTGGATTCTGTTTCATCTGTACATACTAAAACTTCCATAAAATCAATAGTTAAAGACTTTAAACAGTTAACGAAAGTTGGATTGTCCATTAGTGTGGTTTTTACTTCTATCACTGGATATTTATTAGGAGCAGAATCGATTAATTATACTACAATAATTTTATTAGCCTTAGGAGGATATTTAATGGTTGGGGCATCAAATGCTTTTAATCAAGTAATAGAAAAGGATATTGACGCCGTAATGCAACGCACAAAAAATCGTCCGTTACCTTCTGGAAGAATGTCAGCAACTACAGCTTTAGTGATTGCTACATTATTTACAATTGCTGGTATTGCCATTTTATATGCTATTAATCCGAAATGTGCCCTATTTGGCGCAATTTCTATCTTTTTATATACCAGTGCTTACACACCTTTAAAAGCAGTAACGCCTTTAGCCGTTTTTGTAGGCGCTATTCCTGGCGCTATTCCTTTTATGTTAGGTTGGGTAGCAGCAACAGGAAAATTTGGTATAGAAGCAGGATTCTTATTTATGATTCAGTTTTTTTGGCAATTCCCCCATTTTTGGGCAATCGGTTGGTTACAGTTTGAAGAGTATAAAAAAGCAGGTTTACATATGCTTCCTATGGATAAAAAAGATAAAGGAGCAGTAGTGCAAATTATTTTTTATACCTGTATTATGATTTTAATGTCGATTGCGCCTGTGTTAAAGGTGACGGGAGACTTTTACATATACCCTATAACAGCAGCAATTATTTTATTATTAGGGTTGTTGATGCTTTACTATGGGATAGTTTTATACAAAACACAAAAAAATACCGATGCTCGTAAATTAATGTTAGCGAGTGTTTTTTATATCACAATTGTACCCATTATATATGTGGTAGATAAATTTTTACACTAATGAGTGAACAAACGTTACAAGAAGAGTTAAAAGTAGCAAAACGTAAATCGGCAAAACCAATGTTATGGATTTCCATGATTAGCATGGTGATGTTTTTTGCAGGGTTAACAAGTGCTTATGTGGTTAGTATGAATCGTGAAGACTGGGTTACGTTTGATTTGCCTCAGGCATTTTATATTAGTACAGTATTAATAGTGCTGAGTAGTATTACGTTGTTCTTCTCTCAAAAACTATTAAAAAAAGATAATATACAAGCTTCGTTTATCTTATTACTAATAACTTTAGTATTAGGTTTAGGTTTTGTATGGTATCAATATGTAGGTTTTAATGAGCTAAAGGCTGTAGGACTTTATTTTACAGGCCCTGAAAGTACAGTATCTACATCGTTTATTATAGGGATAACATTTATGCATATTTTACACCTATTAGCAGGTGTAATAGTGCTTTTGGTTGTTATTTATAATCATTTTAAAAAGAAGTATTCTTCAGCCGATATGCTTGGGTTTGAACTCGGTGCAATCTTCTGGCATTTCGTTGATGTACTGTGGATTTATCTATTTTTCTTTTTCTATTTTATTAGATGATGAAAAATGCGTAATTTTGGCGCACTGATTTAACAAAAATTAACAAAAAGAGATTTATGGGAGCAAATATTGCTGTAAATTCTGACAACAAAGAGACCTGGAGCGGAGGTGGTGTAAAACCATTTGGCGCTAGTTATGGTAAAATGATGATGTGGTTTTTCATCGTATCAGATGCATTAACTTTTTCGGGCTTTTTAGCAGCGTATGGTTTAACACGTTTTAAATTTATCGATTCTTGGCCTATTGCTGATGAGGTATTTACACACTTTCCAGGATTGCACGGTGTACATGCACCGATGTACTACGTAGCATTAATGACGTTTATATTAATTGTATCATCGGTAACTATGGTGTTAGCGGTAGATGCTGGTCACAAAATGCAGCAAAAAAAGGTAGCTTGGTATATGTTTGCTACGATAGTTTTTGGTTTGATTTTCGTTGGGTCTCAGGCTTGGGAATGGAAAAACTTTATTAATGGTTCTTATGGTGCTGTTAAAACTACTGATAATCATATTTTACAATTTGTAAAAGATGGTCATCAAATTGCTTTAGCAGATTTTGTCCATAATGACAGAAAAGATGAAAGAGTTCAGCATCAAAGAGAAAATGGATTGTGGTTTGAAAAAGAAGCAACAATTTCTCAGTATTCAGTAGCTCAAGTGCAGGAAGCTTTTAAAGCAGATCCATCTTTATTAATTAGAATAGAGAAAATTAATCCTGAAACTAAACAAAAAATTATTTTATCTAGAGAAGAGAGTTTAGTTCATTTAGGTAAAGCTAATATGGTTGTTGAAGGAGCTAATTTACACGTTAATGAGTATGGGAATCCAATTTTTGCAGACTTCTTTTTCTTTATTACAGGATTCCACGGATTCCACGTATTCTCAGGAATAGTAATCAATATTATCATTTTCTTTAATGTCGTGTTAGGTACGTATGAGCGTAGAGGACACTACGAAATGGTAGAAAAAGTAGGTTTATATTGGCACTTTGTAGATTTAGTTTGGGTATTTGTATTTACTTTCTTCTACTTAGTATAATCAAAAAACAAGAGAAAAAATGGGTCACGCACACGAATCAAATACAAAAAGAATTTGGATTGTTTTAGCAATCTTAACAATAGTAACAACAGTAGAGGTAGCTTTAGGTATTGTAAAGCCAGCAAGTTTACACTTGCATGGGTGGGGAACTAGTTGGTTAAACTGGATATTCATTATCTTAACAATTGTAAAAGCATATTATATCGCATGGGCATTTATGCACTTAGAAGGAGAAAAGCCTTGGTTTAGACGTGCTATCGTTTGGACAGCAGTTTTCCTAATATGTTACTTAGTAACCTTAGTGTTAATAGAAGGTGGTTACTTATACGATACATTAGCACCATTAGTAAAATGGTAATCATATAAAACAAAAATTAAAGGTGGTGTTAACCACCTTTTTTTATATTAAAAATTATATAAAATGAATAAAACAAAAAGAAATATAGTATTGTTTGCACTGTTTATAGTGCCATTATTGTTTTATATATTTTTATCATTAGGAATCAATAACTTTGCAAAGTTACCTGTACTTACAGAGAACGTAATTGATGTTTCGTCAATTAGTAAAAAGCACCAATTTGATAAAAGAATATCAATAGTTACCTTTATAGGAAGCAATGTACAAGAAGCAAAAGGAGAGTTGTTTAATCTTAATGAAAAGATCTACAAACCATTTTATGGATTTAAAGACTTTCAGTTAATTGTTATTGCTTCAAATGAAGCCAAAGAAGAGGTAGAAAAACTCCAGAAGGAAATAGGAGCTTACACAAATATGGTAAAATGGAGTTTTGTTTTTGCTAGTGCTGCGGAAATTGAAGTATTGTATGATAGTTTTAAAACAAATCAGTCATTAGATAGAAATTTACATTCTTCAAAGGCTTTTATAATTGATAAAAATGGGAGCTTAAGAGGCAGAACAGATGATGAAGATAGTGCAGGAGGTAAGTTGTTTGGTTATAATATGAAGTCAGTAGCTGAACTTAATAATAAAATGAAAGATGATGTTAAGGTAGTATTGGCTGAATATCGTTTGGCATTAAAAAAGAATAACGCAGATAGAGAGATTTAAGGAAGACTCACATGAAAAAACAAAATTATTCATACATAGGTATTTCATTGATAGTATTGCTTTTTGGTATTTATGCAATTCCAAAAATAGTAGCACATTTTCAAACAGCTAATTTGCATAAGTTCAATAAAGTTCCAGATTTTGAATTTATTAATCAAGATGAAAAAACAATTACCAATAAAGATTATGAAGGAAAGGTATATGTAGTTGAATTCTTTTTTGCTACTTGTCCTACGATTTGTCCTTTGATGAATGCACAAATGGTAGAAATTCAAAATGAATTTATGGGTAACCCGAATTTTGGGATAGCATCATTTTCAATTACACCTGAAATTGATACACCACACCAATTGAAAGAGTATGCTAAAAACAACGGGATAAACCATAAAAATTGGCATTTACTTACTGGAAAGCCAGAGGATGTTGTGTATGATTTGTCAAATGAAGGTTTCAAGTTGTATGCAGGAAAAGGGGAAGCTAGTCATGGTGGTTTTGAGCATTCTGGTTTGTTTGCATTAGT
Source organism: Tenacibaculum singaporense (assembly GCF_003867015.1). Classification (NCBI taxonomy): domain Bacteria; kingdom Pseudomonadati; phylum Bacteroidota; class Flavobacteriia; order Flavobacteriales; family Flavobacteriaceae; genus Tenacibaculum; species Tenacibaculum singaporense. Next base: position 820,747 of record NZ_CP032548.1, read on the forward strand.
AGATAAGGATGGATACATCCGTTCACGATATGATGAACATGGAAATCCAATTATGTATTACAGAGCCTTAGATGAACATAATTTTGGAAACCAAATTAGTGAGTTAAAAGAAGATATTAAGTTATTACTGAAAGAGTAACATGAGTACAGCAGAAGAAAAAAAGTATAAAAAATTTATTACTATAGTTTCTATTGTAATTCCTATAGCAGTAGCTGCTTTATTTGGAATTAAAATACCCAATGTAGAACCATTGTCTTTTTTACCGCCTATTTATGCTAGTATAAATGGTTTTACGGCTGTGTTGCTTCTTGCTTCAGTCGTTGCAATTAAAAACGGAAAAAGAAAATTACATGAACAGCTAAATACTACAGCTATTGTTTGCTCTGCGTTGTTTTTGGTAATGTACGTGGCATATCACATGACTTCAGATTCTACTAAATTTGGAGGAGAAGGAATAATTAAATATGTGTATTTTTTCATTTTAATAACTCACATATTATTGTCAATAATCATTATTCCATTTGTATTGATAACTTTTATGAGGGCTCGTTTGGGTAATTTTCCAGAACATAAAAAAATAGCAAAAATTACATTTCCCTTATGGTTATATGTAGCGGTTACAGGAGTAGTTGTTTATTTAATGATATCACCTTATTATGTTTAAAAAGATTATATTTTTTATACTTCTAGTATTTTCCCTTAATGCTTCTGCACAATGTGCAATGTGTAAGGCAGTGATTGAAGGAGGTAATGAAACTATTGCTGAAGGAGTAAATAACGGAATAACTTACTTAATGGTGTTTCCATATATCTTAGTAGGGCTTTTGTTTTACTTTATTTACCGTCATAAAAAGAAAGCAAAAAATTAGTATTCTAAAATCAAGAATATTTTTTGTAACATTTCTCAGTTTTAATCGTCATATAGTCGCAAGAAAAAATAACTTACCGTATTTATACGTTAAGGTATAAAATTGTTTGCTAGTTTTTCCAATTAATAGAAAAGCGATATATTTCTACTTTTAGAAATATTAACTAACTGAGTTTAAATAAAAAAATATTGATCTTTTGAAAACTAAAATTGCATTATTTGCAGCTATTTTTACTTCTGTAGCTGTTTTTTCACAAAAACAATGGACACTAAAAGAGTGTGTAGATTACGCCTTAAAGAATAATATAACAGTTAAGCAAAATCGCTTAAATATTGAGATTGCTGAAGCAGATGTTAAAAGTAATAAAGCTAATTTTTTACCAAGTATAAATGCTTCAACATCAGGAAATTTTTCTACTGGGTCTTCATTTGATCCTGTATCTCAAAATAGAACAGAGAATACAACTCTATTTGGAGGGGCGTTAGGTGTAAACGCTAGTTATACGGTTTTTAATGGTTTTAAAAACTTAAATCAAAAAAAGCAAGCAGTATTAGGAGTAGAAGGGAGTAAACTAGATTTAGCCAAAGTAGAAAATGATATTTCACTTAATGTAGTTAATGAGTATTTAAATGTATTATTTGCTAAAGAAAATTTATCAGTAGCTAAGGTACAAGCAGAAATCAGTAAAAAGCAAATTGAAAGAGCTAGAGCTCAATTTGAAGGAGGAGTAATACCCAAAGGAGATTTATTAAACGTCGAATCTACAGCAGCAAATGATATTCAAAGCGTAGTACTACAAGAAAATACTTTGAGTATAGCTTTACTAAGATTAAGTCAATTATTACAAATACCTTCTAAAGATTTTGATATAGCTGATATTGAAGTCAGGTCTCCTTCAGCAGCATTATTATATGATAACGCAGATGTAGTATATGAAAAAGCATTAACTGTTTGGCCAGATATAGAAAGAGCTAAATTAGATGTTGAAAGTACTAAATTAGGTATTGAAATTGCTAAATCAGGATATTATCCTACTATCAATGCTTCTTTAGGAGCCAACACAAATTATAGGTATTTTTTAGATCCTTCAGCTCCAGCAGGTAGGCTTTTAGATCAGTTAGATGGTAATTTAGGTTTTAGCCTAGGATTTAGCGTTAACATTCCAATTTTTAACGGGTTTAGAAATGATGCTAATGTTGAAAGATCTATTGTTAATAATTCAATTAGTGAATTTAGATTGGAAAGTCAAAAATTGCAGTTGCAACAAGAAATTGAAAGGGCTTTTTTAGATGCGAAAGCAGCAGCTAAAACGTATGAAGCAGCACAAGTGTCATTAGAGGCTCAAAAAGAAGCTTTTAAAAATGCCCAAGTTAGTTATGACTATGGATCAATGACTCAATTTGATTTTGATCAAGTACGTAACCGATTAGTAAATGCAGAAGGAGCAATGATTAGAGCTAAATACGATTATGTATTTAAAACGAAAGTATTGAAGTTTTACTACGGAGAGTCAATCGTGGAATAATTTAGAAAGATATATTTATTGTTGGAAGAGCCTTGTTAGAATTTTACTAATGAGGTTTTTCTTTATAATGTATCTTTGTCAAAAATAAATTTCAGATTTGGCAACAATCTTACATATAGAAACTGCAACTAAAAACTGTTCGGTAAGTGTAGCAAATAAAGGTGAACTTTTAGCTATACAAGAGTTAAATGATGGGAATTATTCACATGCTGAAAAGCTTCATCCATTTATTCAACAAGTAATGGAAGAAGTAAAACTTTCTTTTAATGATATTGATGCTGTTGCAGTAAGCAAAGGTCCTGGTTCTTATACAGGATTACGTATTGGAGTTTCTGCAGCTAAAGGATTATGTTTTGCTTTTGACAAGCCTTTAATATCTATAGAAACCTTACAATCTTTGGCTCATAAAGTTTCTATAGAAGAAGGAGTAATTATTCCGATGTTAGATGCTCGTCGTATGGAAGTATATGCAGCTGTATATAATTCTAAACACGAACAAGTAAGAGATATAAAAGCAGAAATTATAGATGAAAACTCTTTTGAAGAATATTTGTCTAAAGGAAAAGTATACTTTTTAGGTGATGGATCAGAAAAGTGTAAAGAAGTAATTGGGCATAAAAATGCAGTTTTTATAGATGGAGAGTTTCCTTCTGCAAAAGAAATGGTTCAGTTAAGTTTTGATAAGTACAAAAAAAACGACATCGAAGATGTCGCTTATTTTGAACCTTTTTATTTAAAAGATTTTGTGGTTACGCCTGAAAAGAGACGTTAACTCTCTTTGTGTATTTCAACAGAGTGAGGATAAGGAATTTCTATTCCAGCTTTATCTAAGGCGATTTTAGTGTTTTCAGTTATATCAAAGTATACAGCCCAATAATCTTCTGTTTTAGACCAAGGTCTCACAGCAAAGTTCACAGAGCTATCTGCTAATTCAGATACATTTACTGTAGGTGCAGGGTCTTTTAATACTTTAGGGTGAGATGTAATAACATTCATTAGTATTTCTTTAGTTTGTTTAATGTCTGCATCGTATGAAACACCAAAAGTTAAATCCACCCTGCGAGTTCCTTCTGAAGAATAATTAACAATATTTCCATTTGATAAAGAACCGTTAGGAATAATTATTTCTTTGTTAGATAACCCCGTAAGCTTGGTAGTAAAAATTTCGATTTCTTTTACAACACCAATTTCTCCTTGAGCTTCAATTAAATCTCCTACTTTAAATGGTTTGAAAAGCATAATTAAAACACCGCCAGCAAAATTACCCAAAGAACCTTGTAAAGCTAAACCAATTGCTAAACCAGCTGAGGCTAAAATAGCGGCAAAAGAAGTAGTTTCTACCCCTAGTTTTGCTATTACTGTAATTATTAAAAGGATTTTTAGCGTCCAATGCAGTAAATTAACTAAGAATTTTTGTAGTGTAATATCTACTTCTCTTTTAATCATTATTTTTTTGGTAGCTCTAAGTAGTAGGCTAATAATATAAGAACCTACGATGTAAATAATAATAGCCATAATCGCTTTTGGAGCGTAGGTGATTATTAAATCTTGAAATTTTTCTAAATACTTTTCCATTTCTTATGGTAAATTTTAGTTTGTTAATAAATGATTTTAGTTAGTAGTGGCTGATTTTATAGCATTAGGCTAATTATTCCTAATAAAGCAGGTATAGACTGTATGACAAAAATACGAGGTTTTTTTGTAGAATAAGAACCATAAAGACCCGCAATAAAAACACAGGTCATAAAAAATATCCCTACATCAATTTTTTGTGATAAAATAGACCAAGTTAAACCAGCTGCAAGAAAGCCGTTGTATAAACCTTGATTAGCGGCTAATACTTTTGTTTCCTCAGCAAAATCTTTTGATTTTAAACCAAAGGTTTTTATTCCTTTAGGTTTTGTCCATAGTAGCATTTCTAATAAAAGAATATAAAAGTGAATAAAAGCTACCAAGGCTAAAAGGATGTATTGTATTGCGTTCATAAATAATTTTAAGATAAAATATGCGGTTTAGATAACTATCAAAACCGCATACTGTGAGTAGTTAGTTTATATTAAGGTTATTTTACTTCGAAGGTTATTTTTAGGTTTACCCTAAATTCAGTTATTTCATCATCATTAACAACTACACTTTGAGATTGTACAAAGGCAGATTTAATACCTTTTACTGATTTTGAAGCTTCTTTAATTGCTTTTCTTGTAGCATCTTCCCAACTTTTTTCTGAATTCGCTAAAATTTCAATAACTTTCATTACTGCCATAATAATTTTTTTTAAAGATTAATACATGTAAATATAAGTCTTTTTAATAGTCTTTTATATTGATAATCAGTATTAAAAAAATCCAATGTTAATTTAATGTTATGTAAATGTTTCAAATATGTAAATTTTTTGTATATTTGTATTAACAGGTATTAACTTTAAAAGATTTAGATTATGAAAAAATTAGTAATAGCAGTATGTATGCTGTCGGTGTCGTTTTTGCAAGCTCAAGATATAGAGCCAAAATATGAAGTTGAAGGTGATTTAGTAAAAGCCACTTATTTTTATGAAGATGGTACTATTAAAGAACAAGGTTTTTTCAAAAATAAAAAGTTAACAGGTACCTGGACTTCTTTTGATAAAAAAGGGAATAAGGTGGCAATAGGTCATTATGAAGCAGGAAAAAAAGTAGGTAAATGGTTTATGTGGAAAGAAGATGGATTGAAAGAAATCGATTTTAAAGATAATGCCATAGCAAGTGTACAAACTTGGAAAGAAGAAACCAAAATGGCAGTGAAATAAGTTAATATTTTGCAGAATAAGAGAATTAGACCGAGTATTTTATATACTCGGTTTTTTATTTTCTCCCAAAATCAGCAGGGATTTCTCCCCATGCTTTGGTTTCCCACTTTAATAAAGGATTTTTAAAAGAGTTTTGTTGTAGCCATTTTTCAGCACGTTTAATTAAGTCTAAAACTTCTTTATTAGAACTATCAAATGTAATATTGGTTCTGCACTGCTTCTTTTTAACCCAACTCATAGCAATCTTAGAATCAGAATAAATAGGATAAGAGTCCATTTTTTTACTTTTTAATAATGCAATTCCATGGACGAGAGCTAAGAACTCACCAATATTATTTGTCCCATTTTTAAATGGTCCCATCTTAAATATTTCTTTCCTGTTATGAGTCAATACCCCTCTGTATTCCATTAAACCAGGATTTCCAGCACAAGCAGCATCAACAGAAATACTTTCTAGAATAGGAGAACCATATTTGGCTTTTTCTTCTGCTGAAAGACTTATTTTCTTAGTGTCTTTTCCTTTGTAGTCATTATAGTTTTTCGTTAAAGCTAATTCAGCTTCATTTTTATCAGCAAAAGATTTGTATTGTGCACCAGTGAAACCATCAATTTGCTTTTTACAAGCATCCCATGATGAAAAAACACCTGTTTTTTTTCCTTTCCAAACTACATAATATTTTTTCTTCTTACTCATTCTGTAAAATAACCTCTTCTATAACCTTTGGGAAATGTTTATATTCTAACTCGTGAACTTTTTGAGCGATAGTTTCAGGAGTATCATCCACAGAAATTGAGGTTTTAGCTTGGAAAATAATAGCACCTTCATCGTAATTTTCGTTTACGTAGTGAATGGTAATGCCTGTTTCAGATTCATTATTTTCTTTTACAGCATTGTGTACATTCATTCCATACATTCCCTTTCCTCCATATTTTGGTAATAAAGCAGGGTGTATATTTATTATTTTATTAGGAAAAGCATCTACAATTTTAGAAGGAATACGCCATAAAAACCCAGCCAAAACAATTAGATCAGCTTCAGTTTGTAAAAAATTTAATACAGTATCCTCTTTACTAAAACTTTCTTTATCAAATAATGATGCATCAACGTTTAGTCTTTCACAACGATCAAAAACTTTGGCATGTTGGTTGTTAGAAAGCACATGAGTAACAATCGCAGTTTTAGTGGAGTTGAAGTATTTTATGATGTTTTCGGCATTAGAACCAGAACCAGATGCAAAAATAACGATGCGTTTCATGTTAAAATTTAGTTGTTTTGTTACTACAAAAAAAAGAATAATTATTAACAATGGTGGTGTTTGTAGCAAAATATTCAGGTATTTTTTTTATTTTAGACATCACATTTTTGAGCAAAAGTTAGAATTAATAACTAAGATTTGTATTTTTGCCTCGATTTTAAATTTTAAAACAAACAAATTATGTCAGACATTGCATCAAGAGTAAAAGCAATTATCGTAGACAAATTAGGAGTAGACGATAACGAAGTAACTAACGAAGCAAGCTTCACAAACGATTTAGGAGCAGATTCTTTAGATACAGTTGAGTTAATCATGGAATTCGAGAAAGAATTTGATATTCAAATTCCAGATGATCAAGCAGAAAACATTGGTACTGTAGGTCAAGCGATTAGCTATATTGAAGACGCAAAAAAATAAGATTATATGCAATTAAAACGAGTTGTAGTAACTGGACTTGGCGCATTAACGCCAATAGGAAACAATAAAGAAGAGTATTGGAATAGCTTGGTTAACGGAGTTAGCGGAGCAGCACCTATAACGTATTTTGATGCTGCCAAGTTCAAAACTCGTTTCGCATGTGAGCTTAAAGGTTTCAACGCGACCGATTATATAAATAGAAAAGAGGCGCGTAAAATGGATAGATTTACGCAGTATGCAATGGTTGCTTCAGATGAAGCAATTGCTGACGCTAAGTTAAATTTAGACGAAGTTGACAAGTTAAGAGTCGGCGTTATTTGGGGAGCTGGTATTGGAGGTTTAGAAACATTTCAAGATGAAGTTTTAAACTATGCTAAAGGTGATGGTACTCCAAAATTCAACCCATTCTTTATCCCAAAAATGATAGCAGATATTGCTCCAGGAAATATATCTATTAAAAATGGATTTATGGGGCCAAACTATACTACGGTATCTGCTTGTGCATCATCAGCAAATGCTATGATTGATGCGTTAAATTATATTCGATTAGGTCATTGTGACGTAGTTGTAACGGGTGGTAGTGAAGCTGCTGTTACAATTGCAGGTATGGGTGGTTTTAATGCTATGCATGCCTTATCTACTAGAAATGAAAGCCCAGAAACAGCTTCGAGGCCTTTTGATGCTGAACGTGATGGTTTCGTTTTAGGGGAAGGAGCAGGGGCAATAGTCTTAGAAGAATATGAACATGCAAAAGCTCGTGGAGCTAAAATTTATGCAGAAGTTATAGGTGGAGGATTGTCTTCAGATGCTCACCATATGACAGCACCACATCCAGAAGGAATTGGTGTAATTGCAGTAATGAAAAACTGTCTTGAAAACGCTGGAATAAAACCAGAAGACGTAGACCATATCAACACTCACGGTACCTCAACCCCTTTAGGAGATGTTGCAGAATTAAAAGCAATCTCTGAGGTTTTTGGAGATCATGCTAAAAACATTAATATCAACTCAACAAAGTCTATGACAGGACATTTGTTAGGTGCTGCAGGCGCTATTGAAGCTATAGCTTCGTTATTAGCAATGGAGCACGGTGTTGTTCCCCCAACAATTAATCACAGTAACGTTGATGAAAACATCAACCCTGAGTTAAACTTAACGTTAAATAAAGCTCAAAAAAGAGAGATTAAAGTTGCAATGAGCAATACATTTGGTTTTGGTGGTCATAATGCTTGTGTTGCCTTTAAAAAACTAGATTAACCTTTTATGAACTTTCTTCGTAGAATTGTTAAACCCCAAAACAAATCGGATGAAAACTTCTACTACGAATTAAAAGAACTGCTTAATTTTAAGCCAATTAAGTTATCGTATTACAAAAAAGCATTTACGCACAGATCTTTAAAATTAGTAGATAGTAACGGACATCCCATAAACTACGAACGTTTAGAGTTTTTAGGAGATGCCATTTTAGGTACAGTAATAGCGTCTTACTTATTTAAAAAAGTACCTGAAGGTGACGAAGGGTATTTAACTCAAATGCGATCTAAGATTGTAAGTAGAGAGCATTTAAATAATTTAGGTAAAGACCTAGAGCTAATAAGGTTTGTAAAAAGTAATATTTCTAAGGAACATGTTAGCAATAACATCCACGGAAATATTTTTGAAGCCTTAATAGGGGCTATATACTTAGATAGAGGTTACAATTATTGTCATCAGTTTATTTATGAACAAGTAATAATGCCTTATGTAGATATTGAACGATTAGAGGGTAAAATATCAAGTTATAAAGGTTTTGTTATAGAGTGGTGTCAAAAGCAGAAGAAAAAGTATAAGTTCGAGTCCTACGAAGATTCAGGAAACCAAAGTAAGAAACATTTTAGTGTACGTGTTAGTATTGATGGTAACATCATAGCTAAAGGTAGAGCAACTTCAAAGAAAAAGGCAGAAGAAATTGCTGCAAAAAGAGTATATTTTGCTATGCAAAATCAAATGCTAAAATCTTAACGTATAAACGAAAAACGTTTTCGTAAATTTTACATAGTATTTTCTATACATTCACTAATTTAGCAAAAACAAATAATTGTTTATATGCCAATTTATGAGGTGAATATAAATGAATTTTCCAATGATGATTATGTATTAATTGGAATTCATACTACTTTAAGCGAGTATAAATTAGCATATCTATTAAACCAACATTTACATATAAAGTTTAATAGAGCGGGGTACGATTTAGACTTTATTAAAAAAGGTAGTCAATCATCTTATACAGTATACGAATATACTAATGTTAAATTATGCCAAGATTGGTTTTTAATAGCAAATGTATATAAGTCAACTCTTGAAGTAGAATCAATAAGTCTTTTTAATCAAAGTGATTCAATTACACGTTTGATACCAGAAAAGAAAAAAGTTGACTTTTTTTTAAAACTAGAAGGAGATTTTGATTACGACTCAATTGTGAAAATTGTTGAAGTTATTAAACAAATTCCTCAAATAATAACCTCTTATCAAATAGAGGTAAACTCATTAAAATCGAAAGATTTTTTAATTTTTTAATTATATGCCACATAACAAGAAAACGAAAATTGTAGCAACATTAGGCCCAGCAACAAATACAAAAGAAATTTTAGCTGATATGGCTGCGGCTGGTGTAAATGTTTTTAGAATTAATTTTTCACATGCCGACTATGAAGTAGTAAAAGAACGTATACGTCAAATACGTGAAATAAATGAAGAAAGAGGCTATAATGTAGCTGTTTTAGCCGACTTACAAGGGCCTAAACTTAGAGTTGGTGTAATGCAGGAGGGAGTAGAATTAAAAGCAGGAGATAGCTTTACTTTTACTACGGAAAAGTGTGAAGGAACACAAAAAAAAGCATACATGACCTACCAACGTTTCCCAAAAGATGTAAAGGTAGGGGAGAAAATTTTAGTTGATGATGGTAAGTTGTTGTTTGAAGTAACTGCAACTGATAAAGAAAGTGAAGTTATAACCAAAGTAGTTGTTGGAGGAGCGCTGAAATCGAAAAAAGGAGTGAACCTTCCAAATACGAAAATTTCATTACCAGCTTTAACAGAAAAGGATAAAAAAGATGTAGTTTTTGCTTTAGAACAAGAAGTAGACTGGATTGCTCTTTCGTTTGTAAGAACACCAGAAGACTTACGTATTTTACGTGATATAATTAAACAAAAATCTCGTTATAGAGTTCCAGTAATAGCAAAAATAGAAAAGCCTGAAGCTGTTGAAAATATTGATGCTTTAATTCCGTATTGTGATGGATTAATGGTTGCTCGTGGAGATTTAGGAGTAGAGGTACCTATGCAAGATGTACCTTTAATTCAAAAAAGCTTAGTTCGCAGAGCGAAACTAGCTAGAATACCGGTTATTATTGCTACACAAATGATGGAAACTATGATTGAAAACTCTGTGCCAACAAGAGCAGAGGTAAATGATGTAGCAAATTCTATTATGGATGGAGCAGATGCTGTAATGCTTTCAGGTGAAACTTCAGTAGGAAAACATCCTGTTAGAGTTATTCAAAAAATGACTGAAATTATTGGTAGTGTTGAGTTTTCTGACTTAATTGAAGTTCCGCAAGAACCGCCTCATATTCGTACTAAAAGATTTATTACAAAATCGGTATGTCATCATGCAGCATTAATGGCAGATGATATCAATGCAGCAGCAATATCAACCTTAACTAATAGTGGGTATACAGCTTTTCAAATTTCAGCATGGAGACCAAAATCACATGTATTAGCATTTTCATCTGAGAAAAGAATCTTAGGGAAGTTAAATCTTTTATGGGGTGTTAGAGCTTATTTTTACGATAGAGAATTAAGTACTGATGATACAATTGAAGATATTAATGAAATAGCTAAAGAAAAAGGCTATGTTAAGACAGGAGATTTTATAATTAACCTTTCTTCAATGCCAGTGAAAGCAAAAGGTATGGTAAACACGTTACGTGTTTCTCATATTGATTAAATAAAGGCAATAAAATATAAAAAAGCTCAACTTTTAAAGTTGAGCTTTTTTATATTTTATAGTTTAAGCTTTCGAGTACAAATAATCGCATCGTTAACCACAAAAGGCATTGGCATCATTATTTCACTTCTAGGTCGTATGGTAAACTTAGGATGCGATAATAAATCATTAGATATTTCATTAATTACAATATCAGGCTCGGTGTTTTTATCAATTGTAAAAGAAATAGTCAAATCTTTATCAGTATTTGCCATTTGATAAATTAATAGCGTTCCTTTATCAGCAATAAAAGCCTCTCCTTTATCATACAAAGTTCCGTTAACAGTAAAATTAGTTAACTCTATTTGAGTATTTGTGTACAACTCATATTTATCAATATTACGAGTAGGTGTAATTGTTAATGAAACATTTCGTAGGTTATTAACAATGGTATCTTGATGAATCTTGATGTTAGAAATACGAATGTTTTTATTTTCTGCTTTTTGATAATAATTAAAAGAAGTGTTGTATTTACTTTTTCCAGCCATTAAATCGGCACCACCTTGTTTAGATTCATCGTTAAAATATTGTTTCGTATACCCATCTAATGTTTTATTATGACTTGCCCAATACGAGGCGTTAGAGTCAGATTTTTGAATAAAAACTAAGCTATTAGGCTTTTTCTTTTCTATTGAAAAACCGCTATTAAATGTTGCATAACCAAAGAATAATAACGCAAGAAAACCAGTTAATGTTTGCCATCCGTTTTTAGTTTTTTCCTGATAAAAAACAGGAAGCATCAATCCGAAAAGAAACACTAAAAGTATGGCAGAAATAAATAATGTTTTTAAACCTAACGCTACAGGAAATAACTGAATCATAGGAGCAATCATATATATACTAGGAATAGATATAATTGCAAATAATGCAGCTCTAGATGCTTTGTTAATATTCATGAAAAGTAAGATTGCTAAAATGAATAAAGAAGCAAAAACAGGAATAATAAAGAAACCAGCTCCTGGTAAATTCATGTAAATTATAACATTTATAACCAATCCAAAAGTTATGGGAGCGATTAGTAAATCGATGGCTTTGGCTTCTTTTAGCTTATTATATACTTTAAAAAGAATCCAAAGATTTAAAAGAACAAAAGCAATAATATATTGATATCCGTTATAGGTAAAACCATGCAACATATCGGTATATTGTGGATGGATGATTAACAACAATTGCCACAGTCCGTATGAAATACCTATACATAATACTAAAGACAGTATGTAGGGAATAAAACCTTTTAATACACCTATTGCTGTCATCTTCTTCTTATATATACCTACTGCAACCAGTGCTATAAACAATAAAAAGGCAATGATAAGCATTGGTAGCACCCAAGAAAACGGGTATGTTAGCAACTTAGTAAAAGGAAAGTTAACATAAATGTAATCAACATCACTGTTTAAGTTCGTTAAATCAGCATTTGCAAAATAGTTTAATGAAGTGGTAAAATAATCTGCTTGATGTAAGAGTGTTTCTCTATTTAACCTTTCGTAGGAATCTTGTTCGGTGTGATAGTCAAAATGATCATCAATAAAGGCAAAATTAAATCCGTTAATATTACCTTTTTCCCTAAAAACAGTTAAATCCGTATCGTTAGGAAGCTTTTTATATACACCATACATTAAAGAGTTAGCAGCTGGATAATTTGGGTTGGCATTTAAAAACTCAGTTAATAATGTTTTGTTTTTTCCGTTAGTCTCCATCAACATATAACTAGAACCACCACTACCGCGAGCTTCAAAGTTCAGTACTAAGCCAACATCTTTTGCCCAAGGATGATTTTCAACAAAAGCTTGTGCTCCCAAAAGTCCTAATTCTTCAGCATCTGAAAAAAGTATGATAATATCGTTTTTAGGAGTCTTATTTGCGGCTAGGTAAGCTCTTATACCTTCTAAAATAGTTACTACGCCAGAGCCAGCGTCACTTGCTCCTAGTGATGAGTGAGGGTTGGAATCGTAGTGGGTTAACAGCAATAAAGCTTTGCCGTTTTCGGTTCCTTTAATTTTAGCAATAATATTTTCTGTAGTAGTTGCTGCCCTCCATTTTTTATTAATAGCAGTTTGATATTGAATTTCAGGTTCTAAATTCAGTTTTTGTAACTCTTGAACCAGATACTCTTGTACTTTTTTATGTTCTTCAGATCCAGTATGATGTGGTTTTTGAGAGATGTTTTTTAAATGATACAGTGCATTATCAATTGAAAATTCAGTAGCACTAATTTCTTTTTTTGAAGAGGTTACACTTGGAATTATATCGTTAAAGCTCCAGTAAACAGTTAAAATAATGATGAGAACTGCAAGGTAATTTCTTGATGATTTCATAGTTGGATTTTAGTACTTATAAAAGTAAGTAATTTATTTTTTAAGAGGAGGTAATTGTAATCGGTTAAAAATCAGTATATTTAAGAGTAAAATTTAAGATTATGGCAATTAAAAGTTTTCAAGGAAGGAGGACGGATACACCTCAAGAAGAAAATGTACCAATGTTGGTATCTGATTATATGACTAAAAAATTAATTACATTTAGAGAAGAACAACCTATTGAAGATGCGATAGATATACTTATTAAGCATAAAATATCAGGAGGACCTGTTGTTAATGAAAAAAATGAATTGGTAGGAATTATTTCAGAAGGTGATTGTATAAAACAAATATCAGAGAGCAGATATTACAACTCGCCAATTGGTAAGAATAACACGGTTGGAAAAGCCATGGTGAAAGAAGTTGAAACAATTGATGGTAACATGAATATTTTAGATGCAGCTAATAAATTTTTAAAATCACGTAGAAGACGTTTTCCTATAGTTCAAAATGGTAAGTTAGCAGGACAAATCAGTCAAAAAGATGTGCTTATTGCAGCTATGAAATTAAAAGGGAATACGTGGAAGTAATTAATCTTGTTTTACCAATAAATAAATTTCATTATCCAACTCTAAATATCCTTGGTCGTATACATAAAAATAGGTGTTTCCTGTTTTTGTAGTATAAAGGGATGTAATAAATTTAAAGTCAAAACCTCTATCAAATAGCTTGCGGCGTGTTACTTTGGTTTTGCCAGAACCATTTAATTCGGAAAGAATTTTGTAGTTCTTTCGTAAGCGGTTATTGGTGTTTCGTATTAGGTTTTTACTTTCTTTATTAACTTTATTATTAAAGGCGTTTCGGCAGTAATCGGAACAGAATTTTTTATCAATTCTTCCGATTACTTTTTCACCACACTCTAAACACTTTTTATTTTCCATAATCAGATTTTTTAAGTTCGTACCAGTTAACATCTACACCCTTATAACCAAATTCATTTACAAATTGTAGCCCTATTTTTTGTAGAATTTTGTTAGAACCAATATTTTCTACATCAGCTGCACCATAAATAATATCATAATTCATTTCTTTAAAGCCGAAGTCTAAACAAGCAAAAGCAGATTCTGAAGCATAACCTTTACCCCAAAACTTTGGAATTAATCGGTAACCAACATCAATAAAATTAGTAAAACCATTTAATGCTTCTTTTTCTCCCGTGTTGAGTTTTAATCCAGACCATCCTATGAATTCTCCCGATGCTTTTTCAAAAGCGGCAAACCTACCAATACCTCTTTCTTTATACTGTTCTTCAAAAAATGTTATGATATCCTCAGCTTGCTTGTAGGTTGTAATAGGGTTCTTTCCTAAATATTTATGTACTTCAGGATTAGAATCTAACTCAAAAATCCCCTCTGTTTCACTTTCTCTAAATTCTCTTAAAATTAAGCGTTCAGTTTCTAAATAAAATTCCATTGTATAAGTATTTGTATTTCAAAGATAATTAATTATAAACGATTACATTCAATTACAAACGAAAACAAATGATTACTAACCGATTTTAATTTGTTTGCTGTTTCATCTTTGCAGTGTCAATTCGTTTGAATGACAATGTCTTAACTGTTTAATATTAAAAAATACTATTATGAACGCACTAAAAAACAGAGTACAGTTAATTGGAAATTTAGGAAACACTCCAGAAATCATTACCCTAGAAAGTGGTAAAAAACTAGCAAAGTTTGCGATAGCAACTAATGAAACGTATAAAAATTCTCAAGGTGAAAAGATTACTGATACGCAATGGCACAATGTGGTTGCTTGGAATAAAACAGCTGAAATTATTGAGAAATATTTAGAAAAAGGTAAAGAAGTAATGATTGAAGGTAAGTTGACTTCTCGCTCTTTTGAGGATAAGGAAGGGAACAAACGTTATATAACGGAGGTAATTTGTAACGAATTATTAATGTTAGGAAACAAATAAGTGGGAAAATTTGCTGAGAAAAGAGTTGAAAAAGAAATAGAGAACAAGCTGGTTGTATAACTAGCTTGTTTTTATGTTAAAAATTTAATTTTAACAAGAAATTAGGGGTTGAACCCAACGAATAGCGAGAATACTTATTGGCATTATTGTTTTCTACCCTATAATAATTATTAATAGTGTTTTTAGTATTGAATAAATTCCATACTGAAACACCAATATTTACACTCATATCATCTGTTAGTTGTTTTTTGTACAGGGCGGAAGCATCAGCTCTTAAATAATTATCAAGTCTACTATTGTTAGCAATTCCATAATTAATTTTATTATCGACAATTTCATTACCAGAAACAGGCTGAGAAGTTGGCTTGCCAGAAGTATAATTTAGTCCAAGTGAAATATTGAATAATTTATTCGAATAGGTGCTACCCATCGTAATAGCATGTGTAATATCAAAATTACTTGGAAATTGATGTTCTATTAAATCATCAAAGGAATATGTGTTTTGAATAAATGAATAACTTAACCAAGTATTTAAGTTTTTGAAGTTCTTTCTCAATAAAAAATCAATACCAAAAGCATCGTAACTTCCTTTGTTTTTATGAAATTCATATTTGGTGGTAAAACTTTGGCTTTGTGTGGTAATACCATCAACATTTTTGTAGTATCCTGTAGCATCTATAAGCCATTGTTTCTTTTTATAAGTGAATCCTACAGAGGCTTGTTTGCTTTTTAATACAGGAATGCTATCGTTGTCAGACAACTGCCATCTACGTTTTTCAATTCCTAAAAAATCATTTTGGAAATTGATAACTTGTGAGACGTTTTGATGTTTAAATTCTCCTAAAACTTCTATAGAAAGAGCATTACTTATTTTTTTATGAATACTTAATCGAGGTTCAATAAGTACTTGATTAAATTTTTCAATATAATTTACACGTAACCCTGGTTTTATAGTAATCTTACTGTTAGAATTTTGATATTGAGTTTGTCCAAAAACGGCATGCTCTCTAATAACATTAGAATACAATCTTATAAACCTAGGATTATCAACATCGTTTCGATTGGTTATTTGTGTTTCAACAAAATCATAACCACCATTATACTTCCAACTATTTTTAATGTAGCTACCTTCCAGTTTTACACCAGTTTCAGAAACGATATTCTCTTGTAAAAAGCGTTGATTATCTAGAATGTTTGCGTTAATAGCTTGTAAATTATAATCTGTTTCGTAAATCTGTAAGGTGGTGCTAAACTTGGGGTTCCATTTTCGATGGTAATGAATACCTCCAGCAATGCTTTGTTGCGATAAACTACTTTGTTTCGTTTCTGTCGAGCTATTTACAACAGCAGTTTCATCAAAAGTCAAATAGTTATCAATTAAAATGAAGTTTACTCTAATAATATCTTTGTTAGTAGGAGTGTATAACCATCGTAACGAAGTGTCGTAAAAATTAAACTCTTGATTGGAATTCGTAACGTTTTTGTCGTTGTTTTCTATTTCAGTACTTTGAGTAACACGCTTAAAGTAATTGTGATAAGTAGGAGTTTTAATCCAATCGTCAATAGATCTACGAGCAGCTACTTGAAGTGAAGACTTTTTTCCTAAAGGAATATCAGCAAAAATATTAGCATTAATGAAGTTCAGACTGAAACTTCCTGTAAAATCTGTTTGTAAAGCAGTATTGGTTTTCATGTGAATAGTACCCGAAACTCCATTTGAGTAGGAAGCATCAGAACCGTTATTAATTACATGTGTAGTTTGTGTAATTTTGGGATTAAAGCTAGAAATTAACCCAAAAAAGTGTCCAGTTTGATACATTTTTATACCGTCCCATAAAATAAGGTTTTGATCGTGCGAACCACCCCTAATTGTAATGTTTGAAACCGTTTCATCTACACTTTGAATACCTGGTAAAGCTTGTACCGTTTGCAATACATCAGATTCAATTAACCCTGGGAGTAGGGTGAATTTTGAAAAATCGATAACAGTATTACCATCAATAGTTTTATCAATACCTTTTACCAAATACCCATTGATAGTAATGTTAGAAATTAACTCTTGATGTTCGTTTAAATAAATGGTTTCGCAGTTCTTGGAAGATAACTCACTTGCTAACTTATCAATTGTTTGGTAGCCAATAAACCGAATGTTTACTTTTTCAGAACTACTTCTAGTTTTAAGTTCGAAAAAGCCATGGTTGTCAGTAACGGTATAGTTATTATTTGTCTTAATAGTTGCCCCAACTAAAGGAGCTTTTGTTGTAGAATCTTTTAAATATCCACAAATTATTACAGGAGATGAAATTCCAACTATTTGTGGATCTAAACGAGTAAATATAAAGCCTGTTTGCGCTTCAAGTTTTTTAAGTTTATTATCTAAGCTAAGTTTATTAGGAATAGGAGAAGATATATAGACATTCTTAATTAAACTGCTATTGTAGTTAAATTGAATGCTGTACGAATTAGCAATTTGCTCCAATACCGTTTTAAGAGGTACTTTTTTGGGGTCTGTTTGCGCTTGTATGTCAAAACAAAAAGACCAGATGAGTATTAAAAAAAAGTAGGGCTTATTGTTGTTCATCCCAAATAATTACACGTTGCTTATTATTAATTTCATACGATAAATTAAATGGAAGAGTGATAGATTTTAAGGCTCTTTCAAGATTATTATTTGTAAAAGCACCTGTAAATTTTAGATCATTATTTTGTATATTAAGTTGTACCTTAATGTTGTATTGCTGCTCAAGTTCAGCAACAACATCAGAAAGCAATACATTCTCAAAAGTACTCATGTTTTTCAACCACTTTGGTTGTGATAAAATTGTACTAGTGTTTTGCTCGACTCCTTTAATAATGCTCAACTCTTTTCCTACAGGTAGTTTTGTAATTTTATTTTTATAGCTTACTTGTACCAATCCTTCATAGCATGAAACTTTGAAAATACTGTCCCTGTCTAGTACGTTAAACTCAGTACCTAAAACGCTTACAATTCCGTTTTTAGTTTTTACATCGAAACGCATTCCTTTTTCAACATCAAAAAAAGCTTCACCTTGTAGTTGCAAACTTCGATGCTTTTTCCAGGTACTACTATTGTATTCAAGATGCGAAAATTCATTTAGTTCTACGATAGAATTATCAGGAAGTATAATAGTTTTACTTTCTGCATATTGTGTATTAAAAACGGTTGCTTGACCATTATTAAAAAAATAAAATATACCTAAACCTATAATAAATACTGCTGCGATTTTAGAAACGACCAATAACCAATTTGTTGAGGTCGTTTTTTTAGAGGATAAACGATTGTTTAAGCTTTCAAAAGAAGGCGTAGAAATATGCTTGTCAGCTTTAAATCGCTGACCTTCTTGAATAATCTCTTCAAGAAAATTAGCATCATCTAAAGTATTAAAAGCCGCTTGTTCTTCGTTGGTTAATTCGTTGCGTAACCATTTTTGTATTAAATCATCCTTCTTCATGAGTGATTGTCTATATTAATAAAACACTTTACTAAGTGAAAATCCCGAAAAATTTTATCTAAAATCGTCTAGTTGCTCTTTTAATTTTTTAAATGCCGAATAAATTCTGTGTTCAGCAACCTTTTTTGTAATTCCTAATATTTCTCCAACTTCTTTGTGAGTTTTACCCTCTATTTTACTCAACATAAAAGCAACACGTTCTTCTTCTTTTAAATTTGATAAAGCTTTTTCGTACCGTTTTAAAAACTCTTTTTTACGAAGTACAAATTCAGGAGATTCATTAGTATAGTCTTTAGGCTTTACCTCTTGATATTTAAAAACTATCTTTTGATGTTTTACTGCATTTAACATTAAATTGTTAGCAACGGTATAAAGAAAAGATTTAACTTTTTCAGGTACTACTTTTGCACAATTTTCCCATAATTTGATAAAAGCATCCTGAACCTTATCAGTAGGATTTAAAGTATTTCCATACTTATAGTATAAAAAATTACCTAACTCTTGAGCGTATTTTTCATACAACAATGAAAAATTCTTCTCATTACAAACATTATTATGTAGGGGTTTTGACAAACTAAAATAGAATTTTAAGAAAGAGTAAGGTATAAAAAAAATATTTTTTCGGGATATTAAAGAAGTTAGTTGTTTTATAATAAAGCCCAAAAGAAATCAAACTAAAACAAATAAATAACCCCAAGATTATGAAATTTTTAAAAACAACCTTAGTATTATTTAGTGTTCTACTAATACTTTCTTCATGTAGAACCGAGGAAATTCAAATTGTTAATCCTCCAATTGAAAATGAGCTTGTAGCAAACTCTACAGTAGCTAATTTGATGAGAAATACTGTTGCAAAAGACGGTTCAGATGATAATATTATTGATAAGGCTAGTTGTCTAAGTATTAAGCTGCCAGTTACTGTTACTGTAAATTCTAAAGAAATAACGATAAATGATAAAGATGGTTATGAAGAAATAGAAGATCTCTTTGATCTTTTTGATGATGATGTAGATTCTATAGTTATTTCGTATCCTATTGAGGTAATATTGAGTGATTATACCGTAAAAACAGTTAACTCTGATGAAGAGTTAGAAGCTTTAGCACAAAACTGTAAAGGAGAAAATGAAGAAGATGATGATATTGAATGTTTAGATTTTTACTATCCACTTAAAGCTTCTGTGTTCAATTCAAATAAAGAGTTAATACTTACTCTTACCATAGAGAATGACGAAGAGATGTATAAATTAATTGGAGACTTAGAAGATTATGCAGCAGTAACTATAGATTTTCCTTTTAAGGTGATTTTAAATGGAGATACTTATATTTATATTAACAATATGCAAGAGTTAGAAGAAGCTATAGCAGCGGCTAAAAATAGTTGTGATGAAGATGATGATAATGATTATAACGATGATGATTGTGATGGATGTACTACAGAAGGAGTTAAAGAGATATTTGCAAATTGCAATGAATGGATTGTTGAAAAATTATATTTAAATGAAGAATATCTTACGGAAGAATTTAAAATGTTTACATTTTCGTTTAGAGAAAATGGTTCAATAAAAATAGATAATAACGGAGATATATCAGAAGGAACATGGAAAGTAACAGGAGAAGGGAATGATATGAGTTTTTCAATCAACATACCAAATTATCCAGCTTTTAACGGAACATGGTATTTACATGAGGTTAAAGAAGGTTCAGGAGTCGTAAGTGTACATTTATTACTTGAAGGAAACCATCTTCGCTTTAAAAGTCAATGCTCTGTTGTAAAAAATGAATTAAGTGATATTTTGTTAGCAGAAGGGAGTGTTTGGGCAGTTGAAAACTATAAAAATGACGGAGTTGATAAAACAGAAACGTTTACCAATTATAAGATTTATTTTTATCCAGATAATGTTGTTAAGGCGAAAAAAGACGGAGTTGTTATGGTAGGATCTTGGGAAGTATCGAGCGATGCTAGCATATTAGCTTTAAATTTTTCTGACGCTCCCGTAAATGAATTTAATAAAGAGTGGACAGTTGCCTCAATTTCTGAAATGCAAGTAGTTTTAGAAGCAAATGATAGAAGATTGGTTATCAAACGTATTGATTAAAAGAATAAATTAATTATCCTTTAGTGTCTATTTACTAATTCTTGATTGCAAAAGCCAGCTGTTTAAAGCTGGCTTTTGTTTTAAAAATTCATACTTAGTTGAATACGTTTTCTTGCAATGTCTACTTCTAATACTTTTACCTGAACGTGTTGATGCAAGCTTACATGCTCATTCACATCTTTAACAAACGTATCAGATAGATTGGATACATGAACTAAACCACTTTCTTTAATTCCAATATCTACAAAACAACCAAAATTGGTAATGTTATTTACAATTCCAGGTAATACCATACCTATTTGTACATCATCTATTGTTTTAATATGCTCGTTAAAACTAAAAGCTTTGGCTTTTTCACGAGGATCTAACCCTGGTTTTTCCAATTCTTTTATAATATCTTGTAATGTTGGTAATCCGTATGAATCGGTTACATATTGTTGGAGCTTAATTTGTTTTAAAATAGAAGAATTACCAATCAAGTCATCTACCTTTTTACCAGCATCTTTGGCGATTTGTTTTACTAAAGTATAACGCTCTGGATGTACAGCAGAATCATCTAACGGGTTGTCACCGTTTTTAATTCGTAAAAATCCTGCAGATTGTTCAAAGGCTTTTCCTCCTAAACGAGGGACTTTCTTTATCGCTGTTCTACTGGCAAAAGCTCCGTTTTCGTTTCTGTAATTCACAATATTTTCAGCCAATTTAGGTCCAATACCAGAAACATAACTCAACAAGGAAGCACTAGCAGTGTTAATATTAACGCCTACTTTGTTTACACAGTGTTCTACTACAGTATCTAGCGACTTTTTTAACTGTGTTTGATCTACATCGTGTTGATATTGTCCAACTCCAATTGATTTGGCTTCAATCTTTACCAATTCAGCTAAAGGATCAGCTAATCGACGACCAATAGAAACAGCACCACGAACGGTTACATCATAATTTGGGAATTCATCACGTGCAATTTTGGAAGCAGAATAAATTGAAGCACCTGCTTCACTCACGACAAATATTTCAACAGGATTTTTAAAATATACACGTTTTACTAATTGCTCTGTTTCTCTAGAAGCAGTTCCGTTACCAATAGCGATAGCTTCAATTTTATAGGCATCAGCCAATGAGCTAAGTTTGTTCATTGCTTCTTTGGACTGATGTTGAGGTGCATGTGGGAAAATAGTTTCGTTATGTAGTAAGTCTCCTTGAGCACTTAAACAAACTACTTTACAACCTGTTCTAAATCCTGGGTCGATAGCTAGTATGCGTTTTTCACCCAAAGGAGAACCTAATAGTAATTGTTGTAAATTTTTAGCAAATACTTTAATGGCACTTTCGTCTGCTTTTTCTTTAGCAATTGTTAAAGCTTCGTTTAACAGGGCAGGGAATAGTAAACGCTTGTATGCATCGGCAATAGCTAACTCAATTTGTTCAGCACATTCGTTATGAGAACGAATAATTCTGTCTTCCATTTTTTGAAGCGCTCGTTCATCATCAATACTAATTTTTACACGAATAAAACCTTCTTTTTCGGCGCGCAAAATAGCTAACAATCTATGTGAAGGAATTCGGCTTAGATTTTCTTCCCAATCAAAATAATCTTTAAATTTTTGAGCAGCTTCGTCTTCTTTTTTAGTTTTGACAACTTTAGTTACAATAGTTGCAAAACGTTCTAATTGATAACGAATGTTATTTCGAATATCCGTTCGTTCGCTAATCCATTCCGCAATAATATGACGGGCACCTTCTAAAGCATTGTCTATTTGTTCTATTTCGTTCGAAAGATATTTTGAAGCAGTAAATTCCAAATCGTTTACTCGCTGACTCATAATCATCTTCGCTAACGGTTCTAATCCGTTTTTACGAGCCGTTTCAGCCTTGGTTTTACGTTTCTTTTTATAAGGAAGATATAAATCTTCTAGTGTAGTTAAATCTTCTGCTTTTTCAACCTTGCTTTTTAACTCATCGGTTAAAACTTCTTGCTCTTCCAGAGCTTTTAAAATTGCTGCTTTTCGTTTTTCTAAGGCTTCAAATTGTTCTTTGAATTGAACAATTTGACCAATTTCAACTTCATCTAAATTTCCTGTTTTTTCTTTTCGGTAGCGAGCAATAAAGGGAATGGTACAATCTTCATTTAATAACTCAATAGTATTTTGAATTGATTTTTGTGAGATTTGTGTACGAGAGGTTATATAGGGGATAAGTAGCATTGAAAATTATTTTATAATAAAAAACCTCGCTATCTATGCGAGGTTTCAAATATAGTAAAAGGTTAATTTATCTTGTGAACTTTCTTAAGTGATATGTTTTGTTACTAGGTGTATAATCACTTCTGATATAAAAATCTTTATATTTAAAAATGGTGTAACCAATATCACTTTTTTTAGGAGTGCTTTTTATTTTGTCAAAAATATTTTTAGGCACTTCTGTGTCTTTGATATGATCAAAATTAGTGTCAAATAAAGATTCAATTTGAGTTGATTTAGTATTGGTAAAAGAGTTATATGCAAACATGGTAGGGTTAAAAAAAAGATTGACATTAACGCTTCCTACACTAGCTATTGCTCCACCAATTCCTCCAAAGCCACCCATCATCATTGGAGCAGCAGTTCTTTGTTCAACATAACCTCCTAAAGTAACTAAATAAGTGTTTTTGTTTTTGATAACTGAAACACCAATTTTACCAGCTGTTATTTTACGTAAAAATTTCTTAGTTTTTTCTAGCTCTCTATAACCGTTATAAAAGCCTCCTTTTTGAATGATTGGAGAGTTTTTAAAGAGTATTTCCTCGTCTTTACTAGCAGCATATTCTTTTATGAAATTGCCAGATGCTAAGTCTAAGATGTACATTGATAAAACATCCTTTGTGGCTGCTACTACTGCTATTTTATTGTCAAAAATAAAAGAATTGGTTTTTTTTCTTCCTGATTTAATGTTAGAAAGAGGTTTATTGAAAGTTGTTGTTGAAACTTTATAGTTTGTTAAGTTTACAGTAAATAATTGAGTTATATTTTTATTATTATCAAAAGAAATAATAAGATTGTCATCTTTTAAATACATTTTGGCAGTCTCAGAAACTGATTCAATTGAGTTAGGTGTATTTTCTTCAAACTTTTTGATAGGTGAGTAGTTAAAAGGTAATAACAGGTCTACAACTCTTACTTTTTTATTCTTTTCGTTAAGAAGTCTTAGCTCAGAAATGTCTAGTGGAATGTATTGTAAGTTACCATCTTCATTAATATAGTTTAGATATACATTGCCATTAATTTTGTTTCCAGAAATGATATAAAACTTATTTTTTAATGATATTGTTTGGATAAAAGTTTGTCCAGAAGGAAGTAAAAATTCTTTCACTGTATTTTTTTTATCATTAAAAGAAAAACTTACAGCTGCAAATTGTGTATTACTTTTATTAGTTAAGAATATTTTATAATCATTGCCATAAATACTACTTCCTAAAAGTATTTTATATTTTCTTTTTTTAGTTTCAGATGAAAGTTGACCAGTTAATTTAAATTCATCATTAAATTTATATGCATATACATTTTTAGCGTCAGCAATTAAAATAGCTAAATCATTATTTTTTGTGTTTACAACAGGAATTACATCTTTAATATCTGTTGAGTTTTCTTTTAAAAAGTTTTTAAAACTAGCAATTTCTGTTTGAGCAAATAAAGAGTTACACATAAATCCTATTAAAAATAGGATGTAGATACAATTTTTTTTCATTTTTAGTTATTAAGAGGTATAAAAAACCTCGCAAAATTTGCGAGGTTGCGAATATAATAAATGTTTATATTAAGCTATAAACTCCCCATTATTCACCTTTTCTGAAGGTTGAACAAAAGCTAGTTTACCATCAGGAGTATCTGTCATTAAAATCATTCCTTGGCTTTCTACACCACGTAATTTTCTTGGAGCTAAATTACACAGTACAGATACTTGTTGCCCAACGATATCTTCTGGTTTAAAGCTTTCTGCAATTCCAGAAACAATCGTACGTGTATCAATACCTACGTCTACCGTAAGTTTTAATAATTTTTTGGTTTTAGCTACTTTTTCAGCTGCTACAATAGTTCCTATTCGAATGTCCATTTTGGTAAAATCGTCAAATTGAATAGTTTCTTTTTGAGGCTCAACTACTTTGTTAGCCGCTTCGTTTGCTTTTTTTGTAGCTTCTAATTTATCTAACTGTGCTTGTATGGTTTTATCTTCAATCTTAGAAAATAATAATTCAGCTTTGTTTACTTGATGGCCTTCAGGTAATAAAACATCTTTTTCAGCTATATCATTCCAAGCAAGCGTAGTATCAATATTTAAAATTGACTTTAATTTACTTGAGGTAAACGGTAAAAAAGGTTCTGATACTATCGCTAAACCTGCTGCGATTTGCAAGGCAACGTTCATAATAGTTTTGGTACGCTCTTCGTCAAGTTTAATTACTTTCCATGGTTCTTCGTCAGCTAAATACTTGTTACCTAAACGAGCTAAATTCATCATTTCTTGAGACGCTTCTCTAAAACGATAACGTTCGATAGATTTTGCAATAATATCTGGGAATTGCTGTAATTGCTCTAAAGTATCTTTGTCAATTTCTGAGAATTCCCCCGCAGGTGGTACCTGCCCGTTGTAGTATTTGTTTGTTAATACTACCACACGGTTAATAAAGTTACCAAATATGGCTACTAACTCATTATTATTTTTTGCTTGAAAATCTTTCCAAGTAAAATCATTGTCTTTATTTTCAGGAGCGTTTGCTGTTAAAGTATAACGTAACACATCTTGTTGGTCAGGAAATTCCTCTAAGTACTCATGTAACCAAACTGCCCAATTTTTAGAGGTAGATAACTTATTTCCTTCTAAATTTAAAAACTCGTTAGCGGGTACATTTTCTGGTAAAATAAAATCACCATGAGCTTTTAACATGGCAGGGAAAATAATACAGTGAAATACAATATTATCTTTACCGATAAAGTGTACTAACTTAGTATCGTCTTTTTTCCAATAGTCCTCCCAGTTTTTACCTTCACGAGCAGCCCATTCTTTAGTTGATGAAATATATCCGATAGGCGCATCAAACCATACATACAATACTTTTCCATCTGCACCTTCAACAGGAACAGGAATTCCCCAATCTAAATCACGAGTTACAGCACGAGGACGTAAACCGTCATCAATCCATGATTTACATTGCCCTAATACGTTAGGTTTCCAATCATTTTTATGTCCTTCTAAAATCCATTTGCGTAAGAAAGCTTCGTGCTTATCTAATGGTAAAAACCAGTGTTTGGTTTCTTTTAAAGTAGGCACATTACCAGTAATTGCAGATTTAGGGTTGATTAAATCGGTAGCGTTATGGCTTGTCCCACATTTTTCACATTGATCACCATAGCTTTCTTCGTTTCCACATTTTGGACAGGTACCAATTACAAAACGATCTGCTAAAAACTGATTTGCCTCTTCATCATACAATTGCTGCGTAACTTCTTCAGTAAATTCACCATCGTTGTATAATTTAGTAAAGAAATCTGAAGCTGTTTTATGATGGATTTCTGCTGAGGTACGCGAGTAATTATCAAAAGAAATTCCGAAATCTTCAAACGATTTTTTGATTATTCCGTTGTACTTATCAATAATATCTTGTGGAGTAACACCTTCTTTTTTAGCACGCATTGGTATCGCGACTCCGTGCTCATCAGAACCACAAATATAGGCTACGTCTTTTCCTTTTTGACGCAGATAACGCGCATAAATATCTCCAGGAACATACACTCCTGCCAAATGACCAATATGGATTGGTCCATTGGTGTAAGGTAATGCTGCTGTAATTGTATATCTTTTTGGTGTACTCATGTTTTTCTACTAAAATTAAAGCGCAAAAGTACGAAAAAGCAATTTTTTATACTGTTATAAATTAGGTACATTTGATAGATTTTAAACTTTTAGAATCAAGAAAAGTAACTTGTTTATGGAAAAAAGAATTTTCACCTTATTTTTTATACTGATAATTATATCAGGTTATGCACAAAATAAAACGATGAAACTAATGACACCACCCTACTTGCAAAAAGGAGATACTATTGCAATTGTTGCTCCTGCAGGAATATTAAAAAATCGTAAACAAACCATTGATAGAGCAAAAGAATTAGCAGAAAGTTGGGGGTTAAAGGTAGTGTATGGTAAGCATATGTTTAATCAGAATGATCATTTTGCAGGTACTGATGAAGAACGTTGTCAAGATTTTCAAGACGCATTAGACAATCCTAGTATTAAGGCAATTTGGAGTGCACGCGGAGGATATGGTTCCGTAAGAATTTTAGATAAGCTAGATTTTACGAAGTTTAAAAAACACCCAAAATGGGTAATTGGATATTCTGATATTACAGCATTTCATAATCATATTCATAACCTAGGAATTGAAACTTTACATGCGATGATGGGTACAAGTATGGAAGAGAAACCAGAGGAGATAGTTGAAACTATTGCTACCTTTAAAAGAGCATTATTTGGAGAGAAGTTGGAGTATAGAGTTCCTGCTTCACAAGAGAATAGAGTAGGAGAAGTCTCAGGAGAATTAGTGGGAGGTAATATTGCTATTTTGGCTTCGATGTTAGGGTCGGATAGTCAAATTTCTACGGACGGAAAAATATTATTTATTGAAGAAATAGGAGAATATAAGTATTCGATAGATAGAATGTTACAAAGTTTAAAGCGTGCAGGGTATTTTACTAAAGTTAAAGCGATTATTGTTGGTGATATGACTAAGATTAAGAGAAATACCACTCCTTGGGGAAGTTCAATAGAACAATTAATTTTGGATGTTGTTCCGAAAGATATCCCTATATTATTTAATTTTCCTGCAGGTCACGAGCCAGATAATAGAGCATTGATAATGGGTAGAGAAGTTAAATTATCGATAAGTAAGAATAAGCAGTGTTTGGTAGAATTTAATTAACTGTTTTTTGTTTTACATGTGTTTATTCCTAACAACTTGTATAATGGGCAAAAATTTACTAAACTAGTAACCAAAAGTATAATTGCTAATACAAGTAAGATATTACCAAAAATTCCTGTAATAAATTCAAAGTAAGATAGCGCAGCTATTATTAGAGCAATTAAAGTTCTAACAGCTTTATCAGTGTTTCCCATGTTTTTTTTCATGATAAAAAGATTTAAGGTTACTCAAATATAAGTTTTTAAATGGCACAACACAATGAACTTGGCAAGAAAGGAGAGCAACTAGCAATAGATTATCTTGTTAAAAATGGGTATACTATTATTGAAAAAAATTACCGATTTCAAAAAGCTGAAGTTGATATTATTGCTCAAAATAGAGATGTATTAGCCGTTGTTGAAGTTAAAACACGATCGACAGCTTATTTTGGTAATCCACAAGATTTCGTAAATCCTAAGAAAATAAAACTATTAGTTACTGCTATAGATGATTACGTTATAAAGTATGATTTAGATGTTGAAATACGGTTTGATATCATTGCTATTATTAAGCAACGAAATGAGTTTGTAATAGAACATATTGAAGATGCATTTTTATATTTTTAAAAAAGAAAAAGCTCAACAAATTTGTTGAGCTTTTTCTATGTTGCTTTATTAGTGTTTAACTATTCGTTATTACTATTAAAGTACTTTTCTACATCTTCCTCATGATCAGGCATGGCAATAATGTTCTTGTCTTTATCTAACACGAAATAAGATGGAGTACCAAGTAAGTTATATTTTTTTACTGTTTCGTTATCAAATTTATATTCAGGATGTGTTCCTATGGCATTGTGCCATCCTGGTAAGTTTTTAACAAACTCATCCCATTCATTTTCTTCATTTTCAATACCAAAAGAAACTACCGACACTTCTTTATGAGTTTGCATAAATTTATACAGTTCAGGAATTTCTTTTACACAGTGTGGACAACCAGTACTCCAGAATACCAATAAATACTTATTACCATCATTTAATGTAGATAACTTGAATTCTTTGTCTCCTTCTTTCCAAGAGAAATCTGGCGCTACTCTACCTACTGTAGCAAGTAAGATGTCTAATTTTTCCTTTTTAAAATTAGCGTCTTGATTTTCAGTAGGAAGCTTGTCATAATATTCAGTAAACATCCAGTCTACAACTGGTCCGTTACGTTTATCAGTAAGTGCACTAATTAAATAATCGATTACTGCCTTTTCTAATTTATCAGAAGAAATCTTCTTCATCACGTTCGTAATAGACTCTTTAATTAGTTTTTGTTGAACGTCTTTATCTTCAGAGTAATTTAAGTAGAAAACATAGTCGTTAATTCTATCAATTAAGAAAGAAGAATTGTATAATTCATCGCTCTTAAAATCAACATATTCAAAAAAGTTTTCATTAGTGGCAGACAAGTAATCTTGTATGTTATCGTGTGGGTTAGATGAGTTATATCGGCGAGATGCTTTTATAAAACTATTCACCAACATTCCTTCAGACTTATTCTCATAAGTTTCTTGTACATCTTCTAGTTCTTTAAGCTCTTTCTTGTATGCTTTTTTAGCATCTTTAGACTTTGTTTCTATGTATGAAGCTTGTAATGAATCTATCTTTTTTTGTACAGCATTGTACGCTTGTAGGTATTCACTGTATAGTTTGTTCTCTCTAGAACTCGTAAAAAGAACTGATTGATCAGGGTATCTTGGGTTGAAAACGAATTCAACATTTTCTTTATTGAAGAAAAAATCAACAAAACCAGCACCAGAGTTTCTGTAGGTAGCTCTGTAGGCTCCAGGAGTAGCTGTATTAGGTAGTTCGAAACTAAATTTTCCTAAAACTTGTTTTTCACCACTTATGGCAACAGTATCAAACTTAATTGTGGTATTAGCAAGAAATTTTTGCTTTGCTCCCTCAATTTTATATAAAATAACCCAGTCTCCTTTGTCTGGAGGGGTCATAGTACCTTTAACGGTATACTGTGCATTTACAAGTGATGTAGTGAATATTAATAGAGCCAGTAATTTTTTCATCATAATATTTTAAAGGGTTATTAATAAGGTTTTAAAACTAGTCATTTACGAACTTCTATCCAAGAAGTGTACCACTTTTATTTTTTCTTATGTATTTTAGAAACGTTTTTTTAATTATTTGAAAACATGAACTTTAAAGAGCAAATATTTTGGGTAACAGGTGCGTCTTCAGGAATCGGTAAATCTCTAGTAGTTGAGTTATCTAATTACGGAGCAAAGTTAATTATATCTTCAAGAAATGAAAGCATTTTAAGAGAAGTGAAAAAGAGTTGTAAATTTCCTGAAAAAGTTATGATTTTACCTTTAGATTTAGAAGATTATGAAAGCCTTCCTGAGAGAGTAACCAAAGCAATTTCATTTTTTGGAAGAGTGGATGTTTTAGTGAACAACGGAGGAATAAGTCAACGATCGCTAGTGAAAGATACTTCAATAAAAGTAGATAAACGTTTGATGGATATTAATTATTTAGGAACTGTGGCGCTGACAAAAGCCTTGTTACCTCATTTTATTGAAAATAAATCAGGGCATTTTGTTGTAACTACGAGTATTGTTGGGAAAATAGGAACTCCATTACGTTCTACATATGCTGCTACCAAACATGCTTTACATGGTTTTTTTGATAGTTTAAGAGCAGAACATTATAAAGATAATATTGCTGTTACTTTAGTTTGTCCAGGATTTGTAACTACCAATGTGTCGAAAAATGCATTAACAGGAAATGGTACCCCGCAAAATACGATGGACATAGCGACAGCAAATGGTATAGATCCAGATAGATTTGCTAGAATGATGTTAAAAGCTATAAAGAATAAAAAAGAAGAAGTTTATATAGCAGGTGTGAAGGAAAAGTTAGGAGTATATACGAAACGTTTTTTTCCTAAGTTATTATCAAAAATGATTCGGAAATTAAGTGTTACTTAATCAAAAAAATTAATCAGTTCAAAATAATTAATGATGGCTTCTTTCATTAAAACCGATTGTTCACCTGGCTTTAAGTTAGGTAATTCGGTTATAGTTTTATAGTGAGGCCATCCATCATCGTCAAAAAAATCGAATTCATAGTATCCGTAAGGTTCTAACAATTTACAAATAGCAATATGCATAAGGTTTACTTTTTCATCTTTTTTAAACTTACGATGTCCTTGTCCCAATTCTTGAACACCAATTAGGTAGATAACTCCATCGATATTAAGATCATCACCGTCAGCAAATTGTTGTGATAACTGAGTTATTACAAAATCCCATTTTTCTTTTAAATTGATTTCTTTTGCCATTTGTGTTTTTTGAAAAAGCAAAGATACAAATGAGTTATGTATATTTGAGCATAGATTTTATAGTAGAAGGCTTTTATATTTATGAATACTTTTGATATTATTATTGCAGCATTACTACTTTTTGGCTTTGTAAGAGGTTTAATGAAAGGGTTGTTTGTAGAGGTTGCTTCATTAGTTGCTTTGGTTGCAGGAGTTTATGGGGCTATCCATTTCTCATACTTTATTGGAGATTGGTTAAAAGATAGTGTTACTTGGGATGAAAAGTATATTTCTTTGGCGGCTTTTGCTGGAACTTTTGTGGTAATAATTGTAGCCATAGCACTATTAGGAAAAATTTTAACCAAAATAGCTGATTTTGCAGCTTTAGGAATTTTGAACAAAATTTTAGGTGGTGTTTTTGGAGCTTTAAAAATTGGATTAATTTTAAGTGTAGTTTTTATTTTCTTCGGAAAAATGAATGATACTATTCCGTTTGTAAAAGAGGAAAGCCTAGAAGAGTCTATTTTATTTAAACCAGTAAAAAAGATTGCTCCAACGATTTTTCCTTCGATTATAAAAGATGAGGAAGAACAAGAGGATGATAATAGTAAAGAGCTAGAAATAACAATATAAAAGCGGATAATCTTTTTACCCAATTTTATATTTTAGTCTAAATGATAAATTTCCATAATATCTTCTAAGATTTGTTCAAAATCGATATTTAAATCGATGAGATTTCCTGTTTTGATATCAAAAACCCAACCGTGCACTTTTAGCCCCCTATCTCTGTATGCTTTTTGAACAGCAGCAGTTTTAATAAGGTTAACACATTGCTCTTGTACGTTTAAATCAACTAAACGATCGTAGCGGGCATCTTCATCTTCTATTGCATTCAGCTCCTCTTTGTGTAGACGGTATACATCTCTAATATAGCGTAGCCATGGATTTAGCAACCCTAAATCAGCAGACTGCATTGCGGCTTTAACTCCGCCACATGAATAGTGACCACAAACTACAATATGATTTACTTTTAAATGTTCAACAGCATATTCAATAACGGAAGCAGAATTTAAATCGATTGCAGGAACCATATTAGCAATGTTTCTGTGTACAAAAACGTCACCAGGGCTTAGTCCCATCAAATCTTCTGCTGAAACTCTACTATCAGAACAACCTATATACAAAAGCTCCGGACTTTGTCCTTCGTTTAATTTTTTAAAGTAATCTTTATTGGTAGACAGTTTACTTTTTACCCACTCTTTATTATTTTCAAAAATTTTAGATAGATTCATTAGTGTAAAATTGTTTGTTAGAAGAATCTTTAGCGGTTGCTTATATACTAAGCATAACAGTTTTCGAAGTTAATAAAAAAGAGAACCTAAAACTAAGTTTAGATTCTCTTTATAATATAGTTTAAAGTTGGTGTTCTTTATTCAAAAAAAGTAACAGCACCATCTTTAATGTCGTACATAGCTCCAACAATCATAATTTCACCATTTTTATGCATTTCAGCTAGTACTTCACTTTCGTTTAAAATTCTATCAATAGTTAATTGTACATTTTTTTCTGCAACTTTATTTACAAACTCTAAATTAGAAGAGTTTCTTAAACTTTCATCTTTAGGTTCAGTTACAGCTTCAACAGCAGGTTTAATTTTACCTAACATGTTGGTTAAGTTACCTAACTGAGCATTGTCACAAGCTCCTTTAACAGCCCCACAACTAGTATGTCCTAAAACAACGATTAATTTAGTACCTGCTAATTTACAAGCAAACTCCATACTACCTAAAATATCTTCGTTTACAAAGTTACCTGCAATTCTTGCGCTAAAAATATCTCCCAAACCTTGGTCAAAAACTAATTCAGCTGAAACTCTTGAATCGATACAGCTTAAAATAGTAGCAAAAGGAAATTGCCCCTCTCTAGTATCGTTAACTTGCTCTAATAAGTTACGATTAGCTTTTAAATTATTTTGAAATCTTAAGTTTCCTTCTTTTAAGTATTGTAACGACTTTTCAGGAGTCATTGTAGCTTGTGTTTCTTTAGTATGTGCTTTCATTATATATTTTTATAAAATTATTTATATCGTTTTTCTTTATGCTAAGAATACTATTTAATACAAAGTATTCTCAGTAAGTCATTTTTAAATTACGAATTTAAAAATGTTACGCTGCTTTTGGTCTAAGTTTAAAGAACTTAATAAAACTTTGAGGGTTTTCTACAATACCGCGTTCTGAAATAAGTTTAATATTGATGTTTCTTTCTTTTGCTTTAAACGCAAAATCTTCTAAAATTTCAACAATATCATTGTCTAAATATCTAGTTTTTCTAACATCTAATTCTAAATGAGTATCTTGAGGTAAGCTATCTAATTCTTTTAAAATAGCTCCTTTGTTAAAGAATGTTACTTCTTCAGCAAGTGTCATTTTTATTTTATGTATTCCGTTACTTTTATCTTCAATATGCAAAAAGTGAGAGTTTTGATAACTCTTTATTAAGATAACAAATACTCCTACTGCTAATCCTAATGAAATTCCTGTAAGTAAATCGGTAAAAACAATACCTAATACAGTTACAATAAAAGGTACAAATTGTTTCCATCCTAAGGCAAACATTTGTTTAAATAAGCTAGGTTTAGCTAGTTTATAACCAACAACTAATAATATTGCAGCTAATACAGATAATGGTATTTTATTCAATAGGGTAGGAATTAAAATAACAGATAATAGTAAGAATAACCCATGAATAATTGTTGACATTTTAGATTTACCTCCTGATTGAATATTAGCAGAACTTCTTACAATTACTTGAGTAATTGGTAAACCTCCAATTAAACCAGATAAGATATTTCCTGTTCCTTGTGCTAATAATTCTCTATTTGTTGGAGTTACATTTTTATCTGGATCTAATTTATCTGTAGCTTCAACACAAAGCAAAGTTTCTAAACTAGCTACTAATGCAATTGTAAATGCAGTTACCCATACTTCATAGTTGGTAATAGCGCTAAAATTAGGGAATGTAAATTGTCCTAAGAAAGAATCAAAACTTTCAGGAATAGGTACACTTACTAAATGAGATGCTTGTATTGCGAATGTTTCATTTCCTTGTGTTAGGGTAAAAAAGATAATTCCCATTACTACAGCTACTAATGGACCTTGAATTAATTGGAATATTTTTCCTTTTTTACTTAAAACTCTATCCCAAAGAATTAAAATAGCTAGCCCAATAAAACCGATAACCATTGACCCCATAGTAATATTATCAGTAATACTTAAAATAGCTGAAAAAGTATTTTCTCCAGAAGCCTCAATAAAGCTATCAGCTCCTTCTGGCTCTGCATCATATCCGAAGAAATGAGGAATTTGTTTTAAAATTATAATAATACCAATACCAGTAAGCATTCCTTTAATTACTGATGAAGGAAAGTAGTAACCAATAACTCCAGCTTTAAGAACTCCAAAAAGTATTTGGATAATACCCCCTAATACAACAGCTACTAAGAAGTTTTCATAACCACCTAAAGCACCAATAGCAGTTAATACAATGGCAGCTAAACCAGCAGCAGGACCACTAACTCCGATTTTAGAACCACTAATGGCTCCAACAACAATACCTCCTACAATTCCTGCAATTACACCTGAAAAAAGAGGAGCTCCACTAGCTAAAGCAATACCTAAACATAAAGGTAAGGCAACAAAGAATACGACAATACTTGCGGGTAAGTCGCTTTTAATAGTTTTAAACATAATATATGCGTTTATTAATACTCAAAATAAAATTTAGAGCGTATTTTTAATTTAAAATGATTGATTTTTTACTAAGAGAAACTTAAAATGTTTCAATGAAGCAATAGTACTCTTGCTATACATTGAAATATTTTTTCAGATTTTCCAGCTAAGTTCTCATAAGAGGTAACTTACTTAGGTTATTATGCAGTAAGAAACTCTGGAGGTGGGGTAAGAATTTTAGGGTATTGTGAAACGTAGTCTTTAGATTGAAAACGAACGTTTTTCTTTTTTTGGATTTTCTTGTATAAAAAAGAAGTATAATCTTCGTTAGGATGAGCTTTTAGTTCAGCTACCTTAACATGTTTAGTGTTTTCTTCTTCTTCACTTAGATTTAAGAAAATAGTAATATCTTGATCTTTATCAACCAACGTAATCACCGAAGGCGTAACAATAATGCCCGCAAACAAAACGATAAAAAAGATGGCGATTTTAGATTTCAAGATAATTTTTTTATTCATTTAGTGGCAAATGTAATTAATTTTTTATAGCTAAAATGTTATAATTCTTTTAAAGTTTTGGTTTTTATCCATCCAACCTTTCCATCAACAAGTTTTATTTTTTTCCAATTATCTACAGAATCTAGTACTTTAACTTTGGTTCCTTCGTGTAATGAGAAAATTTCATTAGAGTTTTCGGTAGGTTCGTTAGTAACAGAAACTTCTTCAGTGTAAATAATAGCCTCAACATTGTTTTTAGTTTGGTTGTATTGTGTATATGTTATAACTAAAGAGGTTATTAAAAGCAGAAAAGAGATAATACTAGTTGTAAAGTAGATTCTTTTTTTACTTGGAGTATAGGCAAAATAAAACAATAAAAATAAAATAGAAGCCATAAAAGAAAATACAATAGTAATTACAGCCCACGTATTATAAGTAAACTTTTGTAAATAGTTTTCATTGAATTTTTGAAATACTGATTTGGGCAATGCTTCAATTCTATCAAGAGTTAAACGTTTTGCTATAATTAAGTTGTTTTTTGCATCCTCATTTAAAGGGTCTAACTGTAATGCTTTTTCGTAATTATAAATAGTAGGAGCTATTTTATTAAGCTTATAGTAACAGTTAGCCAAGTTGTAATAAACTTCAGATGATGCTAGGTTTTCATCTTCTATTTGCTCATATAACTTAATAGCTTCTTCATACTTTCCTTCCTTGTATAAAGAATTAGCACTTAAAAATAAATCATTGGTGTTTTGTGCTAACGTAATTGTAGACACAAATAAGAATACATATATAACTAACTTTTTCATTATAACTGTCTGTCTAATTGCGTTATTACTTGTTTTGCTTTTTCATACTCCTCTTTCATTTGTACATTGGTAATTGGAGTATATCTAGCAAAATCACAATTGTTAAATACTTCAATAAAGTTGCTAATAGTTTCTTTACTAACATTTTTATCAGCTAGTAAATCAGTAATTTTTTCACGACTTATATCAGATGTTTCCACACCTAGTTTTGCTTTTAAGTAATTATGTAACGCTCTTTCTAAAGCTTCATAAAAAGCTTCTTTATTACCTAATTGTTTTTGTGCTTCCGACAAGTATTTCTTAGCAAGTTTGTCTGCTTTTCGCAATTTGTTTCCTAATACATCACTATCACGTTCTTCTTTCTTTTTCTGAATAACAATTCCAACAGGAATAGCTAAAACAGGAAGTAACAAAAGAATATAAAATAAGTTAGATTTAAAGAAATCATCAGTTTTTATAGGTTGTAAATTGGTAGTTGTTTGAATGTATCTAAAATCGCTGCCTGTAACTTTTATATCTTGTTTAGTAACTGTATTAGCATCAGAATTCGTCGGAACTTCTTTTCCTTCCAAAACATCAACATATAAATCATCTGTAGTGATGGTTTGGTACACTTTTTCTTTTGGATTAAAGTAAGAAAAGCTAGTTTTTGGAATCCTATATTTTCCTTTAAATTCAGGAACAACAGTGTAGTTGTCAGTAACTGAACCTGACAATCCAGTTCCAGTAATACGAACGTTTTCTTTTCTTTCAGGTTGATAAACTTCTAGTTCTTTAGGAGTTTCAACTTTTGGAAGTTCAAAAAGTTTTAAATTTCCTTTCCCATTTACTGAAACCTTAATTTGTGATGATTCATTGGCTTTTAAGGTGTTTTTGCTTAAAGAAACATCAAATGAAAATTCACCAACCGCACCAGTAAAGTCTTCTGGTTTGTTTTTGAGAGGTAAGGCTTGAGCATTAACAACTTTCTTAGCAGAAGAAAACTCTTTACGAACTTGACGCGTAATTACGTTTCCAAAAAAGTCAGCTCTTCCAGTAGGAACTGCAACAATTATATCCATTTTCATCGGATCTATTGTTAGTTTACCAGAGGTTGTTGGAATTAATAAAGCTTTATGTAAAACAGCATAACGATATTGCTCTCCATTGTATGTTCCTGTTTTAACAGGCATTCCATTGCGTTTAATTTCTTGATTCCAGAAACCGTTATATTGTGGAGCTTCAGTTATTGCATTGTCATAGATACCAACATTATCACTAAAGTATAAGCGATATTCTACATAAATTCCCTCACCAACATAAGGTTTAGATTTGGAAATCTCAGCAACTAAATGAATGTTCTGTTCTGCAATGTAATTGGGGTCATTTGGGTTTTTTGGAATGTCAACAGCATCTAAAACAATAACTTTTATAGGGTTTGACTTTATTGTTTCTCCATCAATTTCAATACTCGCAGAGGGAATATTAAATTCTCCTTTTCTTTTGGGTTGTAGTATAAAAGTATAGGATTGATTGAAAGAAACCTTACCGTTAATCCAAGATTGACTTACAGATTGACTAGGGCCACCAACTATTTTAAAATTAGTGAAATTTGGCGCTTTAAAATTATCGGCTCCTTGTTTGTTTATTGAAAACTCAATACGTAATCGTTGGTTTACACCTAACTTATTTTTACTAACCGTGGCCGTTAATGCAGCGTCTTGTGCATTAATGGAAAGTGTTATAAAACTAACTAATAACGATATGTATACTTTCAACTTCATGTTAAATTTCAAAAATGTCTAAAAATAACTAAGATTTTAAAAACTGAAAAATTACCAGTCTTTTTCTTGCTTTACTTTTCTTCCTTTTGATTTTTTCGCATTCATTTTTTTCTGCGTTTTGTTTTCCTCATTATTTAAACTCTCTAACAATTGTTTCATTTGTTCAGGAGTCATCTTACCCTGTTGAGGTTTAGGTTTTTGGTTTTGTTTGTCTTTTTGGTCTTGATTAGGTTTTTGTTGATTTTTTTGATCATCATTTTTCTGATCTTGCTTATCATCTTTTTTATCCTTATCGTCGCCTTTTTGATCTTTATTTTTATCGTTTTGTTTGTCTTTGTCGTTTTGTTTTTGTTGATCTTTGTTTTTTTGGTCTTTATTTTTATCCTTATTGTCTTTCTGATCTTGCTGTTGTTTTTTAGCTTCTTTTTGAGCAACAGCTAAATTATAACGTGTTTCATCATCATTCGGGTTTCTACGTAGAGAATTTTTAAAAGCTTCGACAGCTTGCTCATACTGTTTTTGCTCCATCATTGCGTTACCAATGTTATGATAAGCTTCGGCCTGAGCCATTTTGTCTTTTGAGGTTTCAGTAGTTACTTTAAACTGTTCTACAGCTTCTTTGTATTTCTTTTCTTGATATAAAGTATTACCAAAATTATAACTTGCTTTTTCATACTTACTATTCTTACCTAAAGCTTTTCGGTAAGCAATAGCAGCATCACTAAACTTTTGCTTATTGTATAACTTGTTTCCTTCTCGTAACAAAGCACGTGCTTCACGTTGTAGTTTAAGTGTGTCTTGCTGTGCATTAGCCGCCGCAGAAACAGTAAGGACTATAATGAATATTAAATTTTGTAAACTTTTCATACTACATGTTAAGATTCTTCGTTAAATAAATCTACTTTCTTCAACCATTTGGTTTTCTTATCAAATAAAAACATATCTAAAATCAAAAACAATAGTCCAATACCTACAAACCATTGAAATTGGTCTTTATAATCAGAAAACTGTTTTGTTTCAAATTCATTTTTTTGTGCGTTTCCAATAATCTTCTCAATGGCTTCTACTGGGTTTTCAGTTTTATTACCATCAAAATATTGTCCGTCAGAAGCATCAGCAATTCCTTGTAAAACATCAGGTTTTCTTTGGGTAATTACTGTTTCTCCCATTCTGTCTTTTTTATAACCAATAAGTGCGCCATTTAATTTGATAGGAATTGGACCTCCTTTTTCGGTTCCTACACCTACGGTGTATACTTTAACACCTTCATTGGCTATGTTTTGAGCAACTTGTTTAGTTTCTTCTTGATGATCTTCACCATCTGAAATAATTATTAAAAAACGATTAGTTTGTTCATCATTATCATAGTAAGTGTTTGCTAGATTTAAAGCTTCATTGATAGCAGTACCTTGACTCGAAACCATGTCTGGATTAGCATTTTGCAAAAACATTTTTGCTGCAGCATGATCAGTGGTAATAGGTAGTAAAGGATAAGCATTACCTGCATAGATAATAATACCAACTCTATCACTTCCTAACTTATCAATAGTTTTAGATATAATTTGTTTTGCTTTTTCTAATCTGTTAGGAGCAATATCTTCTGCTAACATACTTTTAGAAACGTCTAGGGCAAACACCACATCAACACCTTCTCTTTTTACAGTTTTTAGTTTTGTTCCCATTTTTGGGTTAACTAATGATAGAATTAAAAATGATAATCCTACCAAAAAGAAAACAAGTTTTAGTACCGATTTAAAGGTTGATGTGTTTGGTGCTATTTTAGATAAAAGCAACGGGTTAGCAAACTTTTTTTGAGTTCGTTTTTTCCACCATAAAACTAATAGGAAAACCACAATTATTACAGGAATAATTGCAAAAAGATAAAAATATATTGGTTCTTCTAGTTTGTACATCCTTCGGATAGTTTAATTGTTGATGCGTTTAATCGTTTAACTGTGATTTTCGTAAAGAATTCAACATGTTAGAAATTTTGTATATGGTATTTCTTAATTTTAAATAGTCTTCTTCATTTAAAAAGTTTAAATCTCTTGAAACAATTAATTGACTTAGAATTTCCATTGTTGAACTATATGCTATAGATGTAAAATGAGCTTTGTCTTTGTTTGTTATTCGTGTTGTTCCTTCTGCTAAATTAGAAGAAATAGAAACAGAAGCTCTTCTTAGTTGGTTTGTTAAACCAAACTTTTCTGAATCAGGAAAATTTTCTGTAACAGAATATATTTTTTTAGAAAGCTTAACAGCCTCTTTCCAAACTTCTAATTTTTCAAAAGAGAAAATATACATTTTTTAACTTTTAAACAGTTTAACAATTTCACAATTTTATATAAAACTTTTAAATAATGTATTCTTTAACGTGAACTCCAAGAGCAAAAAGATTCCTGCTAGGAAAACTAAAAAGCGATATTTTTCCGAGTAATTATAATATTTAAATTCTTCTATTTTAGTTTTTTCTAGCTTGTCAATTTCGTCGTAAATTTCTTTTAACTTAGTGTTATTAGTGGCTCTAAAATATTTTCCACTAGTTTCATTGGCAATATGCTTTAGTAAGTTTTCATCAATTTCAACAGGTTGGTTTTTAAAAGAAATTTTACCAGTTCTTGGGTCTTTAGCCCAAGGAAAAGGAGCCATCCCGTTAGTTCCTATTCCAATAGTATAAACCTTAATTCCGTTTCCTTTTGCTAGCTCAGTAGCTGTTTTAGGATCAACAAAACCAGCGTTATTTACACCGTCTGTCAATAAAATAATAACCTTGCTTTTGGCTTTACTATCCTTAAGTCTGTTAACCGCAGAACCTAAGCCCATTCCAATAGCAGTTCCACCTTCTAACTGTCCCCATTTAATTTCTGAAATGGTTCTTTTTACGATAGATTTATCGCTAGTAATAGGAGTTTGTGTAAAACTTTCTCCTGCATACACTACGATACCAATACGATCATTTGGGCGTCGGTTTATAAAATCGGTTGCAACTCTTTTTAAAGCTTCCAGACGATTTGGTTTAAGGTCTTTTGCCAGCATACTAGCCGAGACATCAACAGCCATTACGATATCAATCCCTCGATTTGTTTTTGTTTTTTTACTAACAGCTACATTTCTAGGGCGTGCTAAAGCAACTATTAAGCAGGTTAAGGCCAGTAGTCTTAAGAGTTGTAGTAAAGGCTTTAGTTTGGGTAAAATAGAACCTTGTACTTTAAAACTTTTGATATTTGGCATTTTTAGCTGAGCACTATCTTTTTTTCGAGTGTAAAAACTCCAAAAAGCTAATAGAGGAATTAATACTAGCAACCATAAAAACTCGGGACTATGAAACTCGAAATTATTCCACTTCATCATCTTCTTCTTGTTTTTTAGGTTTTAAATTATCTATAATAAGCTTTGCGTCTTTTCGGTCTTCCTCTATTTCGTGCGATAAAGGCTTAGACTTTGCAAATTTCACTAAGTCAGACTCTTGTAACAACCCCTTTAGTTTATCAATAATTTCCCTAGAAGTTTCTATTGACTTTGTGTCATTGAAGTCTTTTAAAACATCAATTAATTCATCTGTTGTGCTTTCTAAGGCAGGTACATGTAACTCTCTTTCAATATAACCTCTTATAATGTCTGTTAATTCACTATAATATTTTTTAACCTGATTATTTTGCCATAACAGTTTTTTGTCGAGTTCCTCTAATTTTTGCATAGCTTCTTCATAAGGAGCGAGTAAAGGGACAACGATAGTTTCTTCTTGTTCTTTTTTCTTCTTGAAAACAAAGAAATAGAGTAAAAGCGCTATAACAACAATGGATATTACGACCCACCAAATGTACTGCTTGAAATCGTCAAATTGATACGGTTCTCCTTTAATTCCTTTAATAGGAAATTTTTTAACTTTAGTAGTGTCGATAGGAACCGTAGCTACATTAACTAATAAGCTATCGGTTAAATAAGCTTGATTTCTAATAAATATTTGTTGTTGGGGAATGTAAAAAGCACCGCTATCAAAACCTGTTAAAATATATTTTTGGATTAGCTTGTTTTCAATAGTGTCGATTTTGAGAGTATCTATAACTTCTAATCCTTTTAGGTTTTCTAGCTTAGGAATGATAACATTTTCAGTTTCATCAACAGATATTTTATATTGAAACTGTTCACCAATTCTGATGTTTGTTGTGTCAATTTCTGCTTTTACCTGAGGTTGTTGTGCAAAGGTAAAAGAAGTTAAAAACAAGCATATGTAAAGTAGTTTGTGTTTCATTGTTTGTTCTTATCCTTTTTGTTTAAAATAACCTAACAGCTTTCGTACATAACTCTCGTCAACTCTTGTGTTAATAGTTCCTGCACCACTCTTAGTAAAAGCGCTTTCAAAGTAATCAGTTAAACGCAAGGCGTTAACTTTGTAGTG
The DNA here is from genome assembly GCF_003867015.1 of Tenacibaculum singaporense. Lineage (NCBI taxonomy): Bacteria > Pseudomonadati > Bacteroidota > Flavobacteriia > Flavobacteriales > Flavobacteriaceae > Tenacibaculum > Tenacibaculum singaporense. Next base: position 862,916 of record NZ_CP032548.1, read on the forward strand.
AGTTCTAACAGATTTAGAGCTAGTATTAACTAATTGAGTTTTGCCAGTTTCAGCATCTAACATAGGAACCATTCCTAAATTAGGAATTTGCTCATCATGTTTATCGTATACACGAATACCAGTAACATCGTGTTTATTACCAACAATTTTTAGTGTACGTTCGTAACCATCATCCATAAAATCAGAAAGCATAAAAACAATAGCTTTCTTTTTCATTATGTTGGATAAAAATTTGAAAGCTTCACTAATATTGGTTTGTCTGCTTTTTGGTTGAAATTCAATAAGCTCACGAATAATTCGTAATACGTGACTTTTTCCTTTTTTAGGAGGAATGTATAGTTCAACTTGATCCGAAAACAGAATTAACCCGACTTTGTCGTTATTTTGAATAGCAGAAAAGGCTAGTGTTGCGGCAATTTCTGTTACGGTATCTTTTTTAAATTGTTCAGAAGTACCAAAAAATTCAGAGCCAGAAATATCGACTACCAACATCATGGTAAGCTCACGTTCTTCTTCAAAAACTTTTACATAGGGTTCATTATAGCGAGCAGTAACGTTCCAATCAATTGCTCTAATATCATCTCCGTATTGATATTGACGTACTTCAGAAAAAGTCATACCTCTACCTTTAAAGGTTGAGTGGTATTCTCCTCCAAAAATATGATTAGACAACCTACGTGTCTTTATTTCTATTTTTCGAACTTTTTTTAGTAACTCTTTTGTATCCATGTTTTCAATTGTCAGTTAACAGTTATCAATAATCAGTAAAGTGTTTTGGGCTGATAATTGCTCATTGATAATTGATTAAGGTACTTGTACTTCGTTAATAATAGAATTAATAATATCTATAGATGTAATGTTTTCAGCTTCTGCTTCATACGTAATACCAATTCTATGACGTAATACATCGTTTACGATTGCTCTAACATCTTCAGGAATTACATAACCTCTTCGTTTAATAAAGGCATAACATTTTGCTGCTTTTGCCAAGGCAATACTACCACGGGGAGATGATCCAAAACTAATAAGTGGTTGTAATTTTTCTAAATTGTATTTTTCAGGATAACGAGTTGCGAAAACAATATCTAAAATATACTTTTCAATTTTTTCATCCATATAAACCTCGTTAACTACGTTGCGAGCTTTAATAATTTGATCGATTGAAATTACAGGATTTATTTTTTGAAAACTTCCATTTAAGTTTTGACGCATAATTAGTTGCTCGTCTTGTAACTTTGGATAGTCAATCACTGTTTTTAACATAAAACGGTCTATCTGTGCTTCAGGAAGAGGATACGTCCCTTCTTGTTCAACTGGGTTTTGAGTTGCCATTACCAAGAAAGGTTCATCTAGCTTGAAAGTTTCGTCACCAATGGTAATTTGACGCTCTTGCATTGCCTCTAATAATGCAGATTGTACTTTAGCAGGAGCACGGTTAATCTCATCAGCTAATACAAAGTTGGCGAAAATTGGTCCCTTTTTTATAGAGAAATCATTTTCTTTTACATTGTATATCATAGTACCTACAACATCAGCAGGCAATAAATCTGGAGTAAATTGAATACGACTAAAGCTTCCATCTACAGCTTTTGAAAGTGTGTTAATGGCTAAGGTTTTCGCTAGCCCAGGTACACCTTCTAATAAGATATGTCCATTTCCTAAAAGTCCAATTAGTAATCGCTCAATCATATGTTTTTGACCCACAATTACCTTATTCATTTCTGTAGTTAATAAGTCTACAAAAGCACTTTCTCTTTCTATTTTTTCATTGATGGCTCTTACATCTATATCCATAGTAATTGAAATAAATTAGAATTTTTATGAAACAAAGCTACAATAATAGTGTTTTTTTAGTTGTTAAAAGTTGGTTAAACCTTGTGTTTACAAGTGACAAGGTACTGTTTTTTAAAGTTAAGTTTTTGGTGAGCGTGTTTATTTTACTGAAAATAAGCTACTTATAATTTGTTTTTGTGGATAAAAAAAATGAAATTTAGATTCTACTAACTTTAAACTTAAATTTTATGAAGAAAATGTCTTTTAGCAAAACGCTGCTAATTAACGCGCTATTTTTCTTGTTTTCTAGTTTTATTTACGGGCAAACGATAAGAGGAAAAATAGTGGGTGTAAATGGAGAAAGTATTCCTTTTGCGAATATTATAGAGAAAGGAACAACAAATGGAACCACTTCTAATGAGAATGGTGAATTTAGTTTAAATGTGAAAAAACTTCCGACGGTAGTTACAATATCTTCTTTAGGGTTTGTTACTATAGAAAGAAATGTAGTCAGTGCGGATACTTTTTTGCAGGTAACTCTTCGAGAAGACTCAGATGTTTTAGAAGAAGTAGTAATTTCAGGATTAGCAACCACAACGAAAAGGTCTAATTTAGCGAATACAGTTTCGACAATTTCAGCTGCGGAATTAACACAGGTTACATCACAATCAGGTTTTGATAGTGCGTTGTCTGGGAAGTTCACAGGAGCGGAAATTAAAGCAAATTCAGGAGCACCTGGAGGAGGAATTTCAATGAGGCTTAGGGGAGTTACTTCGGTTTTTGGAGATCAGCAACCATTATTTATTGTAGATGGTGTATACGTTGATAATTCATCCATAGGTATGGGTAATAATGTTATTAGTGAAGCTTCTGGAGGAGGGAATCCATCTACAAACCAAGATGATGCTTCAAATAGGATTGCGGATATTGACCCAGAAGATATTGAGAATGTAGAAATATTAAAAGGAGCTTCAGCTGCAGCAATTTATGGTTCTAGAGCAGCAGGTGGGGTAGTGATTATAACTACTAAAAGAGGGAAGTTTGGAAAACCAAGGATTTCTTTTTCGCAAACTCTAGGGCTTAGGAGTCCAACACAATTGTTAGGGTTAAGAGATTGGAATGAAGAAAGAGTGTTTAATAATTTTTACTCGCCTAAAGATGACCCAGTGGAAGATGCTGAGAGTAGAGCAAACGCTCAAGCCATAGTAGCTAGATTTAATCAAGCAGTTGCTAATGGTGGATTAAGAGATTATGAGGCAGAGTTGTTTGATCATACAAGAATTTCAACGACTACAAGGTTTACGTCTTCAGGAGGTTCAGAGAAGACTGATTATTTTTTTGGAGTTACATATAAAGATGAACCTGGTTTGGTTGAAAATACTGGGTATGAGAAAGCATCAGTTCGTTTAAATATTGGTCAAAAATTTACTGATTGGTTAGATTTATATGTCACATCTAACTATATAAGCTCTCAATCTGATAGAGGATTTTTTAATAATGGAAATGCTAACAGAACAGTTGGGTATGCTTTAGCATTTACATACCCTTGGGAAAATCTATCTCCTATTGATGGGTTATATCCTTCTGGAGGAGCTGGTTCAAATGTGCTAGAAACAGTTGCAATAACAACTAATAGAGAAAAGGTTAACCGTTTTATAGGAAGTGCAACTTCAAATATTAAAATTATAGATGCTGAAAAAAATAAATTAAAATTAGTTTTACAAGCTGGATTTGACCAGTATACCTTAAGAACAACTAGTATATTTCCCAGAGAACTGAGTTATTTCAGGGATCCTTCAACACTCAGCGGGGTGGCTGTGTCTGGTTCTACAATAAACACTAATTACAATTTATCTGCGTTCTTAGTTCACAATTTGAATTTAGAAGATGGACTGCAATTTACAACTCAATTAGGTAGTTTTTTTCAAGATTTTGACCGTAACACTGTTATTACAATTGGAACAGGGTTTGATGGTTCCCTTACTAACCTATCTTTAGCGAAAAATTTATCATCAGAACAAACTATTCGTTTGCAAAAAGACTCAGGTTTTTTTATTCAAGAAGAGATAAATTATAAAAACAAAATAATAGGTTCTGTAGGTATTAGAGGAGATAAGTCTACAAATAATGGAGAATCAGATAAGATGTACTATTATCCTAAAGCTAACTTGGCAATCAATTTACATGAATTTGATTTTTGGAAGTTTGATAAAATAACAACTTTTAAACCTAGAATTGCATATGGTGAAGCCGGAAGGTTCCCGCAGTTTAATGATCAATTTACACTTGCTGAAGCCCAATTTATAGGAGGTAATTCAGGGTTTGCTCCAGGTACATTTAAGGGGGATCCATTCATTGAGCCAGAAAGACAAAAGGAATTGGAATATGGGTTAGATTTAGGGCTATTTGAAAGTAGAATAATTTTAGAATCTACTTTTTATACTAAAAAAATAGACGATTTATTAATACAAGAAAGGGTTCCTACATCTACAGGTTTTACAAGAGAAATTAAAAATGGAGGAGAGCTTAAAAACACAGGAATAGAGCTTGGGTTGAAAGCTAATGTTATAGAAAAAGAAGATTTTTCTTGGGACACTAACCTAAAATGGTGGAAAAATAAATCTAAAATTACTCGATTAGATGTTCCAGCATTTACTGAAGGAGGATTTGCCTCATCTTTAGGGACTTTTTATATTCAAGAGGGGTTCAGTGCTACACAAATTGTAGGGACTTACGATTCAGATGCTTACACGGCAGAAGAGATAGCAAGAAGAGATCCAGAAGGAGATGGTTTTTTTGTATATGGTAATGCAGAACCAGATTTCCAGATGTCTTGGCAAAATAATTTTAAATACAAGAATTTTGATTTATCATTTTTATGGCACTGGAAAAAAGGAGGTGATGGTATAAACCTAACAACTTTATTGTATGATTTAGCAGGTACAACTTGGGATTATGACGATACAGGTTTAGATCCTACAGGTACACTTACTAATGGAGAATACAGAGCAAGTCAAGCATTTGTTAATCCAGAACCGTTAATTGAAGATGCTGGTTACCTTCGATTAAGAGAAGTAGGTTTGTTTTATACATTTAATAAAGATGTAATTAAAGGAGTAGAAAAAGTTAAAATAGGAGTTTCAGGAAGAAATTTGATTAATATTTTTGATTATAATAGTTATGATCCAGAGGCTTCAAACTTTGGTAACAATGTTCTGGCTAATAATGTGGAAGTAACCCCTTACCCAGCATCAAAGTTTATTAACTTTCATCTAAATGTTAACTTTTAATCTAAAAAAATCATGAAAAATATTTATATAAAAATTTTAGTGTTTGTTTTTGTGCCGTTAATTGTGGGGTGTGAACTTGAAGAGCTGCCTAATTCTAATGCTCCAACTATAGATAGTTTTGCTGAAGGAGCTTCTCAAGCAGACGTACAATCATTAGCTGTAGGTCTTGAGGCTATAATGAGAAACGATTTAGATTTTCACTATGAAACTGTTAGTTATTTGGCAAGAGAATATTATGATCTGTCGGGAACTGATCCTCGTTACACAGGAGAGATTTTAAAAGGCCCTCTAGATAATAATGGGTTCTTAACTACTCGTTCATTTGCTGCCTGGTATAGGGTTGTTAAAGCAGCGAATGTTTTAATTAATGCAGTTGAAAATTCTGCAGCAGGATTTGATGATGAAGTTAAAAATTCATATTACGGTTACGCTAAAACATTAAAAGCTTATGCATTTTTAATGTTAGCTAGTAGGCAGTATACTAATGGAATAAGAGTAGATGTGTCTGATCCAGATAATTTAGGAGGATTTATAGGCTACGATGAATCTCTAACTTTTATTAAAGGATTATTAAATGAAGCAAGTATTGATTTATCAAATTCCCCTGATGAATTTGATTTTCCTTTAAGTAGTGGTTTTGATGATTTAAGAAAACCAGATCCAGATACACCGGGAGAAAAATTACCGTTATCTCCTAATGATTTTATAGAGTTTAATAGGGCTTTAGTTGCTAGAGTTGCATTATATCAGGGGGATATGGTATCTGTTTTAAACTTTTTAAATGAGTCATTTTTTGATTTGAATGGAGGACTGTTTATAGGGGTTGCTCATGTATTTGGAGCTTCAGGTAATGATATATTAAATAACCTGTATTATGTGCCTGGACAATCTGGTCAAGAGTTTGTAATTCATAATTCATGGATAGCAAATGCTGAAACTGGAGATACAAGAGTTAATAGAAAGTCTTTTTTACTAGATGAACCAGCTTCTTTTGACGGACTTACAGGGACTCACCAAATTTCTGTGTATAAAACTAATACAGATCCTGTTTATTTAATTAGAAATGAAGAATTAATTTTAATGTATGCAGAAGCGAACATAGGAACTAACAATACGGAAGCAATCAATGCAATAGATATAGTAAGAAATGCTGCCGGATTACTTAATTATTCAGGGGGAACAACAGATAATGATTTACTTGAAGAAGTATTGAATCAAAGAAGATATTCGTTGCTGGGAGAAGGTCACAGATGGGTAGATTTAAGACGTTTGGATAGATTGAATTCTACATATGTCCCGCTAGATAGAGCAGGAGATAACATTATAACTGCTTTTCCAACACCTTTTAGTGAGAATGTTAATTAACAACATGACTTGTTTTTAATTGTGATATTTGATAAAGGAGCCCAAATAGGCTCCTTTTTTATTTTAAAATTCTTTTAAAACTAGTTTATCATTTTCAAAAACAGCATATGTAAAGTACTTAATCCAGTCACCAGTGTTCAAATAAGTGCTGTTTTCTTGAAGTTGAATTTCTAAAGGAAGATGTCTGTGCCCAAAAATAAAATAATTGTAGTGTTTAGTTTCTAGTTTGCGCTTACAATACTGTACTAACCACTCATTATCTTCACCTAAAAATTTAGCGTCTTCATCACCAGAAATCAGTTTGTTTTTAACCGACATATATTGTCCTAATCGCATACCTAAATCTGGGTGTAACCAGCGAAACATCCATTGAAATAAAGGAAATGTAAATACTTTTTTCATACGCTTATACCCTTTGTCTCCAGGTCCTAATCCATCACCATGACCAATTAAAAATAATTTATTATTGATTGTAAACTCTTGAGGAGAATGATACACGGGAATATTTAATTCCTTTTCAAAATAATCACGCATCCATAAATCGTGATTTCCAACAAAAAAGTAAATTGGGATACCGTTGTCTTTTATTTCAGCAAGCTTTCCTAAAACGCGAACAAAACCTTTAGGAACCACAGTTTTATACTCAAACCAAAAATCAAATAAATCACCTAAAATAAAAATTGCTTCGGCATCTTTTTTAACTTCGTTTAACCATGCAACAAATTTTTGTTCACGAGGAAAACTAGCCTCAGAAGTTGGAGCTCCTAAATGTTGATCGGAAGCAAAATAGACTTTTTTATTTTCAGAAGTGCTGATTGAAATCAAATCGTAAATTTTGGTAAAAATAAGTATTTTACTCAGAGTTAGCACAAACAAATTTTGGCTACATTTGTTTAAGAACTTATATGAATCCATGTATATGAATCCGTTTGATGATACTTACTTTATGAAAAAAGCCTTACAAGAGGCTGAGCTTGCTTTTGATAAAGGAGAAGTTCCGGTAGGTGCAGTAATCGTTTTTAATAACCAAATTATTGCTAGAGCGCATAATTTAACTGAGTTGTTAAACGATGTTACAGCGCATGCCGAAATGCAAGCGTTTACTGCAGCAGCAGATTTTTTAGGTGGAAAATATTTAAAAGACTGCACCTTGTATGTTACATTGGAGCCTTGCCAAATGTGTGCGGGAGCGAGTTACTGGACGCAAATAGGTAAAATAGTGTATGGAGCTAGTGAACCCAAACTTGGTTTTTCTGTTTTACAAACTAAAATACATCCTAAAACAAAAGTAATATCAGGAGTTTTAGAAGAAGAATGCGGCTTTTTGTTGAAGAAGTTTTTTATTGAAAAACGCAATTTAAATTGATGATAGTCATTCCGAACTTGTTTCGGAATCTCATTAAGGGAAGCTGAAATTAAGTTTAACTAAACAACTTAAAATAATGTTTGTTGTTTTGCTCCGCTTTCGTGCTCCAATAGCCATTTTTTACGCCAAATACCGCCTGCATATCCTGTTAACGATCCATCAGAACCTACAACTCTGTGACAGGGAATAACGATCCAAATAGGGTTTTTACCGTTAGCAGAAGCTACAGCACGAATTGCTTTTACATCACCTAATTGTTTGGTTTGTTCTAAGTAGGTTCTAGTCCTTCCAAAAGAAATGTTTAATAATTCATTCCAAACCGATTGTTGAAAAGTTGTTCCCTGTGGATTCAATTGTAGATCAAAATCTGTTCTTTTTCCAGCAAAATATTCATCCAGCTGCGTAACACAATTTTGTAAACAAGATGGAATTTCCTTTGAGGAGCTGAATGCAGCCGAAGTATCTTCGTCGAATACTGAAATCGATTGGATTCCATTTTCATCACCTTCAATCTTGGCAATTCCGATAGGAGTTTTATAATATGTGGTTTGTAAGTTAGACACCAAAAACGTCTTTAGAGTTCTGTGTTGTAATTTCCGAAATTTGATTGAAAGTCAATCCATAAATATCTACTAATTTATCCACAACCTGAGTAATATAACTACTCTCATTGCGTTTTCCTCGATATGGAGTAGGTGCTAGGTATGGCGAATCGGTTTCTAAGACAATATGTTTAATGTCTATTTGGTTTAGAAACTTGTCAATTTTTCCGTTTTTAAAAGTAGCTACACCTCCAATTCCTAATTTCATGTTGTAAGAAATCGCTTTTTCCGCTTGCTCTAAAGTTCCTGTAAAACAGTGAAAAATTCCATATAAATCATCTCCTTTTTCAGTTTCTAAAACTTCAAAAATTTCATCAAAAGCATCACGACAATGGATAACAATTGGTAGTTTTCTTTCTTTTGCCCACTGAATTTGTGTACGAAAAGCTTCTTGTTGTTGTGGCAAAAATGATTTATCCCAATATAAGTCGATACCAATTTCACCAATCGCATAAAAATCACGCTTGTCTAACCACTCTTTTACATGAGCTAACTCTTCCTGATAGTTTTCTTTTACTGAAGTTGGGTGCAGCCCCATCATTAAAAATACACCGTTCGGATAATTTTTTTCTAAATCGAACATACGTTCTGTATAAGAACTATCAATAGCAGGAATAAAGAAACGAGAAACTCCAGCTTCTTTAGCACGTTGTATCATTTCGTCTCTTTCCTCGTCAAACTGACTTGAATATAAGTGGGTGTGTGTATCTGTAATCATTTATTGCCGTATCTTTACGAGACAAAAGTACAAGAAATGGCAAGTTTGAAAAAAGTATTACGAAAAAAGAAATACATTAAAATAAAACTCAAAAAAATGGTAACAAATCATTTAGAGTTAGATGCGGAGATAAATGGTGTTAAAGGAAGGTTTATTTTAGATACAGGGGCTTCTAATTCGTGTGTTGGATTAGATTTAATAGAGCGTTTCAAGCTTATTTCTGAAGAAAGTGAAGTAAAAGCTGCAGGAGCAGGAGCGACGGATATGGAAACACATAAATCAGGAAACAATTCTCTTAAAATAGGAAAGTGGAAAAATGATTCATGTGATTTAGTATTGTTTGACTTAACGCATGTAAATACAGCTTTAAAGCAACACGATGCTGATGAGGTAGACGGAATTATAGGAGCAGATATTTTAGAGGAAGGAAAAGCCTTTATTGATTATAACAAGAGAGCATTGTATTTAAAGAAGCTTAAAAAGAAAAAAGTTAGAAAATTAAAAGTTCCATTTTAGAACATAAAAAATCCGTAAGACACGTCTTACAGATTTTTTTATACTTAATAGTTTAAGTTAGTTAACTTAAAACTTCTTTAATTCTCTTAATTGCCTCACGTAATTGTAATTCAGAAGCGGCATACGATAAACGAACACAGTTTGGTGCACCAAAAGCTTCACCAGTTACTGTAGCCACATTTGCTTTCTCTAATAATAACATAGAAAAATCATTAGCATTCTTTATCTCTTTTCCTTGGATTGTTTTTCCGAAGAAATCAGAAATGTCAGGGAATACATAAAAAGCACCTTCAGGTACGTTTAATTTAAATCCTTCAATTTCTCCTAATAATTCTAATACTAAATCTCTACGGTTTTTAAACTCATCTACCATGTATTGTACTTTTTCTGGTGATGCTTTTACTGCGGTAATTGCAGCACGTTGAGCGATACAGTTGGTTCCTGAAGTAATTTGACCTTGCATTTTTGTACATGCTTTAGCAATCCATTCAGGAGCTCCGATATAACCGATTCTCCATCCTGTCATTGCAAAAGCTTTCGCTAAACCGTTCACAGTAATGGTACGATCGTACATACTTTCAATAGCAGCAAAACTAAACGGTTTTGTTCCGTAGTTAATGTGCTCATATATTTCGTCAGATAAAATATAAATATCTAGATGCTTTTCTAATACTTTAGCCAGTGCTCTGTATTCTTCCTCGCTATAAATTGTTCCACTTGGGTTGTTTGGCGAGTTAAAGAAAATCATTTTTGTTTTTGGCGAAATAGCAGCTTCTAATTGTTCTGGAGTGATTTTGAAATCATTTTCAATAGAAGAAGGAATTTCGGTAAACTTAGCCTCACACAAAGTTGCAATTGCAGAATAACTTACCCAATATGGAGCTGGTAATAATACTTCATCACCAGGGTTTAATAATACCTGAGCTACGTTAGCAATAGATTGTTTTGCTCCTGTAGAAACAACTACTTGGTTTGGAGCATATGTTAAGTTATTATCACGTTTAAACTTCTCGCAAATAGCTTCTTTTAACTCTACATATCCGTCAACTGGAGTGTATGAGTTGTAGTCTTGATTAATAGCTTCAATAGCAGCATCTTTAATAAAATCAGGAGTGTTAAAATCTGGTTCTCCTAAACTTAAACTAATGATGTCTTTACCTTCAGCTTTTAATTCTCTTGCTTTAGCAGCCATTGCTAAAGTTTGCGATACTGGTAAACTTTGAATTCTGTTTGATAATGCGTTTGACATTGTGTTGTTATGTTGTATGTTGATTTATGCTAATTGCGGTTTTTTCCCTAATTCAGCTAAGTGTCTAAAATGCTCAATAACTGCTTTACGTGTAGTTTTATACTCATTATAAGGAAGGTTAAATTCCTTAGCAGTTTCTTTTACAATTTGAGCTAACTTATTATAGTGAATATGAGAAATATTTGGGAAAATGTGGTGCTCTACTTGGTGATTTAATCCACCTGTGTAAAAGTTGATAAACCAATTTTTAGGAGCAAAATTTGCTGTAGTATATAATTGGTGAATAGCCCAAGTGTTTTTCATATTACCATCTTCATCTGGTAAAGGAGTTTCTGTTTTAGGAACAATGTGTGCTAATTGGAAAACCACACTTAAAATAATTCCCGCAGTATAGTGCATCACAAAAAAACCGATTAATACTTTCCACCAAGCAACATTCATTACTGCAATTGGTAATACAATCCAAAGTGAATAATAAATAACTTTAGAAACTACTAGTTTCGTCCATTCTTTAGCTGGATTTGGAAATTCTCCATAGGATAACTTACGCTTTAAGTAACTGTGCATTTGCTTAAAATCAGTAGTAATAGCCCAGTTAATAGTTAACAATCCGTATAAAAAGATTGAATAATATTTTTGGAATTTATGAATCCATAACCATTGTGTGTGTTTTGAAAAACGGATAATTCTACCAGCATCCATATCTTCATCATGGTCTTGAATGTTTGTGTATGTATGGTGTAATACATTGTGTTGTACTTTCCAGTTATACACATTACCTGCTAAAATATAAATACTGCTTCCAAAAAGCTTATTTACCCATTTCTTACTAGAAAAAGATTCGTGGTTAGCATCGTGCATCACATTCATTCCTACTCCAGCCATTCCAATACCCATTACAATAGCAAGAGCTAATTTTATCCATTGCGACATATCAACAGTTAAAATTAATATGAACGGAACGATAAACGTAGCTAACATAATAATAGCTTTTGAATATAGTTTCCAGTTACCTGTACGCTTAATATTGTTTTCTTTAAAGTAAGTATTAACTCTTTTATTCAGAGTTCTAAAAAACTTGGCTTTGTCTATTCTTGAGAAGTTTACTGTCTTCATTTGTTGTTTGTTTGTACCGCAAAAATAAACGTTTTTGGTTCACGGTTATTGCTAAAGCTTAACTTTTTAACTAGATTAATATCTTTTGCAGAAAAATTAACAATACCAATTAGTTTTTTATTTTTGCAACGAAAAAAATCACTTCATGGAATCCTCTATAGAGGAATTATTAAATAGACAGAGTCTGTTGTAATACCCAAAGAGAAGAAATTTTATAGTAGGTAGTATTTTGTACTGATTAATATGTCTTAATAGGTTACCTAAAAAAAGTAAGTGCTTAATTTAAATATACATTGGTTTGAAACTTGTAAAAAAATACTTTGACAATTTATCGGAAACACAATTAGAGCAATTTTCTAAGTTGCAAGAATTGTATGAAGACTGGAACTTAAAAATTAATGTAGTTTCTCGTAAAGATATTGATGAATTGTATTTACGTCACGTATTACATTCACTAGGAATTGCAAAGGTGATGGAGTTTAAAGCTGGAGCCAAAGTAATGGATGTAGGTACTGGAGGAGGTTTTCCAGGAATTCCGTTAGCTATTTTATTTCCTGAAACTCAATTTCATTTGGTAGATTCTATCGGTAAGAAGATTAAAGTAGTAAATGAAGTTGCTGAAGGTTTAGGTTTACAGAATGTAAAAACGACTCACGGACGTGTTGAAGAAGTTGATGATACGTACGATTTTATTGTAAGTAGAGCGGTAGCGCAAATGGAAACATTTCACCGTTGGGTGAAAAATAAAGTGCATAAAAAACAAAATCACGCACTTAAAAACGGAATTTTATATTTAAAAGGTGGTGACCTTACGGAAGAACTTGCGAACTTCCCTAAAGCCACCATTTATGATTTACCTGACTTTTTTGAAGAAGATTTCTTCGAAACTAAAAAAGTGGTGCATTTACCAATGAAATATAAAGGCTAAGCTTTTACAGTAGAAAATACATAGTGCATTTCAGCAGCAATTTGCAGGCTACGCTCTAGGTATTTCTCTTTTTCTAATGGTGTACCATCATATAGTTTTGGATCTTCATAAGTAACGGGTACTCTTTTTTCAGCGCCAGCAATGAACGGACAACCTTCATCAGCTTGTGAACAAGTCATGATAGCACCAAAAGCAGACGTTGGATTAAAATCATTGTCATACTTTTTAGAAAAACCTATAATAGATGATGTGTTATCAGCATATTTTACCGCATATATAGGATTTGTTCCATCAGATAATTGTTGAATTTGAAATCCGTTATCAACTAAAGTAGTAACCACTGTTGCATTCATCGCTGTAGCTTCTGTACCACCAGAATACGTATTTACATTTGGTATTTGGTAGTGATACGCCATAGTTTGCGCCCATACTTGCGACAAGTGACTTCTTCTTGAGTTATGTGTACAAATAAAATTCAGGTTTATAAGTTCTTTATTATTTAATTTTTCCTGAATGTAATTTACAAGCGGTTGTAAAACTTGTTTTCGCTCTTCCGAAACAGTTGGTAAACTTGAAAGAGTTTGTTGTATTTCAGTAAATAGTGTTGAGGTTTGTGTTTTCATATTAGCAGCATCCTGAGTTAGGTTCACAAGTAGTTTGTTTTTGTAAGTCAGATAGCTTTACTCTTGGTTTTTCTGTTGGAATTCCGCAGTTATCTTTCGCTAAACAATCTGTTTGTTTTGTAGTTAATAAGAAGTTGGTTCCGTCAAAATCTAATCCGTATTTACCAATAGTACTCCCTTGATACTCTACTTCAATTTCTAAATCAGGAATATTTAATACTTTTTCTGATAACTCAATAATGTGAATTAACTTCTCTGGGTGTAATCTGTGATCATAATCATTGGCATTCCATAATTGAAAGTTTACGACTTCTTCATTTCTAACTGTTCCACCGCAATCGATAAAGTTTTTAGTAACTTTTCCTACTTCTGTTACGTGAAAATGATTCGGAACTAAGCTACCGTCAGGTAATTGAAAAGCAATTGTTTTTAATGCGCTTAAATGTTGTTTGATTTCTGAGAGTTTCATGGTTATAGTATTTATTGTAATATTACGATTAATGTATTCAAATTTTTTTAGCAACAGTTTTGGTTATTTATATCAAGGTTTAAAAAAGAAGAAAGTAAGGTTTTAATCTCTTTCCATGTTGATGGATTGATGCAATAGCAAACGCTAGTTCCTTCAATAGTCCCTTTAATAATACCAACTTTTTTTAATTCTTTTAAATGTTGCGAAATAGTAGGTTGAGCCAAACCGATTTCATTTACTAAATCACCACACACACAAGAATTCAATTTAAATAAGTGTTTTATAATAGCAATACGAGCTGGGTGCCCTAACACTTTCGCAATCGTAGCTAATTGATTTTGCTCTTCAGTAAATATTTCTGATTTGGTTAATCCCATTGATTTATTATTATATTGCAATATTACGATTAATAAATAAAACACCAACTATTTTTAGTGTTATTTTTTATAAAAAGTTTAATACCAGCGTTTTTTCTTTTTTTTAGAAGCTTCTGATTTTCTTCCTTTTTTGTGTTTACTAATAGTGTTGGGTTGTTTTTTCTTCTTCGGTTTGGCTAACGGAAATGGATGGTCTTCTACAATTTTTATAGTTCTATCCATAAATTCTTGAATAGCTTTGATATAGGAAGTTTCATCTGCACTACATAACGAAAAGGCGATTCCAGATTTACCTGCTCTACCAGTTCTTCCAATTCTATGCACATACGTTTCAGGAATGTTAGGTAAGTCAACATTAATTACCGCATCTACTTTACTAACGTCAATTCCACGAGCAGCAACATCGGTAGCAATTAAAATGTTGGCTTTGTTGTTTTTGAAGTCTTCTATGGCTTGGTTACGTAAGTTTTGAGATTTATCACCATGAACACTGGTTGCTTTATAGCCGTTTTTTTGAAGAGTTTTCTCCAATTTGTCAACTCCAAATTTGGTACGACGAAATATAATAATACGTCCTTTTATAGTATTGCGTAATAAGTGCAAACACAAGTCAACCTTATGTTTTTTTGGTGTGTAATACAGTAGTTGACCAATGTTTTTAGAAGTAGTTTCCGTAGGTGAAATGTCTACTTTCTCAGGTTTGTACAACATTGATTTTGCTAAATCGTTCACCTTCTCTGGCATCGTTGCAGAAAATAGTAAGGTTTGTTTTTTACGCGGACACAATTCTTCAATCTTTCTTACATCGTCAATAAAGCCCATGTCTAACATTAAATCAGCTTCATCTAAAACAAAAGTTTTTAGTTGACGAACATCAATACTACCTTGTTTGTGCAAGTCGATAAAACGACCTGGAGTAGCAATTAAAATATCAACACCTTTTACCAGTACATCTTTTTGAGGTTGTGTAGACATACCCCCATATATAACAGTACTTCTTAAGTTAGTGTACTTACTATAGGTTTTAAAATTTTCTTCAATTTGAATGGCAAGTTCTCGGGTAGGGCTTATAATTAAAGCTTTGATCTTTTTGGCTCCTTTTTCAACATCAGCTTCTTTAGAAAGCTCTTGAATAATAGGTAATGCAAAAGCAGCAGTTTTACCAGTACCTGTTTGTGCAGCTACAATCACATCTTTTTTATCGAGTACCAATGGAATTACTTCTTGTTGTACTAAAGTTGGTTTGTGATGCCTTTCTTCCGTAAGCGCTTTTAAGATAGATTTATTGAGTTGTAAGTCTGTAAACTGCATTCAAATATTTTTTTGCAAAGGTAGGTCAAAACAGAGAATGAAAAATTTATTTTGTGGTATTTCAGAGGGCTAAATGAGCATGAACCAGTAGTTAAAAGCACTTTTTACACTTTTTTGACAATTGATTTACACTTTTAACGGAAGCTTGCGATAGTTTTGATGAAAACTTTAAAAATGAATAGTATGAAAACCATTAAAAATAGAATTTTGTTAGTTGGGGCATTGCTAACTATAGTTTTGGTAAGCGGATTTGCTAAAAGTACTTCAACAGTTACACCAAAAGAAATAAAAGAGGTAACCGAAGTTGTAAAAAACAAGACGATTAATATGTTTGTAACACACGGACATTGTAGTACACCGTTTGGAGGAGTTGTAGACGATTTAAAAGTAGATATTCCTGTGCGAATGGATGCTGGAAATCCGTTAGAAAACATGCGAATTTCTTTTGAAGTTGATCCAAACTCATTTAGAGCATGTAGAGGTGATGTGGCTGATTTAACCAAAAGAGTTAAAACTAAAGGAGTGTTTATTAGCGATAACAACGAAAAAATAAGGTTTAGAACTACGAATGTTTTTGTGATGGGAGTAGATTGGTATCAAATTAATGGAGTGATGTCTATTAAAGGAGTGGAAAGAGAAGTGAAGTTTTTTGCAACTGGAATTAGAAATTCATACGAAAGCATGTCTAGCGAATTGGTATTACAAGGTCAAGTAAATTTACTGGATTGGGGTATTGATTATGATAAGCTAGTAAACGGACAATCGTTGGATGTTCCTACCAAATGGTTGTATTTGAATATGAAAATTGATTTGTGTTAATTGAAAAAATAAAAAGCATACAATATTTAAAGAAATGTTGTATGCTTTTTTGTTTAAGTCTTATGTTGACTTTTTTAAAAGAGTAAAATTTCTTGTTAATATCTAATGGTTCTACCGGTTATGTTCTCATCATAATTTTCAATTAAGTCATCAGCTTTATCTTCATTTAATTTTCCGTTTTTATCTAGAACTTTCTTTTTTATTAGCCATAACAAATATTTTTTCCAAGACTTTTTTTGTTTTATCTCCAATGACTTTTTAAAACCTAAAAACTTAATTTGAGTGTAATCGTCATCAAAATAACTAGATGTTTCATTATCATTTCTTTTAAAAAATAGAATTTCATCATCTGAATCTAAAGAATAAAAATGGATTTGATAAACACCAAAATCCTCTCTTTCATATTTTAGAATTTCTTTTCCGTCTAATAATACTTTTCCTTTTTTTAGTTTAATTTTTTGAGCTAATGAGACTTGTGTAAAAGTAAATAATGCAATTAGCCCTAATAAAATTTTTAATTTCATAGTGTTCAATTTTTAATTATTCATATTCATTTTTGTTAGAGCGAATCTATTAAAAATTAAAGCTAAAATCAAAGAAGAAAAAGATATTATTTTGACCTTCTAAAAAAATAGACTGCTCAGAAAATAGTATAGTAATCTGTAAATAATAACATTTTAATTTTTTATTAGTTTCTCTAATTTCTGCTGTGAATTTTTATAACCCAATTCAATAGCCTTTTGGTAGCTTTTAATAGCATCCTCTTTCATGTTGTTAGCTTTATAACCATCACCCAAGGAATCCCAAATATTACCATCTTTAGGATGTAACTGAGTATTTATTTTAAAAACTTCCAGTGCCCAGTCAGTATTTTTATTCAACATCAATAAGATGTTCCCGATAGAGTTTAAAAGTCTAGAGTTTGTAAAATCATCAGCATAATTTTCTTTAAGCAATACAATGAGGTTTTCTGAATCTTCTATTGTATGTTGTCTGATATAGTTTATGGCGTACGAATATACATTGTTCTTAATTGGTTTTGGAGTATAGTTT
Source organism: Tenacibaculum singaporense (assembly GCF_003867015.1). NCBI lineage: Bacteria > Pseudomonadati > Bacteroidota > Flavobacteriia > Flavobacteriales > Flavobacteriaceae > Tenacibaculum > Tenacibaculum singaporense. Next base: position 880,491 of record NZ_CP032548.1, read on the forward strand.
TTATCTAGAATTATTTTTGCAATTGCATAAGCAACGAATTCTACTTCTGAGCTGTTTGCATTGGTTGCATAGACAACATAGATGTCTTCTTTAGGAAACCAAATAATAGAATGAGCATAGGCTCCATTAGAACCATTATGGGCTATTCTTTTGGTGTTGTTTTTTAAAGTTTTTACCGTCCATCCATATGCATAACTTAACTTTCCGCTAGGGTAATCAGCATGTGGAGCGGTTAGTTTTTTAAATGATTTTTTTGATATGATTTTATTTTTTTTGAGCGCATTGTGCCAAAGTAACATGTCATTTTGAGTAGAATTGATTCCTCCATTTGCTTTTAAATGCCAAGAAATTTCTCCGTCTTTCTGATATTGAATAATGGGTGATTTGCTATCAATAATACCTCTATTATAACTACGAGATAGTTGCGTGATATCCCATTTTGGTAAGAGATATCCTGTTTGTTTCATTCCAGCAGGTTTAAATAGATACTGGTTTAAAAAAGCTTCATAGGTTTGACCAGTAACCAACTCTATAATTCTCCCCAAGATACTATAGCCTACGTTTGAGTAAGAATATTTCTCACCAGGTTTAGCCAATAAATCACTCGCAAAAAGTTTTTCAAAAAATTGCTTTGGTTCGATTTTGTCAAAATCCCTACCAATAGTTTCTGTAAAACCAGCGGTATGTGATAATAATTGGTGAATTGTAATACCTCTTTTATCTATAGGTAAGTTAGGGAAAAACTGGCTTAATGAATCTGTTAATTTTAGTTTGTCCAATTCAGCAAGTTTCAAAATTGCGGTTGCGGTAAATTGCTTTGTGTTAGAGCCGATATCAAAAATTGTGTTTGGATTATTAAGTGTTTGAGTGTTTTTGTTGGCTAATCCATAACCTTTATTGATGATGACTTTCCCTTTTTTAATTACAGAAACAGCTCCTGAAAAGCCATTTTGTGTTCCTTTGGTTAGGTAGTTATCTATTCTTGAATAAAGAGTTGTTGATTGAGCTTTTTTTTGAGCTTGTAAAATAGAACTTGTGAAAATAAGTAATAGAATACTACAGAAATATGTTTTGTTCATTTTTATGTTTTTTGTTGTGCAAAAGTCATAAATGATGCTACTGTATTCATAAAAACTAGCCTGACAATAATGCGTCAACCTCACGACAATAGCCCAAAAACAGTACAATCTCTTTATATGAAGCTAAAGTTGAGCTTAAAGTACAGTTTCTTGTTTTTATCGATAGAGGCGGTGTTTATAATAATTAAAATGATATTTATTAGAATTAGAAAAATCATAACCCAAAGAGAGAAAAGACGAGAAAGAGATAGTGAAAGTTTAAGTGATCCTGCGAGGAAAAAAATTATTGTTGAAGTGATGGTCCATAAAATTTGGAGAGAGATGATTTGTTTGGTAAGAGTATTTTTTTGCTTACCAAAATACATAATAACCAATGGTACTATAATATTTAATAATGGAATAAAGGATACAAATGCTGAAGAAAGATTGATTAGCTTAACTAACGAGTAGTTTATGGCTTCTTTTGGTTTTTCTATATTACTTATGGTAGCTAAATCTACGCCAAGTGCTTTAGAAAGTGCTTTTGCAGTATATCCTTTTGGTTCTTGACCTGCTTCTATTCGTTGAATTGTTCTAATGGAAACCCCAGACTTCTCAGCAAGTTCTTCCTGAGTAAGATGTTTTTGGGTTCTTAGAAATTTAACATTCATGAATTTTTTGTTTGTATTGGTTGAATAATGGTGTAAGTTCAACGTTAGCGAAGTTAGTTTAAATTAGAGCAAGAATCAACCTAAAAAATAGATTGTTCAGAAAGGGTGGTAAACTCTTCTAAAAAGCGCATACCTCTATACGAATTTCCTTTTTTATTCAATTTAGGGCTCCATACAGCAATCGCATATTGGTTAGGGTGTATGGCAATAATACCACCACCAACACCACTTTTGCCTGCAAGTCCAACTTTGAAAGCAAACTCACCAGATTCGTCGTAAAAACCACAGGTTTGCATCAAAGCATTGATTCTTTTGGATTGGCTTTTGGTTAATATTTGCTCGCCCTGTCTGGTTTGTCCGTTATTGGCTAAGAAGAAAAATAATTCAGAAAGCTGTTCGCAAGTCAATTCCAGCGAACATAAGTCGAAATAGAAATCAAGCACCACTTCAGGGTCGTTGTATATGTTTCCGTAGGACTTAATAAAATTACACAAGGCAACATTTCTGTATCCTACCGATTTTTCAGAGGCTGCAATTTTTGCAGAGTAGTCAATGTCTTTATTTTTAGAAAGGCTCTTGATGAAATTCAATAAATCTTCCTTCGGATTTACTAAACTGCTAATTAAAATATCGGCAATTACAATAGCACCAGCATTGATAAACGGATTTCTAGGAATACCATTGTCTGTTTCCAATTGAACAAGTGAATTGAAACTGTTACCTGAAGGTTCTACGCCCAATCTGTCCCAAATAGATTCACCAAGATGTTTATATGCCAAACAAAGTGATAATACTTTAGCAATACTTTGAATAGAGAATTTTTCTTGAAAGTTTCCCAAACCAAAGTTAGTATTTGCAACAGTTGAAATATGCACTCCAAATTTTTCAGAATTAATCGTAGCTAATTCAGGAATATAGGTAGCTAACTCTCCTACATTTTCAATAGGAGCTATTTTTTGATATACAGTTTCAAGTATTTCTTTGTAATTCATTTTTTCTAAACACTAATATGTGTTAAACGAAATTAATTGAATTCTGTTTGAAAACAAATAAAAAAGCAACCTCATTGAGGTTGCTTTTAACTTATAGTAAATTTCCGTAATCGGAATATTTTATCCTAAGAATGGGTAACGATAATCTACAGGAGAAACAAAAGTTTCTTTAATTAAACGAGGAGATACCCAACGTAATAAGTTTTGAGCAGATCCTGCTTTATCGTTCGTTCCTGAAGCTCTTGCTCCACCAAATGGTTGTTGTCCTACTACAGCACCTGTTGGCTTATCGTTTACATAGAAGTTACCAGCACAGTTTTCTAAAGCTTTAGTAGCTTCAGCAACTGCATAACGATCTGTTGAGAATACAGCACCAGTTAATGCGTACTCAGAAGTTCCGTCAACTAATTGTAAAGTATCAGCCCAATCAGCATCTTCGTAAACATAAATAGTTACTACAGGGCCGAATAATTCAGTTTCCATAGTAGTGTATTTAGGGTTTGTAGTTAAGATAACAGTTGGCTCAATAAAGTATCCTTTTGATTTATCGTAGTTACCACCAGCAATAATTTCTGCATCAGCATCAGCTTTTGCTTGGTCAATATACTTTGCTAACTTATCAAATGAACCTTCGTGAATTACGGCAGTAATAAAGTTGCTCATGTCTTCTGGAGAACCCATTTTAAAAGAAGCGATATCTTCTTTTACATAGTTTAAGGTTTCTTCAGCTAACGATTTTGGTAAGTATACTCTTGAAGCCGCAGAACATTTTTGACCTTGGAATTCAAAAGCACCACGAGAAATACCTGTAGCTACTTGTTTTGGGTTTGCAGAAGGATGTGCAATGATAAAATCTTTACCACCAGTTTCTCCTACAATTCTTGGGTATGTTTTGTAAGTGTGAATGTTTTCACCAATCTTTTTCCATAATTCCTTAAATACATAAGTAGAACCTGTAAAGTGGATTCCAGCAAAATCAGGAGAAGATAAAACTACATCAGTAATTTCAACAGGATCACCATAAATTACGTTGATAACACCGTCTGGTACACCAGCTTCTTTAAATACATCTACAATTACTTTTGCAGAGAAAATTTGGCTATCTGATGGTTTCCATACCACAACGTTCCCCATCATTGCAGCTGATGCAGGTAAGTTTGCAGCAATTGCAGTAAAGTTAAATGGAGTAATTGCGTATACAAATCCTTCTAACGGACGGTACTCAACACGGTTCCAAATTCCGTCGTCAGAGTTTGGTTGCTCGTTGTAAATTTCAGACATATATTCTACGTTAAAACGTAAAAAGTCAATTAACTCACAAGCAGCATCAATCTCAGCTTGGTGAACTGTTTTAGATTGCGCAATCATTGTTGCAGCATTAATCTTTGCACGGTAAGGACCAGCAATTAACTCAGCAGCACGTAAAAAGATAGCAGCTCTTTGTTCCCATGGCATTTGCGCCCACTCAGTACGAGCTTCTAAAGCATTAGCAATCGCTTTTTCAGCATGAGATCTATCTCCAATATGATATTGCCCTACCACGTGTTGGTGATCGTGAGGAGGAGTCATATTACGAGTATTTCCTGTTCTAACTTCTTCGTTACCAATGTACATTGGTACATCAACAGATCCGTTAAAATATTCTTTGTATTGTTTTGAAACAGCTTCGCGCTCTGTAGATCCAGGAGCATATCCTTTTACTGGTTCGTTAATGGCAGTTGGTACGTGAAAAAATCCTTTTCCCATTTGTATGTTGTTTGTTGAATTAAATTTCTTTCTTTGTTATTGAAAAAGCCCAATAATGAACTTTCTTAAATGACAAAGTTACGGTTATTTTAGGAATATTTAAATGGACATAAGGCTGGAATTATATAAAAGGAAAACAATATGTGTACGGTAACTTATTTACCCTTAGGGAATAAAAATTTTATATTAACTTCAAATAGAGATGAAGACCCGAAACGAAAAACGATTGCACCAAAAACATATGTTGAAGACGGGATAAAATTAACCTATCCGAAAGATGAATTGGCAGGAGGTACATGGATAGGGTTAAGTGAAAAAAACAGATTAATTTGCTTGTTAAATGGGGGCTTTACAAAACATGAAAGAGCAGAGTCATACCGAATGAGTAGAGGAGTTATTGTAAAACAACTATTAAAGGTTGAAGACCCTGTTGAAATAATTAATCATTTTGATTTTGAAGGAATTGAGCCTTTTACCATCGTATTAGTTGATTGGGCTTCGGAATTAAAAGCGTATGAGTTGGTTTGGGATGTAAAAGGGAAACATTTTCAAGAGCTAGATAAAACTCCTAAAATCTGGTCATCATCTACACTATATACTGATGAAATGAAACAGCTAAGAAAAGAGTGGTTTGCAGATTGGTTATCGGAAAATAAAGAGTTTCATCAATCGGATATTGTTAACTTTCATCAGGATGAAACAAGAGGTAGTAAAGAAATATCATTAAAAATGAAGCGTCATAATGTAGAAACTGTTAGTGTAACTTCAGTAATAAAAAATGAAAAACAACTTAGCATGAGTTACTACGATTTACATTCAAATATTAACAAAATAGAGGCAGAAATCATTCGCTTGTAATAAAAGCTATTTAATATCTTTGCAAAAAAGTTTTTATGAATAAAAGATTACTGCTACTATTTTCTGTAATTTCTATTTTCTTATTCACAAGTTGTTTCGAGTTCGTTGAAGAGGTAACTTTTAATAAAGACGGTTCTGGAAGTGCTGTTTTAACTATTAATCTAAGTAAAAGTAAAACAAAGTTAGCCTCTATAATGTTGCTCGATAGTATAAATGGCTACAAAGTACCATCAAAAGTAACCATAAGAAAAAAAGTACAAGAAATTGTTTCTAAAATTAAAGGAACAAAAGGAGTTCATAACGTAAAAAACACGTTAGATTTTAATGAGTTTATTGTTACGGTTTCGTGTGATTTTGATAATGTGGAGGCTTTAAATAAGGTAATAGCTAATTTTAGCTCAAAGAAACACATAGAAGCTATCAAAAAAAATAAACATTTTACCTTTAATGAAAAAAGTAAAACATTTACACGCAGTCATCATTTTGATTTAGGAAAAGAGTTTAGAAAAACAAAAAATCAAGATCGTAAAGTGTTTGAAACTGCAACTTATACTAGCGTTTATAGGTTTGAAACACCGATAAAATCAACAGAGAATAATCAAGCAAGAATATCAAAAAGCAAAAAAGCTATTATGCTGCATCTACAAGCACAAGACATTATAGCAAACAAGCAAACAATCAAAAATAAAATACAATTAGAGAATTAAATTTAGAATGAAAAAAATTATTGCTACACTATTTTTATTAAGCACACTTACAGCGATTCAGGCTCAGAAATTAGAGTCTAAAATACCTAACAATGTAGATGTGTTAGTTTCTGCAAACGCAGAAAATTTATTTAAGTTAATAAAAGTATCAGATATAGATGAAAGTGCTATTGGAAAAGAGATTTTAAAGGATGTTAATAGAAGAAGAGAAGAAGATAAAGTGTCTTCAGTTGCTAATGCAGGTATAGATATTAAATCGAATGCTTATTATTTCTTTACTAAGACAGATAGTATTTCATATCATAACTTTTATGTGGAGTTGAAAGATAGAGAGTTGTTTGAATCAATGTTAAGTAAGCGAAATAAGAAGAAGATAAGAAGAATGGAAGGCTACAACATTATTGAAGGGCGTAGCGATATTAGAATTTGGAATGACGATTATCTTTTGTTAGTGCATGGAGATGTTTCTAGAGGTTATTTCTCAACTCACAAAGAACGTTTGGATAAACTAAAGGAGGAAAAAGAGTACGGTTATTCATTTAGAAAAAGAATAGGTAAAGGTTGGACAAAAAAGTATGTGTTAGACCTATTTAATAAGAATGTTATCAGTTCTATTGCTTCTAATGCAAAGTATCAAAAGAGTAAAAAGAAAAATGCATCAGCAACGCTTTGGGTTCGTAATTATGGTATGTTAATGACAGATTTATTTAAATCTTTTGGTAGCTCTTTGTATCCTTTGTATGCTGAAGGAGGAAATCAAAACATTTATGGAGTTGAAGAAGTAACTGCTAATTTATTTTTTGATAAAAGCGATGCAAGAATTTTATTAGATATGTCGGTTAGCCCAGATATGAAGAAGTCTTTTAAAAAGATTTATAATAAAAGAATGAGCCGTAATTTAGTAAATAGTTTTGATCACGATAAAGCATTAGCATTTTGGAGTATTTCTATAGATACTGAAGAAACATTAAAGCAATATCCTGAATTATTGAACAAGATGTACGGAGGTATTTTGCCTAAGTTTCAAGAAGAAATGGAAATTGTAGGAGATTTATTTTCTTTAGTTATAGATGAAGAAGCTGTTGGAAGATTAATTACAGGTGATGCTCTTTTAGTGTTGAATGATTTTTCTAAAGAAGAAGTAGAATATACTACTTACAAGTACGATGAAGATTATAAGCGTAAAGAAGTAACGAAAACTAAGGAAGAATTCGTTCCTGATTTTACGTTAATGATTGGTTCTAAAGAGGAAGACTTATTGAATAAATTTTTCAAGTTAGGAGAAAAGCATAAAGCAGTTGAGATTAAAAATAACGTAGTAAAGTTTAAAACAAAAAAGTCTGATATACCATTTAATCTATATTCTGTAGTTAAAAATGATGTATTGTACTTAACAACCTCAGAAACGAATGCGTTAAGTATTGCTAGAGGAAATAATAACTTTAATACTAAAAAGCACAGTAAATTAGTTAGAGATAACTCAACAGTGTTTTATGTTGATGTAAATGCGGTTTTAAATAAGATTCCTAATGAATGGATGAGCAAATCTGAAAAGGAAGCAATGCGATTCTCTACAGATAATTTAAACGACGGAGTCTTTAGAGTGTCTAGAATGAAAGGAAATACCATTTCTTCTGAATTAAAAATCTCTACACAAGGAACAGAAGAAAATACCTTAAAATTATTGTTAGAATTTATCAATGCAGTAGCGAAGTAAGCTAAATGATAAAAAGAATAGCATATATACTTATAATAGTATGCTGTATTATAGTTACGGTTGGGTTTTTTAGATATAATCCAACCGTAATTTATGCAAAAAAAGTACCAACTTCAGCTGAAACTATAGTCTATCTCAATCTTCGAGAAATAGAGTATAACATACTTCTTAGTTTTTTAAAGCACCCATTTTCTCAGTTAGACTTTAAGAAGTCTTCAGCTTCAAAAGAAGAAAAGAAAACAACGTTGTTGGATGAGGTAGAAGTGCCTGCTAGTTTGTTTTTATATACCAATACACGAGAGTTTAAAGACTTTTTTATTAGTAGTCCAATATCTGTAAAGCAAAATTTTATAGAAGCTTTAAAAGAAGAAAAGTTTACGGCGAAAAATGTTAGTAAAACTACAGTTTATAGTAAAGGAATAATAAGTTGTGTAGTAAAAGATAACTTTTTGCAAGTGTTATTAAAAAAAGATAAAGAGGCACAAGTATCATCCGAGTTATTATTGGCATTAAATCATAAAAGTTATTTTTCTGAAAGCGATTTAATTTTTGATAAAATAAAGAAGAGTGAAGCGCCTTTGACTGTAAGCACTTTAAAAGGAGATTTTTTTGAGTTCGTTGTTGATGGAGGGAGTTTAAGAATTCAAGGCGAATTGAATAAGAAAAAGAACTTGTTTAAGCCTTTTAAAGCAACATCAGTAGGTAGTTCGATAATAAGTGTGTCAGGAAAGCTAAATACCGAAATAGTGGCTAATGAATTAGATAAAAATCTAAAGAAAAAGTTCAAAAAACTTACAACATTGTCATTAGATTCGGTTATTAATAGATGGAACGGAGTAGTTGAGGGGAATCTTACTTCTTTTATAGAGAAATCAGATACCATTGTAACTTATGAGTATGATGATGATTTTAATAAGATAGAAAAAAAGGAAATTCAGAATACAATTACCCCTGAGGTAACTTTAGAGTTGCAAGGAGAAGATTTATGTAACTATCTAAAAGAAAAGGAAGTGATAAAGAGGGTTGAGAATGAAGATTTATTAACATTAATGCCTTTGTTTACTACTTATAGCTTTTGTGAAGAAAACGGCTTAAAATTTGCTTCCGTAAAGAGGAAAAAGTTAGCCAAAGAAACCGATGGAAGTAATAAGTTTTATCTCCTGTTTAATGTTGCTGACTATCAACAAAAAGACAGGGGTATTTATTCTTTTAAAAGCGAATACCTGGATAAAGTAAATACAATACAACTGTTGGTAACTAATAACAATCAGTTAAAAGGAACTGTAGAGTTAAAAGACACTTCAAAAAACTTTTTCTTACAACTATTAAATTAATATAAAGCAAAGGCAGCAAACGAGATAGCAATAGATCCTAGCATTGCTAGTATAAAAAACATAGTGTTAGCTAGTGTGTACTTTATAAATGTCTTAAAATACCCCTGATTGTAAAATCTTTTCATGGCTATAAATAAATAAATCATGAAGAGTAGTAAGAAAACAGGCAGGAAGCTGCTAGAGTGTTTAAAAAAGTCTATAATATAAAAAATAGAAAACAGCAGAAAGAGTACGGTTTGTACATGAAATACAAAAACAAGATGTTCTACATATGTATACCTCCTTCTAAGGTAAATAAACTTTAAAAATAAAGTGAATATAGGTAGAAGTATAAATAGTGCGATAGAAGCATACGATAGTATTTGACGGAAAAACTTTTTTGTTTCATCTTTGTTTAAAAAGACTGAGTTAAAAACTTTTGCACGTGAATACCAAAAGCGATTGCTGAAATTTTTCTCCAATTTCAGGCTGTCCAAAGCAGCGTCAATTGGTACTTTAGGATGCGTCTTTTGAAATTTCATAAATTTTACGAGCCCGAAAGAATCATTAGAGTTAGCTTTGATTAGTTTTTGTTCAGAATTATATGAAGCTGATGTGGAATCAAGTTTGGTAAGTGTCTTTTTAGCTTCTATAGAGTCTTGTTCTTCAAGTTGTTTGAAAACTACATCTTGAATAGAGTCAAGATCTACTTCAATAGCATCGCTATTGTCATTGTTTAAATTAATTTGAGAATTAATACTCGAAGATTTACCAATTCTTAATTCTTCAAATTTCTTATAGTTATCAGTTAAACTTATAATTAAAAAAAAGATAATAGAAGTAGCTAAATAAAACCGAAACGGATTGGTATATCTTACTCTTTTGCCTTCGATGTAGTCTTTTGAAACTTTACCAGGGTTTATTAATAAAGGGATAAGTGTTCGCCAAAATTTAGTGTCTAAGGAAAAGAAACCAGCAAAAAGCTCACGAAGAAAAACGCTTAGAGTAATTTTTTTTCCTCTATTTTTTTGCCCACATTCAGGGCAAAATTTTTCATTATTAGTAAAAGGATGTCCACAGTTTAAACAGTTAGCATCTCTTACAACTGGAACTTTATTTTTTTTAATCATTAGTTTAAAATAGCAGTAGTGGTTAGTTGAAAAGTAGGAATAATTACTAAAAATTCTTCAAGTGTTTCTATGTTAATCATTTTATAGTTTCCACCCATAGCGCCTATGGTAGAGAGTAAAAAACAATTAGATCTGTAATTATAAATATCGTTAGGTTTTAAAGTTGGTGTTTCTCCAACAACACCTTCGCCTTCTACATATTCAGTGTTGTTAAGAGCATCAAAAATAACCCAAAAACGCTCTAGTAGCTTTACGGTGTCTTTCGATTTATTTTCTATAGAAATATAATAACTAAAAGCATAGTACTGTCGATGTCCTCTGTATACAGAGCCTCTAAAAGATGTTTTTACAGAGATTTTAATGCCTTTTGTTACTTGTTGAAACATATGATAAAGATAGTTCTTTTTCAGTTTTTAGTCAATGTTTCTATGTATACCTTACCTGTTTTGATTAAAAAAAACATAACCTACACCAATTACTCTGTCATAAATTTCACCAAAAGGCTTATAGTAAACAATTACAGTGTACTCATTTTCGGTTTGGTAAAAAGAACCGTCAATTTCATGTAGGTCAATGCTTTTGTTGCTGTCTAAAGTAACATAACTGTAGTTATAAAAGCCTTGCTTAAAAGGAAGTGTAGCTTTGTAAATTCTCTGAGAGGAATCGTAAATCATTTTGTTTTCTTCAGACAGTTCGTAATTGTTAAATGCACCATACACATAAACATCTTTGTTATCGTAAGGTTCAAAAACTTCTAAAGAAAAATGAACTAAAGAATAATCAGCTTCGGTATTATCTCTATCGTCAAGAACATCGCGTTCTGTGGTTCTTACAACAAATTGTCCATTGATGTCAGGGTTGTAAGTGTATGTTTTATCAGTACGAGGCTCGTCAGTGTAAAGATAGCTGTGGTATAAGTCTTTGCGTTCTACTCTAGCAACATTTAAACTAGAGTTTCGTATAAATTTTGTGTCAAAATTTAAAAACTCGTTTCCACCCCAAAAATTAGTTTTTATAGTGTGATTGTATAATAATTGCTGAGGTTTAATAAATATAGGTTGGAGATTGGTAATAGCAGTATTCCAATTATGGTTTTGAAATAATGCAACATTAATTTCTTGTGACGGCGTATTGATTTGTAACCCCGGGTGATTAACAGAAAATTGAACGGTTTGTTGTTGGTTGGTTGTTGCTGCGTTTCTACTTCTAAAAGCAGCAACACCAACAGTAGTAATATCTTCGTAAAACACACAGCGTCTGGTAAAAACAACTTCGTAGTTTTCGTCTATAACAGAAATTAGATAATTACCACTTTTGGTGATAATTGTATTTTGATTTGGGATTTCTACAGAGTAGTGTGTGTAAGGTTGAAGTGTGTTAAAAGAATTGTTGAAATTGATAATCTCGTTTTGTTCAAAACCCTCAATATATTGGTTGCTTGTCATTGAGCTAGGCTTCCAGTCATGAGTCATGTGCTCAATTTTATATTGGTACTGTTTACTGTCAGCGTCTAAATCGTCAAAAGACAATTTTAAAACATCACCTAAACGAGTAATTGGAGCATAAAAATTGGGGTTATTTTTAGGTCGTAATTGTATAGTCTTTATGTTTTGAGCAAAGGTCGAAACAACTAATAAAAAGGCAATTAAGGATAGTTCTTTTTTTATCATGATGTAACAAAAGTATCAAAATATAAGCCAAAGACAAGGTTTTTATTTAGAATAAATATAAATAATAAGGTTTCGTAAAGATAAAAATGTTTTTGTTCTGCAAAGGGATTCAAAATTTTTAAATTTGCGTGTTTTTTAAGAAAATCAAATTAATCAGTTCCTATGTCAAAAGACATCCGTATTAAGAAAGGCTTGGATATCAAGCTAGTTGGCGAGGCAGAACAGGTAACTACCGAACTTCAATTAGGTAGTGTGTTTGCAGTAAAGCCAGATGATTTTCACGGCGTTATTCCTAAAATTTTAGCAAAAGAAGGTACAGAAGTAAAAGCAGGTGAAGCACTTTTTTATTCAAAAAGTGATGAGCGTATTTTATTCCCTAGTCCTGTTAGTGGTAAAGTTACAGAAATCGTTCGTGGAGCACGAAGAAAAGTTTTAGCAATTAAAATCACTGCTGATGCACAGCAGGAATACAAAGATTTTGGTAAGAAAGATGTAGACGCAATGTCTGGGGAAGAGGTGAAAAACCACTTGTTTGCTTCAGGTTGTTGGCCGTTTGTAAAACAACGTCCGTACGACGTGGTTGCAAACCCTAATCAAGCACCAAAAGCAATTTTTGTATCAGCCTATGCAAGTGCACCTTTAGCAGCCGATTATGATTATGCGTTAAAAGGCAAAGAAGCAGAATTACAAGCAGCTTTAACAGCGTTAACAAAATTAACAGCAGGTAAAGTACATGTTTCTGTAGCTAAAAACTCAACACTATCACCGTTTAAAGATGTGAAAGGAGTTGAGCTACATAAAGTTTCAGGGCCACACCCAGTAGGGAATGTAAGTACTCAAATAGCACAAATTGATCCTATTAACAAAGGAGAAGTTGTGTGGGTAGTTACACCTCAAGACTTAGTGGTAATAGGAGAGTTGTTATTAACTGGAAAGTTTAATGTTACTCGTACAATTGCATTAGCAGGATCTAAGTTTAACAAACCACAGTACGTAACTGCAAAAGCAGGAGCGCAAATTGCTGATGTTGTTAAAGGAAATTTAGACGCTAATAATGCTCGTGTAATTAGTGGAAATGTTTTAAGTGGTTTAGAAGTTAAAGAAGATGGTTTCTTAGGATACTACGATAACTTAATTACAGCTATCCCAGAAGGAGATGACTATGAATTATTTGGGTGGAATAAGCCAGTTTTTAATAAAATATCTACTTCTAGAGCATTAACTTTTTCTTGGTTAAACCCAAAGAAAAAATATGACTTAGATACGAATACTAACGGAGAGCATAGAGCATTTGTAGTAACAGGTTCTTATGAAGAAATTTTTCCGTTAGATATCTATCCGATGCAATTATTAAAAGCTTGTATGTATAAAGATCTTGACGAAATGGAAGGATTAGGAGCTTACGAAATTGCACCAGAAGATTTTGCGTTAACAGAATTTATTTGTGTGTCGAAACAACCTCACCAAAAAATAATTCGTGAAGGATTAGATTTAATGAGAGAAGAATTAGGATAAGATATGGGCTTAAAACAAAACTTACATAATTTAAAAAAGAAGTATGAAGGAACTAAAATAGCTCCGCTATTTAATGGTTTTCATACATTTTTATATATGCCGAATGAGACTACTCATGGAGGAACTCATATTAAGTCGGCAGATGATCTTAAACGTACAATGAATACAGTAATCATGGCATTAGTTCCATGTTTAATATTTGGTATGTTTAATGCAGGATATCAGCATAATCTTCAAATAGAAGCCGTTTCAAACGCAACTGGTTTCTTTTCTGGAGAATTTTGGAATATGGATAACTTACTAATCGGTTTAGTTAAAATATTACCATTAGTAATTGTATCGTATGTTGTTGGTTTAGCAATAGAATTTATTTTTTGTATAATCAAAGGACATGAGATAGAAGAAGGATACTTAGTAACAGGAATGTTAGTTCCGTTAATCGTACCTGTAGATTTACCATTGTGGATGTTAGCAGTAGCGGTAGCATTTGGAGTAGTAATTGGTAAAGAAGTATTTGGAGGAACTGGGATGAATATCTTAAACCCAGCCTTAACAATTCGTGCATTCTTATTCTTCGCATATCCAACATGGATGTCTGGAGATAAAGTATGGGTTCAAGGAGCTGTAGAAGCTGCTGGAACAGCTGATGCTATTTCAGGAGAAACAATCTTAGGAAGTTTAGCACAGTCACAACCATTAAACTATTCAGTTTCTGATATGTTCTTTGGGTTTATTCCAGGTTCAGTAGGAGAAACATCAACATTATTAATTTTATTAGGAGCTTTATTCTTGATCTTTACAAAGATTGGAAGCTGGAGAATTATGTTATCTTCAGTAATCGGAGCTTTAGTAATGGGATTCATCTTTAACCAAGTAGTTGATATGGGATGGGTTGGTGAAACAAGTAAGTTTTACGGATTAATGAGTTTAGATTTTTGGAAACATTTATTAATTGGAGGTTTCGCATTTGGTGCAGTATACATGGCAACTGATCCAGTAACAGCATCACAAACTAACAAAGGAAAGTGGATTTATGGTTTCTTAATCGGATTTATCTCGATTATGATTCGTGTATTCAACCCAGCATATCCAGAAGGAGTAATGTTAGCGATTTTATTAATGAACGTATTTGCTCCAACAATTGATCATTACGTAGTTCAAGGTAATGTTAAGAGAAGATTAAAACGTTTAAAAGCTAAAACTGCCTAATTATGAGTAAGAAGACAGATAGTAATGTATATACGGTAGTATTCGCAATAGGAATGGTACTAGTAGTGGGTGCGTTGTTAGCTTTTACAGCGTCATCACTTCGCCCAACAATCGACGCTAACAAGCGTATCGAGAAGCAGCAAAACATTTTGTATGCAATGGGTGTAAACGAAAACGATGAAACAAGTGTAGAGTTTGTTTCAAAAGATAAAGTAGCAGACGAGTTTGCTAAATACATTAAAAAACAATTAGTAATTGAAGGAGATAACGTTTCTGAAGACGCTAAAGCGTATTTAATTGATGTAAAAAAGCAACAAACAGCAGCTAAAGAAGGAAAAACAAGAAAATTACCATTATTTGTAGGTGAAAAGGAAGGAAAAACTTTCTATATCGCTCCAATTAGAGGTAAGGGTCTTTGGGATGCTATTTGGGGATATGTTGCAATGGATAAAAACATGGTAGTTCAAGGAGTTTTCTTCGATCACAAAGGAGAAACACCAGGTTTAGGGGCTAACATTAAGCAACGTTACTTTATGGACGATTTTATTGGAGAAGATTTAATGAGCAACGGTTCTTTTAAAGGAATTGCAGTATCTAAATCTAATAACGATCCAAAGAATGAAGATAAAAATGATAACGAGGTAGATGCAATTGCAGGAGCAACTATTACTGGTGACGGGGTAGCTGCAATGCTTAAATCAGAATTAGCATTATACGTACCTTACTTTAAAACATTAAAATAATTATGGGACTTTTATCAAAAAAAGACGCAGCATTAATTACTGATCCATTAGCAGATAATAACCCAATTACAATTCAGGTATTAGGTATTTGTTCTGCACTAGCAATTACAGCAGAGTTAAAAGCTTCTATTGTAATGTCTATATCGGTATTATTTGTATTAGGAGTAGGGAATGTAGTAATCTCGTTAATGAGAAATATTATTCCATCAAAAATTAGAATTATTGTACAGTTAATCGTAGTAGCAACCTTAGTAATTATTGTAGACCAAGTGCTAAAAGCGTTTGCGTACGATTTAAGTAAAACCTTATCGGTATTTATTGGGTTAATTATTACCAACTGTATTATTATGGGACGTTTTGAGGCATTTGCTTTAGGTAACGGACCATGGAGATCATTTTTAGATGGAATAGGAAATGCTTTAGGATATGCAGTAATCTTAATTATTGTAGGATTCTTTAGAGAGTTATTCGGTTCAGGTACTTTATTAGGATTTAAAGTGTTAGGTGATCCTATCGAGAAAACAGGATTGTATGCTTTAGGATACGAAAACAACGGATTTATGTTATTATCACCAATGGCATTAATCGTTGTAGGTATTATTATTTGGGTACAACGTACAAGAAATAAAGCATTAGTAGAAGATTAAAATAGTAATGAGACGTTAGATATGAGAATTGAGATGCTATCAATAAACTCAATACTAACTACTCAATACTAAATACTATAAAAATATGGAACATATAGAATTATTTTTCAAATCGATATTTATAGATAACATGGTATTTGCTACCTTCTTAGGAATGTGTTCATACCTTGCTGTATCTAAAAAAGTATCAACAGCCGTAGGTTTAGGAGCTGCTGTAATCTTTGTATTAGCAGTAACAGTACCAGTAAACTGGTTGTTAGATCAATACTTATTACAACCTGGAGCTTTAAAGTGGTTAGGAGAAGAATATGTAGATTATGACTTAAGTTTCTTGTCGTTTATCATGTTTATTGCAACAATTGCAACCATGGTACAATTAGTAGAAATTATAGTTGAAAAATTTGCGCCAGCATTATATAACTCTTTAGGTATTTTCTTACCATTAATTGCAGTAAACTGTGCAATTTTAGGAGGGTCTTTATTTATGCAATCTCGTGAAATTCCAACATTAGGTTTATCATTTACGTATGGTATTGGTTCAGGAATCGGGTGGTTTTTAGCAATTTTAGCAATTGCTGCTATTCGTGAAAAAATCAGATACTCATCAGTGCCACCAGCATTAAGAGGATTAGGAATTACATTCATTATTACAGGTTTAATGGCTATCGGGTTTATGAGCTTCGGTGGAATGTTAACAGGAGGTGATGATGCAGGTAAAAAAGAAGAAACTGCTGAAGTTAAGGTTGATAAGAAAGAAGTTGAAGAAAAGGTAGTAGAGGAAACTGAAAAGACTGAAGAGAAGGCAGAAGAATTAGCTAATAACACTAAAGAAATTACAGAATAATGGTATTTTTAGAAGTAAGCACAGGAGGAACAGTTGCTATTACAGTATTAGCGTTTTTAGCGGTAATCTTAGTTTTGGTAGCTTTATTATTATTTGTTAAGCAAAAATTGGCACCATCTGGACCTGTAAAAATTACAATCAATGGTGAAAAAACAATAGAAGTAGCATCAGGAGGAACTTTATTATCTACCTTAGGTAATGAAAAAATCTTTTTACCATCAGCTTGTGGTGGTGGTGGTTCTTGTGTACAATGTGAGTGTCATGTAAATTCAGGTGGAGGAGAAGCTTTACCTACAGAAACACCACACTTTACACGTAAAGAATTACAACACGGTATCCGTTTAGCATGTCAGGTAAAAGTAAAGCAAGATATGGATATCTCTATTCCAGAAGAAATTTTCGGAATTAAGAAATGGGAAGCAACTGTTGTAAGAAATTATAACGTAGCAACCTTTATTAAGGAGTTTGTAGTTGAGATTCCAGAAGAAATGGATTATAAAGCAGGTGGGTATATTCAAATTGAAATACCACCATGTGAAGTAAAATATGCTGATATGGATATTTCTGCACATCCACAAGATCATCCAGGTGAACCAGATAAATTTGAGGCTGATTGGGATAAATTTAACCTAAGGCCATTAGTAATGAAGAATGAGGAAACTGTAGAGAGAGCATACTCTATGGCTTCTTATCCAGCAGAAGGAAGAGAAATCATGTTAAATGTTCGTGTAGCAACACCTCCTTTCGACCGTGCTAAAGGCGGATGGATGGATGTAAATCCAGGGGTGGCATCTTCGTATATTTTTAATCAAAAGCCAGGAGATAAAGTAACTATTTCTGGACCTTATGGTGAATTCTTTATCAATGATTCAGATGCAGAGATGTTATATGTAGGTGGTGGAGCTGGTATGGCACCAATGCGTTCACATATTTATCATTTATTTAGAACTTTAAAGACTGGTAGAAAAGTAACATACTGGTACGGAGGTCGTTCTAAAGCAGAATTATTCTACATTCACTACTTTAGAGCGTTAGAAAAAGACTTTCCAAACTTTAAATTCTACTTGGCATTATCTGAGCCATTAGAAGAAGATAACTGGAAGGTTAAAAAAGATATTAATGATGAAAGCGGAGATGGTTTTGTTGGGTTTATTCATCAAGTTGTAATAGACCAATATTTATCTAAGCATGAAAGTCCTGAGGATTTAGAATTATATTTCTGTGGACCACCATTAATGAACAAAGCAGTACAAAAAATGGGTGAAGATTTTGGTCTAGATGACGAAAACATTCGTTTTGACGACTTTGGAGGATAGACACATAGTGTTTAATACATCATATTATAAAACCGATACAAATAATTTGTATCGGTTTTTTTGTGCTTAAAAAAATACCATTCATAATTAATTTTCAACTGTTTATAAACTTTTAACTTTCAGTTAAACTTAATAAGCTTATTTTGTAGAACTACTACTTACAATAAATTAAAAACCAAACAAATCAATGAATTGTCCAAATTGTAAATCTACATTTATAAGAAGAAAAAGAAGAAGTTTATTTCAAAAGATAGTATTCTTTAATAAGAGAAGATTTAAATGTCATGAATGCAAAACAACGTTTTTAGCAAAATAATGCTATTCATAAATTACATCGAACTTATAAACTGGGTTGTCGCTCTCATATTCAAAAACTCTAGCATAATCCATAACGTTAGCTATTCCTTCGAGTTCACATAGTTGTGAAACTACAGCGTATAAACCATTAAATAATCTTTCTTTATCGGTCGGATTTTGAGGTTTTGGATTATAATGACATAAAGGAACAGTAAAACCGCATGCTTCTAAAAACACCCTTTCAATCAGTAGTAATTCAAGCGGAGTGTAACCATTAAATTTTCTACCTAAATTTTGATGAACCCTACCCACATAGCTTAGTTGCAATGAGCCATGACCATTCGTGAGATGTTTCCAACTATCTCGATTGTCTAATATATTTCCAACCGCACATGCTGAGCAACATTCAGGATTCAATTCATCGTTGTGAAAAGCATTATAAAGCTTTATAAGTGCTTGTTCTAATCGTTTAGGTATTTCCATAATCAAAAAGGATTTACTCCCTTAAATATACAAAATATTGGTTGTACCTTTGCATCAAATTATTGTTAATGACGACTTTTCAAGATTTAGACTTATCAAATCCACTAAGAAATTCAATTGAAGAATTAGGTTTCGTAAATCCAACACCTATTCAAGAACAAGCATTTCCTGTAATTCGTTCAGGAAAAGATGTGGTGGGGATTGCACAAACAGGTACAGGTAAAACTTTTGGGTACTTACTGCCTATATTACGTGATTTAAAGTTTTCAAAACAACAACACCCAAGGGTGATGATAATAGTACCTACACGAGAATTAGTGGTTCAGGTGGTAGAAGAGATAGAAAAGCTAGCTAAATACATCACTTTACGAACTGTAGGTGTATATGGTGGAGTTAATTTAAATCGCCATAAAGAAGCAGTAATGCAAGGAGCTGACATTATTGTTGCCACACCAGGACGTTTGTACGATTTAGCGTTAAGTAACGTATTAAAATTAAAGTCCATTCAAAAATTAGTCATTGATGAAGTAGATGTAATGCTTGATTTGGGTTTTCGTTTTCAGTTGTTAAACATCTTTGATTTATTACCTCAAAGACGTCAAAACATCATGTTTTCAGCAACGATGACGGAGGATGTTGAAGCATTAATTGATGATTTTTTTATTGCTCCACATAAAATAGCAATTGCAGTAAGTGGAACACCGTTAGATAACATTCAGCAAATAAGCTATGATGTTCCTAATTTTTATACAAAAGTCAACTTATTAAACTATTTATTATTTGATAAATCAGAGTTTAGTAAAGTGTTGGTGTTTGCACCTAATAAAAGAAATGCAGACAGACTATTTGATTGTGTAGCCGAAGAATATCCATCACAAGCCTGTGTAATTCATTCAAATAAAACACAAAACTACCGTTTGCGCTCTATAGAACAATTCAACAAAGGAGAAAAACGAATCTTAATAGCTACCGATGTAATTGCACGTGGATTAGATTTAGAGGAAGTTACGCATGTAATAAACTTTAATGTACCACATTTTCCTGAAAACTACATGCACAGAATAGGACGTACTGGTCGTGCAGAAAGAGAGGGAAAAGCAATTTTATTCGCTACGGAAAAAGAGCAGGAAGCAAAACAAAGAATTGAGGAATTGATGGATTACACAATTCCAAAGGAAGAAATTCCAGAACAAGTTGAAATAACCAAGCAATTAACGGAAGAAGAGCGTCCGAAAGAAGAAAGAGAAGTAAATAAAAACAGAACTTCTCAAGAATACATTCCAGGTCCCGCTTTTCACGAGAAAAAGGAAAAGAATAAAAAAACAAACCAAGGAGGTTCTTATAGAAGAGAGCTTGCCAAGAAGTACAAAAAGCCAAAAACAAGAGGAGATAAAAATTATAACAAACGCAATAAGAAACGTAAATAATGCAAGAACTTACTAAGCAAGAACTTCACAATTTAGGAATGAATATTGTGGGTAAAAAACTGCAAGAAATGGGGTATGAATTTGTTGCAGTAAATAGCGAGTTGAAAAAGCATCCACAATTTGTGTTGTTTAAAAAAGGAGAGTCTACCATTTTTGTATTAGTAAAAACTACGAACAACATACAGTCTCCACAAGAATATGATGTATTGTGGATGGAAACTTTTAAAAAACACGCAGAAAAACAAAATGCAAAGGTTTGGTATGCTGGCATAGGTATAGCAAATGCAGAAAGTGTAGATTTACCTGTGTTTAAAGACAAGCCCTATTATGTTGCTTTTGATGATTTTGTAAAAATCTTATAAAACCTTTTTACTAATTTTTGGTGCTAATCTCCTTTTTTAACTGAAGGAAAAATAGTGGTTTTGTAGATTGGAAAGGGTATAAACACTATTGAATACTAGGTAGTTGTATGTTAATTTTACCTCAGGGAAATTAATAAAATATCTAAAAAAATGAAAAGACAACTACTAACCAAAAAAGGAAAAAAATTAATGAAAACTATTATGGCATTTTTATCAGATTTAGGTAATGGTGCTAGTTATGCAATTAATAATTAAGGTTTAAATAGTTAGAATTTAAAAAACACTCGTTTTATGATGTAAACGAGTGTTTTTTTATACATAAATAGTAAATTTACAGTGTGGAGAATCTGTTAAATGAAATAAAAAACTGTAAGATTTGTGAGAAACATATAGAGCCTAATCCTGTAGTTCTTGCTAGTAAAAAATCCAAAATCATTATTGTAGGTCAAGCCCCTGGAGCCAAAGTACATCAATCTGGGATTCCTTGGGATGATGCTAGTGGAAAACAGCTTAGGAAATGGTTGGATGTTACTGATGAGGAGTTTTATGATACCAATAACTTTGGAATAATACCTATGGGTTTTTGTTATCCAGGAAAAGGAAAAACAGGAGATTTACCACCAAGAAAAGAATGCGCTCCACAGTGGCATCAACCTTTATTAAAAGAAATATCAGAAGTTAAGCTGATTATTTTAATAGGAATGTATGCTCAAAACTATTATTTGAAAAAGAAAGCAAAACGAACACTCACCGAAACAGTAAATGCTTTTGAAGAGTACTTGCCTCAGTATTTTGTATTACCCCATCCATCACCAAGAAATCGATTTTGGTTGACCAAAAACCCATGGTTTGAAAAAGAAGTTTTACCTATGTTAAAAAACACGGTGAAAAAGCTGATATAGTGATTTTAATACTAAAAGAAAGTTAAATACATGCATTGATAAATTTGTACTTTTGCAATGTATGATAGAAACAAGAGAAGCCATATCAGAAAAAGCGGTTTTAATAGGTATTATAACCCAGCATCAAGACGAAAAGAAATCAGAAGAATATCTTGATGAGCTAGAGTTTTTAACACTTACAGCTGGAGGATTTGCTGTTAAGAGATTTGTTCAAAAATTAGATAAACCCCATCCAAAAACTTTTATTGGAACAGGTAAATTAGAAGATGTAAAAGCTTATATAGATTCCAATGATATTGGAACAGCTATTTTTGATGATGAGTTATCGCCTGCGCAACTTAGAAATGTTGAACGTTTTTTAGATTGTAAAATTTTAGATAGAACCAACTTAATACTTGATATTTTTGCAAGTAGAGCACAAACAAGCTCAGCAAAAGCTCAAGTAGAATTAGCACAATACCAATATTTATTACCTCGATTAACCAGAATGTGGACACACCTTGATAAACAAAAAGGGGGTATTGGTATGCGTGGTCCTGGAGAAACAGAAATAGAAACTGACCGTCGTATTATTCGAGATAAAATTTCGTTGCTAAAAAAGAAATTAGTAACTATTGACAAGCAAATGTCCATACAACGAAAAAATCGTGGGAAAATGGTACGTGTTGCTTTGGTAGGATATACCAATGTTGGTAAATCTACCTTGATGAATGTTGTTAGTAAAAGTGAGGTTTTTGCAGAGAATAAACTGTTTGCAACATTAGACACTACAGTTAGAAAGGTAGTAATAAAAAATATTCCTTTTTTAATGACAGACACCGTTGGGTTCATTAGAAAATTACCAACACAATTAGTAGAGTCGTTCAAGTCTACTTTAGATGAAGTTCGTGAAGCAGATTTATTATTACATGTCGTAGATATTTCACATCCAAACTTTGAAGATCATATAGCTTCTGTAAATAAAATTTTAGATGAAATAGATAGTAAAGATAAGCCAACAGTTATGGTATTTAATAAAATAGACGCTTATACTCACGAAACTATTGATGAAGATGATTTAATAACAGAAAAAACAAAAGAACATTACACGTTAGAAGATTGGAAAAGAACATGGATGAATGATTTGGAAACAGAAAGTATTTTTATTTCAGCATTGAATAAAGATAACTTAGAAAACTTTAAAGATAAAGTGTATGAAGAAGTAAAAAAAATACACATTCAGCGCTTTCCATATAATGATTTTTTATATCAAGAATATTAGTTTTTTACAGTAAAAAAACACAACCATAACTTAAAAAGAACTTAAAGAATTGCTACTTTAAGTTCTTTTTTGTTATATTTATAATCGCTAAAGTAGTTTTTACTACATTTTATAAAGCATTGTAAATTAATATTTTTAACCATTTTATCCCCCTGAAAATGAAAAATAGTAAAACTTCACAAACAAAATCTAGACGATTTTTATTAGATCAATCAGTTAATAAGAAAGCTTAAATCCAACGTCAGTAGTTTAACCTTATTTAACCAGCTAACTTGCCAAGTATTCATAAAGTTTTAAGTATAAAATTTAAAGCTAGATGAAATGTCCGCTCTTTTGAGTTACCATGTGTTAATCTGAATAGATCATGATGAAAAATATAATATCCCTCTTGTTACTGTGTTGTGGCTTACAATTGGCTATAGCACAAGAGAAGTGTACATCTGAAAATTTTCATTCAGTAGATGTAAACGTAGTTGACAAGTGTTTAGTAGAAAAAAAGAAAGAGGAGACACCTGTTGTTGTAACTACAATTTCTAGTAGAAGATATTTAAGAAAGCGTATTTACTTTGAAAAAGTTATTAGTTTGGCCAATAGCATAGAAGCCAACAAAATCAAGTTTATAAAAACAACAAATGATTTAGCAACATGTCGCTTATATAATATATTTCCAATCACAAGAAAAATAACTAAGAAAGCTATTTCTTTTGATGTAGTAGATGAAATCCCTACGTTTTTATCATGCAGCGATCCTTTAAAGGATAAGGTAGATTGTTTTAATTATCAAATGCAAAACCATATAATCAATACACTGGTTTATCCCGAAGAAGCTTTGGATAAAGGTATAGAGGGAGAGGTGTTAGTTAGTTTTGTAATTGATGAAACAGGTAAAGTAACGGGTATTAAAACAGAAGGGGTAAATGTACATGAGATTTTGAAAAATGAGGCAAAAAGAATTATACTATTACTCCCTAACTTCACACCAGGAAAACAACAAGGAAAAAATACAAGTGTAGCATACAGCTTTCCTATGAACTTTAGCTTAAATAACTCTGAATATTAGAGTGTTAAAATAATTTATTTTCTATAAAAAAAAGAATACCTTTGCACGCCATGTTTTTCACAAATGATGAACTATAATTAGTTGATTGAAAAAATGTTAAACCCCTTAGGTATGAGAAAAATTATTTTAGTTATAACATTAGTTTGTTTTTATGCTACTAATGTTGTGTCGCAACGTGAAGTATGTGAAACCCCTGAAGAGTCTTTAGTAGACTTAAATAGTATAACAAAATGTACTATTGCTCCAAAAGACAAGAAAAATAAAGGTACACGACAAATCTCTGTAAAAGTATCGGCTAATAGAAGATATTTAAAAAAGAGAGAAATTTCAAAAAAGAAAGCTGTTTCAAGTGCAACTGAGTTATCAGGTGCAGGAACAGCGGCAATAGAAAGTACCACTCCACAAACAGAGTTAAATCAGTCTTTAACTTTTAAAAATAATCTTGAAAATATAACAAGTAAACTATCAGCAGAAGAGGTTCGTAAGGCTGAAAAATTTACTACTGTTGATAGAATACCTTTGTTTTCTGCATGTGAAAAAGCTAAGAAAAATGAAAGGTTAGACTGTTTTAATGTTGAAATGGTAAAGCATATTCAAAAACACTTCAGATATCCTAATCAAGCAGTAAAAGAATCTATTCAAGGAGAAGTATGGGTGCGTTTTATTATTGATAAAAATGGTCAGGTAAAAAATATTAAAACTTTAGGGCCAAAAAATGGAGAGTTATTAAATAACGAAGCTATTCGTGTGGTATCTCAATTACCACAGTTCATTCCTGCTAAAAAGTCAGGAGATGAAACCTCTGTAAAATACGGATTCCCTATTATGTTTGCTCTTGACGAGTAAATAAACCACAAATAACTTAATACAAATCAATTAAAATAAACATTATGTTTAAAAAACTACTATCCTTAGTTTTGGTAGTGTGTAGTATGTCTATTTATGCACAAACTACAGTAAATGGAAAAATTTACGACGAATACTTGGAGCCTTTTCCAAATGCAGTAATTCTTTCAGGAGAAGCTAGAGCTGTTTCTGACTTTGAAGGAAATTTTACGTTACAAGTTAAGTCAACTTACCCTATAACTATACAAGTTTCTGCTTTTGGATATAAGACAGAAATAATAGATGTTACTTCACAAGATCAAGAAGTAAATGTAATTTTAAAAGAAAGTGTAGCATTAGATGAAGTTGTAATTTCAGCATCTAGATCGCCTGAACGAGTTATCGAATCTCCTGTAACTATTGAAAGAATGGGGATTGTTGATGTAAAAAGAAATACTTCTGTGTCATTTTATGATGGATTAGTAAACTTAAAAGGAATTGAATCACGTGAAGCAAATTACGGGTTTAAATCTGTAAACTCTCGTGGCTTTTCTACTTTCGACAACACCCGATTTGTACAATTAGTTGATGGGGTAGAAACATCAATACCAGCATTGAACTTCTCAGCAGGAAACATTATGGGACTGTCTGATTTAGATGTGAAAAATGTTGAAATTTTACCAGGAGCTTCTTCTGCCTTATATGGCGCAAATGCTTTTAATGGTATTTTGTTAATGAGAAGTAGAAACCCTTTTGATGATGCAGGTATTAGTACTTATATAAAAACAGGTAGTATGTCGCAAAAAGCGGCAGGTAACAATCCTTTTTATGATGCAGGAGTTCGTATGGCATTTAAGTTTAATGATTATGTAGCAGCTAAAGCTAATTTTACTTATTTCTCAGCTGAAGAATGGCATGCAGATGATACCAGAAACACGACAGGTATTGGAGGAACTGCAACTGATGGAGATAGAAATACTAATACTGATTATGATGGTGTAAATGTATATGGTGATGATTTTAATTTTAACTTAAATGATTTAAATTCAGCATTACCTTCTTTGAATGTAAGTAGAACAGGATACAATGAATCAGACTTAACAAATTATAATGGGTATAACCTAAAATTTGATGGATCTATACATATCAGACCATGGGCAAATGACGCATTAGAGATTATATTAAATTCTCGTTTTTCTCGTGGAGATAACACATATCAAGGAACGAATAGATTCTCTCAAAAAGGATATTTTATTGAACAGTACAAATTAGAATTGAAAGGAAGAAATTTCTTTGTAAGAGGTTACTATACTGGTAATGATTCAGGGAAAAGTCACGATTTACGATTTGCAGCGATTGCTTTAAATGAAAAATATAATCCAACACAAAATTGGTATCAAGAATATGCTGGAATATATAGCGGAGCATTAACAGTTCCTGGGTTTACACCTTTTAACGATGCAGATGCAAGAAGGTTTGCTAATAGAAATAGATATGTACCAGGTTCACCTGAGTTTAAAACAGCTTTAGAAGAGGTAATTAATACTCCAATAAACAAAGGAGGAGCAGGAATTAAAGATGAAACTTCTTTTTATCATTTTGATGCTAATTATAACTTTAAAGATATAATTCGTTGGGGAGAGATTCAAGTAGGAGGTTCTTACCGTAAATTCGATATTAACTCAAACGGAACTTTATTTACAGATGAAAACAGTAGTATTGAGTTTGATATGGTAGGGGTTTACTCTCAAATTCAAAAGAAATTTTTAGATGATAGATTAAAATTTACAGGGTCTGTTCGTTATGATAAATCTAAAAACTTTGAAGGAAACTTCTCACCAAGGGTAGCGTTAAACTATTCTTTAGGTGAATCAAAAAACCATATTTTAAGAGCTTCTTATCAAACAGGGTTTAGAAATCCAAGTACCTTAGAGCAATACTTTGGATTACGTTCAGGACCAAGCAAGTATATTTTAGGTACTTCTCAAGAAAACTTAGATCGTTTTTCTACTATAGTAGCTAATCAAGATGGCTCTACTAGTGTAATTACTGGTAGACAAGCTTTTGGAAATGCTTTAGTTGGAACTGACAATAGAGTTAAGCTTGATGTGAATCCAATTAAACCAGAAAAGGTTACTTCATATGAAGTAGGATATAGAAGTATCATCGACTTAAATAGTAGAAATATATTAGAGATAGACATTAATGGTTATTATAACCAGTATAACGACTTTGTAGCATTCAAAGATGTTATTGTAGCTAATTATGGAGGTTTAGAAGCAGATGGAACACCAGATGCGCAAGCTGATGCAGCAATAGATAATGGAGATTATACTTCGTTTGTTCTTAATACAAATACATCAGCGAATGTAGATTCGTATGGTGTAGGTGTTGGGTTAAATACAAAAGTATTTAAGACATTTAACATAGGAGCTAACTATACATATTCAAAATTAGTTTTTGATCAAAGTGATGATCCTACTTTTAAAGCAGGATTTAATACTCCAGAGCACCAAGTAAAAGTAATGTTTGGAAATCCAAACTTGTTTAAAAATTTTGGATTTAATGTAAATTTAAGATGGCAAGATGAGTTCTATTGGCAGTCAAGCTTCTTAGATGATACAGTAGATGCAAGAACTGTATTAGATGCACAAATAAACTATAGAGTACCTGCTATTAAATCAAGATTTAAATTAGGAGGAACTAACTTAACTGGTAATGAGTATATGGTTGCACCAGGATCAGGGTTAATTGGTTCTATGTACTATGTTTCTTGGACAATCAATGACTAGAAATAGTTTAAACTATAAAATAAAAAAGAGGCGTGAATTAATTCACGCCTCTTTCGTTTTATAAACTTTTAAAGTAGTTTGCTATTCGTTTTCAGAGTCATTAATTATCCCTAATCGTTTAGCACGCTGCTCCCAGCTTTTTCTAGCTAAACTTTGTAAGTTGGCTACATTGTCACTCTCATCCATTATTTCATAGCCTAAAAGCGTTTCTATAACGTCTTCTTGAGTTACTAAACCACTAACAGCTCCATACTCATCTACAACTAAAGCTAAATGCTCTCTTTGCTCAATTAATTTTTCAAATAAATTAGGAATAGAAAGCTCTCTGCTAGCAATAATAATTTCTCTTTTAATTGTTTTTAAAGGTTCATTTCCTTTGTTATCAACTAAAGAAAGTAATAATTGATCCTTTAAAACATAGCCAGTTATGTTATCTGGGTTTTCAGCATATACTGGTATTCTAGAAAAGCGTAGAGGCCTATTTTTATTAAAAAAAGATTCAATACTTTGATTTTCATTAGCAGTAGTAAGTACTGTACGAGGTGTCATAATATGCTTAGCTTGAACTTCTTTAAAGTTTAGCATGTTTCTAATTACTTTACCTTCACTTTCATGAAAAACGCCTTCCTGCTCAGCAATATCGGTCATAGCAGAAAAGTCTTCTCTACTTAGAACACTTTCCCCATGAGCTCCTTTACCAAATAGTTTAGTAAATAATTGAAGTATCCATATAATACCTGTGTATTTACAAAAGAAAATTAGCACATTTAAAGCTTTGGTTGTAAATCCAGCTAAAGACTTCCAGTAAGTAGCTCCAATGGTTTTAGGAATAATTTCAGAAGCTACTAAAATTAAAATAGTCATTATAGCAGAAACGATAAAAACGCCGTTTCCTTCATCACTAAATATTTTCTTTGCCTGAGCACCAACAAGGATAGCTCCTACAGTATGAGCAATAGTGTTAACTGTTAAGATGGCAATAAGAGGTTTGTCTACATCTTTTTTTAATGCTTCAAGATCGTTTGCATAAGCTTTCTCTTCTTTCTTTTTAACATTTACAAAAGTAGGAGTAACACTTAGTAGAACAGCCTCTAATATAGAGCATAAAAAAGAAAAAAATATGGATAAGGTGGCGTAAACAATTAATAATGTCATTCGTTAAAATTTTTAAGCTAAAATACGTAAAAAAGAAAACCTCAAGAATATATTCTTGAGGCTTTACTATTATGTTTTGTTTTTCTAGAAACCGTAATTTACTCCTAGACCAAACACTTCTCTAGTTTGAAATCCTCTGAAGGCGTTGTCGTCATAAATAGCTTGCATAGAAAGATTCGCAGATAAGTATTTGTTAACTTTCATTACCACGTTAACAGTGTAATCAATATCTACATTTTGAAAATCTTCTAAATAGTTGCTGTATAGGTTTAAGATATTTTCTACAGACACATTTTTCATTACATCTAATTTGTAATAAGCATTAATTGCAGCACCTAATTCATAACGGGTAGTTTCGTTTTGTTCTACTCCAAAAGCAGGTCCTAAGTCAGTCAAGTGTTTGTGCACATATATTAACTTAGAAGTTGCAGGAGCGATGTTTACTTTTAAATTATCATGTTTTTTCCAAAGCATACCAGGTCCAAGTTGGAAGTAGGCGGGAGAAAAGAAGTGAGATGTTTGCTCACCAGAAACATAGGTAGAAGACATTTGAGTCTTAAAGTTTAAAAAAGCAGAGTAATACCAATATCCGCTAGCTTTTTTACCTAATAAAGAATTTAACTCTAAACGATCATCAGTTTTTTGCATTTCTTCTCCTTTTAACTTTGTTAAACCGTAAGAAGCAATTAGTTTATTATCCCAAGTCCAATCACCTTTAGTGTAATTAAAATCATAGTTTAACCCAATAGTACCAGAAATATTATTTGTACCACCAGCTAACCAATTGTTAAAAGCAGATTGATTGAATAGAAAAGATATATTACCACTTCTTTTCCATCCTTCTTTAGGTTCTTCCTTTTTTTCTTCTTGAGCGTTAGCTGTTAATGTTCCAAACAAAACAGCAATAGCTAATAATTTTTTCATTTTTTTAGTTTTAAATTAAATTTTGAGGGCGCGAATGTACACTTAACCTAGGGTTTAGACAATAGCATTACGCCAAAAGTCACGTCTTATGAAAAATATAATTCAAACCAAGACCAAACACTTCTTTAAATTGAACTTTACTTGAAGCATCGTCATCAATAATGGCATGTAATCCAAGGTTAGTAGATAGGTTTTTATTAATTTTAACAAAGATGTTTAATTGGTAATCGATATCTATATTTTGTGGTTTGTTTAAATAATCAGAATATACCGCTACAATGCTTTCCATAGTTACATCTTTCATTATTTTACTTTTGAAGTAAGCTGAAAGGTTGAAACCTAAACTGAAATTTGTATTCTTGCCTTTATCTACACCGTACTTGCCAGAAAACTGATCGGATACAAATGTATAACGAGCTGTTGCAGGTGCAATGTTTATTCGGGCATCATCATTTCGCTTCCATAGCATACCAGGTCCAAAACTCCAATATGCTGGAGAAAAGAAATCTGACACTGCTACTTTAGGCTCTTGTTTGTAATCATAACCTTTGGTATACTGTGTTTTAAAGTTACTAAAAAAAGAAAAAAACCAAAGCTTGGAAGTCCTTAATCCCAACAAAGAGTTGTATTCAAACTGATCTTCTGTTTTTCTCATTCCTTGACCATCAACATAACTTAAACCATAAGCAGAAATAACTTTATTATCCCAGTTCCACTTTTTTCTCTTGTAGTTGAAATCGTAACCAAGTGTCATATTTCCAGCAACGGTATTATTTCCTCCTGCTGTCCAATTAGAAAAAGATGATTGGTTGAAAAGAAAGGTATACTTTCCGACAACAGTCCATTTTTTTGGTGGGTTTTTCTTAACTAACGGCTTTGCAAATACTCGTTTATTAAATATGTAGAAAGCAAAACTAGTATCTAAAGGTGAGTTTTGTAAATCTACAGTTGAGATACTATCTTTTTTAGTTTCTTGAGAAACTATAGAAAAAGAGTAACAAGAAAATAAGATTAGGAACAGCTTTTTCATTGGTAATTAAGTTGAGGAATTATATGAGTCTAATTATTTTTTTCTCTTATAAAGTGGAACAGTTGAACAAGCTTCACCAAACATAATGGTTTTAGCTACAGGTTTGATTTTTTCAATTAATAAGGTGTATGCTGATGGTGGTATGGGTTTATTTGCACACCCTTTAATTATTACAGGTTTGTCTTTATATTCAGAAGTGTCTAACTGTTGAATTATCTCTTGATATATTACAGTTTCTAGGACTATTAAATCACCAACAACAACCTTTTTAGCAAAAGGAGTAAGCTCAGTGGTTAGTAAAAGATAAGCCCATGAAGGAATAATAGCATCAGTAGAACAAGTTAAAGAAACATAACTGTCTTGGTATTGAGTCCAATCGTGATTTTTTACAGATTCTCTAAAGTCTTTTTCACGAAGAATTAATTCTTCAAATAACCAATCCTTAATATCAAACACTACACGTTTACCTTCAGGATAAAAATCTTCAAGGTCTATTGTGGTAAGCTTGCTATTAGCAACTCTATTTATAATTTCTTCTGCCATAAGTTTAATACGAGCTAAAAAATTAAAGCATTCCTAATTCTAATTTTGCTTCTTCACTCATCATATCTTGAGTCCAAGTAGGATCGAAAGTGATTTCGACCTCACAGTTGTTGATCTCCTTTAAAGTTTTTACTTTTTCTTCTACTTCAACAGGCAATGTTTCAGCAACAGGACAGTTGGGAGAAGTTAATGTCATTAATATTTTAGCATCATTCTCTTCTGATATAAAAACATCGTAAATCAACCCCAGTTCGTAGATGTCAACTGGTATTTCAGGGTCGAAAATTGTTTTCAATACACGAACAATTTTATCTCCTAATTCTTCTAATTTATCTTCAGTCATAATTCTAAACTTCTTTTAATTTGCTAATTTGCTTTGTTGAGCAATCGCATACATCTTTATTTGTTTTACCATTGATACTAACCCATTAGCACGAGTAGGGCTTAAATGTTCTTTTAAACCAATCTCATCAATAAAGTCAGTATCGGCATCCAAAATAGCCTTAGGTGTTTGGTCAGAAAACACCCTCAATAATAGCGCCACAATTCCTTTTGTTAAAATAGCATCACTATCGGCAGTAAACTCAATAGTGTCACCTTTTAATTCAGAATGTAACCATACTTTCGATTGGCATCCCTTAATTAGGTTTTCATCTAATTTGTATGCTTCGTTTATTAAAGGTAGCGATTTTCCCAGCTCTATAATGTACTCATAACGCTCCATCCAGTCTTCAAACATAGAAAACTCGTCAATAATTTCTTCTTGTATTTCTTTGATAGTCATTTTTTAAAACTATTTTTGCAAAGTCAAAAAGACCGTTTTTAATTAAAGACGCAAAATTACGACAAAAAAGGCAGTTGACATGAGAGTTTAAGCCTTAATGAGTATAATTAGTAAAAATTTAAGTCTTAGTAATTTATAAAGACTTAATGAAACAAATACATTTCTTCAGTTGAAGAAATATTAAGTAGAGTTATGAGTAAATTATTAGCAGTAGGAACAGTAGCATTTGACGCTATAGAAACACCATTTGGAAAAACTGATAAAATCTTAGGAGGATCAGGAACGTTTGTAGGATTAGCAGCTTCACAGTTTGGAGTGCAAACAGGAGTTGTTTCTGTAGTTGGAGGAGATTTTCCACAATCATACTTAGATATGATGAACGATAAAGGAATTAATACTGATGGAGTGGAAATAGTAAAAGAAGGAAAAACATTCTTTTGGAGTGGAAAGTACCATAACGATATGAATTCTCGCGATACTTTAGTGACAGAACTAAATGTATTAGAGCATTTTCAACCAGTAGTTCCAGAATCGTTTAAAGATGCACCTATTGTAATGTTAGGTAATTTACACCCATTAACACAAGCATCGGTATTAGATCAAATGAATGAAAGACCTAAGTTAGTAGTGTTAGATACTATGAACTTTTGGATGGATATAGCATTAAACGATTTACATGAGGTTTTAAAACGTGTAGATGTTATTACAATTAACGACGAAGAAGCACGTCAGTTAAGTGGAGAGTACTCGTTGGTAAATGCAGCAAAGAAGATTCACGAAATGGGACCAAAATACGTAGTAATTAAAAAAGGAGAACACGGAGCTTTGTTATTTAATGAAGGAAACATGTTCTTTGCACCAGCATTGCCATTAGCAGAGGTGTTCGACCCAACTGGAGCTGGAGATACATTTGCAGGAGGTTTCTGCGGATATTTAGCTAAAACAGAAGATATTTCATTCGAAAACATGAAGAGTGCAATTATCTACGGATCTAACTTAGCATCGTTCTGTGTTGAAAAGTTCGGAACACAGCGTATGGAGGAGTTAACTAGCGAGGAGGTACAAGTACGCTTAAAAGCGTTTAAAGAATTAACACAATTTGATATAGCACTATCATAAACTATAAATCCGCGCTTTTTGCTGCGGATTTTTTTATACAACACACAAAACTACAACACAACTAAATACTTGAAATTAAATGAGTGACGCTATTAAACACGAATGCGGAATTGCAATGGTTCGTTTAAAAAAACCATTACAGTACTATAAAGACAAATATGGTACCGCGTTTTATGGTGTAAATAAAATGTACCTGCTAATGGAAAAACAGCACAACCGAGGACAAGACGGTGCTGGATTAGCAAGTATTAAATTTAATGTAGAGCCTGGAACTAGATATATAAGTAGAGTTCGTTCCAACCAATCACAGCCAATTCAAGATATCTTTGGTAAAATAAACCATAGAATCAATGGAGTTTTTGAAGAGAACCCAGATAAGGTTGATGATGTAAAATGGCAAGAAGAAAATGTACCTTACATTGGAAATCTATTTTTAGGACATGTTCGTTATGGTACATTTGGTAAAAACTCTATAGAGAGTGTACATCCTTTCTTGCGTCAGAGTAACTGGAAACATCAGAGTTTGATTGTTGCAGGAAACTTTAATATGACAAACTCTAAACAATTATTAAATGATTTAATTGATTTAGGACAACATCCAAAAGAGTTTACTGATACAGTGACTGTGATGGAAAAAATTGGTCATTTTTTAGAGTCAGAAGTGTCTGATTTGTACTTAAAGGCCAAAGAAGAAGGATTTAATAAAAAAGATGCTTCACCTTACATAGAAGAAAACTTAGATATCCAACGTATTTTACAGCGTTCTGCTAAGAACTGGGATGGTGGTTATGCAATGGCAGGACTGTTAGGTCACGGAGATGCTTTTGTATTACGTGATCCATCTGCTATTCGTCCAGCATTCTTTTATGAAGATGACGAAGTAGTAGTGGTAGCTTCAGAACGACCAGTGATTCAAACGGTATTTAACGTGCCGATTGATACAATTAAAGAAATAGATAGAGGTCATGCGTTGATTATTAAAAAGAATGGTCAAACAACAATGGCTCCTGTTTTAGAAGAGAGACCAAAAAAAGCATGTTCTTTCGAGCGTATTTATTTCTCAAGAGGAAGTGATGCGTCAATTTATGAAGAACGTAAAAACTTAGGGAAGTATGTGTTTCCTGAAGTTTTAAAATCTATTGATAGTGATATAGAAAATTCAGTATTTTCTTACATCCCTAATACTGCGGAAACATCATTCTTCGGAATGATGGAAGCGGCTGAAGATGTATTAAATCAACAAAAGACTGATGCAATTTTGGCGGGTGAAGGAAAGCTTTCAAAAGAAAGAGTAATTGAAATTCTTTCTAAAAGACCACGTTTTGAAAAAATAGCGATTAAAGATGCGAAACTACGTACCTTTATTACAGATGATAGTAGTCGTGATGATTTAGTAGCACACGTATATGATGTAACTTATGGTGTGGTAAAGCCAACAGATAATTTGGTTATTATTGATGATAGTATTGTAAGAGGTACTACTTTGAAGAAGAGTATTATTAAGATTTTGGATAGATTAAATCCTAAGAAAATAGTAGTAGTTTCTTCCGCGCCTCAAATCCGTTATCCTGATTGTTATGGTATTGATATGGCTAAGATTAATGATTTTATTGCGTTTAAAGCAGCTTTAGAATTGTTGAAAGAAACAAATCAGTATCATATTGTTGATGAAGTGTATCAAAAGTGTAAGCAACAAGAAAACAGTGAAGATAAAGACGTGGTAAACTACGTTAAGGAAATTTATGCACCTTTTACAGATGAAGAAGTTTCTGCAAAGATTGCGCAAATGCTAAAAACAGCTGAAATTAAGGCAAAAGTAGAGGTTATATTCCAACCAGTAAGTGGCTTGCATAAAGCGTGTCCAGACAATTTAGGAGATTGGTATTTTACTGGTGATTATCCTACTGATGGAGGTCATAGAGTAGTAAACCAAGCATTCATCAATTTTTATGAAGGAAATGATAAAAGAGCTTATTAATAATTAATTAGTTCAGTAAATAAAAAAGAGTAATCGAACAAACGATTACTCTTTTTTTATGCTGTAAAATATGTTTAATTACATAGGAACTACAATTGCGCCAGAGAACTTTTCGCGAATCTCATTTAGGGCTCTGTCCGCATGTAAACGCGTTTTATAATTCCCTACTTGTATTTTCCATTCTGGAGCTTTGTAAGTTAGTTTAGTGTAAACATCAGGATATTCAATTTTAAATCTATTACGCAAGCTTCTTGCGCGTCTTTCAAGCCCGTTGTATAATTGGATTCTATATCCACTCCCATTATGTTTATTGTAAGCTCGCTTTTTTTCTATTAATGAAATAATGTCTTTGTTTTCAGTAAGTTTATCTTGAGCTTTTACATTAAAAACACTACCTGCAATAATGAATAAAAAGGTGATTAATATGCTGTATTTTTTCATTTTGTTGAATCTTTTTACAAAAGTAACGACTTGTCAGTTAATACATTGTTAACGCTGTTTATTTAGAATTATTATAAATTACAAATTAGGAATCTCTTAACATTTCACAATTTAGACAGAAGTAGTACTTTTGTGCAACTTTCTGTGTACTGATTTTTAAAAGATGTAACAGAAAAAATTGTACCAAAATAGATACAAAACTTATATTTTATAGTATGAAAAGTGTGAATCATCACAGTAGATTAACCAAAACTCTAGTAAGGAGTTTAGCTTTCTTTTTAGTTTTCTTAGTAAGTTCTTCCGCGTTTTCACAAGATATTGACGAAGCGCGTCAAAAAGAAGGAAAGAAATTATTTAAATCTCTTTGTGCTTCTTGTCACAAGTTAGATAAAAAACTTGTGGGTCCTGCGTTAGCTGGAATAGAAGAAAAAAGAACTAACGAATGGTTAAAGGCATGGATTAAGAATAATGCTGAACTTAGAGCATCTGGAGACAAAGATGCGATTGCCATTTTTGAAGAGTATAATGGTTCTAATATGACTGCTTTTCCGCAGTTAACAGATCAAAACATTGATGATATTCTTTATTATACAACTGTTGGTGAGGTGAAGAAAACCCCTGCTGCAGGAGGTGAAGTTGCTGGTCAGCCTCAGGGAGATCAAGCGCCTAAGTGGTTGATTTACATATTGGCTGCGGCAATTGTTGTGGCGTTTTTAATTATTGGTGGTTTATTAAAAACGATTAGTGAATTAAAAGGAGCCCCTAAAACTCCTGGTTTAATGGGGCAAACTGCGGAGTTGTGGCAAGGAATTAAGCAGAATACATTCTTAAAAGTGTTAACGGTAATTTTTGGTGCTTTAGTAGCGGCTTACTTCTTATTTGGTACGTTGTTTAAAGTAGGTGTTGATACAAATTATCAACCAATTCAACCAATTGCATTTTCACATAAAATTCACGCAGGAGATAATAAGATTGACTGTCAATACTGTCACTCATCAGCTAAGCACAGTAAAACATCTGGAATTCCTTCAGTAAATGTTTGTATGAACTGTCATAAGAATATCTCAGAAGTTGCTGATGATACTAAAGTGGTAATGGATGATCATACATTAGTGAAAGCAGATTTAGATAAAGAAATCGCTAAGATTTATGAAGCAGCAGGTTGGGATGCAGATAAATTAGAGTATACAGGAAATACTAAGCCAGTTAAATGGGTTAGGGTTCATAACTTACCAGATTTTGCATATTTTAACCACTCACAACACGTAACAGTTGGAGGTGTAGCTTGTCAAAAATGTCACGGACCTGTAGAGGAAATGGAAGAAGTGTATCAATACTCGCCATTAACAATGGGGTGGTGTATCGACTGTCATAAGGAAACTAAGGTTGACTTAAAAGGTAATGAGTACTATGCTAAAATTCATGAAGATTTAGCTAAAAAGTACGGTGTTGAGCAAGTAACTATTGCGCAATTAGGAGGAAAAGAGTGTGGTAAGTGCCACTATTAATCA
This sequence comes from Tenacibaculum singaporense, assembly GCF_003867015.1. NCBI lineage: Bacteria > Pseudomonadati > Bacteroidota > Flavobacteriia > Flavobacteriales > Flavobacteriaceae > Tenacibaculum > Tenacibaculum singaporense. The sequence continues at coordinate 917,521 of NZ_CP032548.1, forward strand.
ATTTAGAAAGTAGAAAAACACATATATAAATGGCTTCAAACAAAAAATACTGGCAAAGTGTTGAAGAACTAAAAGGTAGTTCTATTGTTGAAACGCTACGTAATAATGAGTTTGTACAAGATATTCCTACAGATGAATTTTTAGGCGACAAAGAAACCTTAGAAACATCATCAACTTCACGTAGAGATTTCTTGAAATATGTTGGATTTACCACAGCAGCAGCTTCTTTAGCAGCTTGTGAAGGTCCAGTAAGAAAATCAATTCCTTATGTAGTGCAACCTAATGATATCGTAGTAGGTGTTGCTGATTGGTACGCAACTACAATTGCAGATGGTTTTGATTTCGCAAACGTATTAGTAAAAACACGCGAAGGGCGTCCAATTCAAATCATGCCAAATAAAGAGGCAGGAGGGGTAACTAGCGCACGTACTCAAGCATCAGTTTTATCATTATACGATGAAAAATTACGTTTAAAAGAACCTAGAAAAGGAGAAACTCAAATTTCTTGGGCGGATGCAGATAAAGAAATTATCGCAAAATTAAACGAATTAAAAGATGCTAATGAACCAGTAGTGTTATTAACAGGGACTTTAGCGAGTCCTTCTACTGAAAAAGTAATTGCAGATTTTATTACAGCTTACCCAAATGTTAAGCATGTAGTATATGATGCTATTTCTGAAAGTGCTACTGCAGATGCTTTTGAAGCTATGTATGGTAAAAGAGCATTACCAGATTACGATTTTAGCAAGGCGGAAGTTATTGCATCTATCGGAGCAGATTTCTTAGGAGATTGGCAAGGAGGGTACGAAAAATCTTATGCTGAAGGTCGTAGAGTTGAAACTGGTAAAATGTCTTACCATGTTCAAATAGAAAGTAACATGTCTTTAGCAGGAGCAAATGCTGATAAAAGAATTGTTGCAAAGCCATCTGAACAAGTTTTCGCTTTAATAAACTTATACAACCAAGTAACAGGAAGTAGCCTTCCTTCAAAAGCAACAGCTTTTGATGCAGAGGTAAAGCAATTAGCTAAAGATCTTAAAAGAGCAGGTTCAAAAGGAGTTGTTGTTACAGGTTTAAATGACAAAAACGCACAATTAATTGCATTAGCAATCAACAAAGCGTTAAATAGTGAGGTGATCGATACAAAGGCGGTGAATTTAAAACGCCAAGGTAACGATACTCAAGTTGCTCAATTAGTAGCAGATGTTAAAGGAGGAAAAGTAAAAGGTTTAATTACTTACAATGTAAACCCTTTATATACTTTAGCAAATGCAGCTGATTTAGTAGAAGGAATTAAAAACTTAAAATTATCTGTTGCCTTATCTACTCAAGATGATGCTACAGCTAATGCTACACAATATACATTGCCATCACCTCATAACTTAGAAAGTTGGGGAGATGTTATGGCGAAGCAAGGTGTTTATAGTTTAATGCAACCAACTATTCAACCATTATTTAATACACGTCAAGTACAAGATGTATTATTAAAGTGGTCTGGAAGTACAGTGAATTATTATGACACTTTAAAAGAATTTTGGAGTACAAATGTATTAGGAGGAGCTTCATGGAATCAAGCATTACATGATGGATTCTTTAAAGCTGAAAGTGTTACTGTAGAAGAAGAAACAGCTTTTGAATCTACAGCAGATGTAAATGCAGCAGCAGTACAATTAGTAAGAAACGCTAACAACGCCTCAGGATTCGAATTAAACTTATATTCATCAACAGCTTTAGGAGATGGTAAACAAGCAAATAACCCATGGTTACAAGAATTACCAGATCCAATTACACGTGCTTCTTGGGATAATTACTTAACTGTTTCTATGGCTGATGCTAAAGAATTAGGTTTTGAAAATCCAGTAAAAGATAACGGTGCTATTGATGGTAACTATGCTAATGTAACAGTTAATGGAGTTACAATTAACAAGATTCCAGTAATTATACAACCAGGTCAAGCAAAAGGATCGATTGGTTTAGCATTAGGGTATGGTAGAACTCAAGGATTAAAGTCAGAAATGCAAGTAGGTATTAATGCATATCCTTTCTACCAAAATGGAAGCAATGTTCAATACAATGTTTCTATTGAAAAAGCTTCAGGATGGCACAAGTTTGCTTGTATGCAAGTACAAAGCACCTTAGCAGGTCGTCACGATATTTTAAGAGAAGCTTCATTAAAAGAAGTAAACGATAAAAAATTAGATCCTAAGCATACATGGAATAAACCATTCATGGTTTCTTATGATCATCAAGAAGTTGAAGGAAGTAAAATCGACTTATGGGATGAGCATGACAGAAGTTTAGGACACCACTTTAACTTATCTATCGATTTAACATCTTGTACAGGTTGTGGAGCATGTGTTATTGCATGTCACGCAGAAAACAACGTTCCAGTTGTTGGTAAAGATGAAATGAGAGTTGGTAGAGATATGGCTTGGTTGCGTATTGACCGTTACTACTCTTCTACTGTAGAAGACAAGCAACACGAAGCTAAAATGACATTGGAAGAGTTCAAAGCTCAAAATCCAAACATAGCTAACCAAGAAATTGAAAGACGTTATACTGAAAAAGTATTAGAGTTAAGCAAAGGAGATTTATTTGATGCTTTAGAAAATCCAGCTGAAAACCCACAGGTTGCTTTCCAACCTATGATGTGTCAGCACTGTAACCACGCACCATGTGAAACAGTATGTCCAGTAGCAGCAACGTCACACGGTCGTCAAGGTCAAAACCAAATGGCATATAACCGTTGTGTAGGTACTCGTTACTGTGCTAACAACTGTCCATATAGAGTTCGTCGTTTCAACTGGTTTAACTACGCTGAAAACAACGAGTTTGACTTTAACATGAACAACGAGTACGGAAAAATGGTGTTAAACCCAGACGTAGTAGTTCGTTCTCGTGGAGTTATGGAGAAATGTTCTATGTGTATCCAAATGACGCAGGCTACTATCTTAAAAGCTAAGAAAGAAGGTAGAGCTGTTAACAAAGATGAGTTTGAAACAGCATGTTCATCTGCTTGTTCTACTGGAGCTATGGTATTTGGAGATATAAACAACTCAGAAGATACAGTTACAGCGTTAAAAGAAGATAAAAGAGCTTTCCACGTGTTAGATTATATTGGTACAAAACCAAACGTAGTGTATCAAGTGAAAGTAAGAAATACAAACGAAGCTTAATAGTAAAATTAATAAGTATATAGATTTATGTCGTCTCATTACGAATCATCTTATAGAGAACCTTTAATACTTGGTGACAAGAGTTACCACGATATTACTGAAGATATTGCTAGACCTATTGAAGGGAAAGCAAACAAAAATTGGTATATAGCATTCTATATCTCTTTAGCAGCAATGTTATGGGGATTTGGATGTATCTTCTACACCGTAGGAACAGGTATTGGTGTTTGGGGATTAAGTAAAAACATCGGTTGGGCATGGGATATTACCAACTTCGTATGGTGGGTAGGTATTGGTCATGCCGGTACACTTATTTCTGCCGTATTATTATTATTCCGTCAAAAATGGAGAATGGCAATTAACCGTTCTGCAGAAGCGATGACAATCTTTGCGGTATTCCAAGCAGGATTATTCCCAATTATTCACATGGGACGTCCATGGAACGGATACTGGGTATTACCAATTCCAAACCAATTCGGATCATTATGGGTTAACTTTAACTCGCCATTATTATGGGATGTATTCGCAATTTCTACATATTTATCGGTATCATTGGTTTTCTGGTGGACTGGTTTATTACCTGATTTTGCAACGATTCGTGATAGAGCTGTAAAACCTTTCCAAAAGAAAATATATGCATTATTATCTTTCGGATGGTCTGGTAGAGCTAAAGACTGGCAACGTTTTGAAGAAGTGTCGTTAGTATTAGCAGGTTTAGCAACTCCATTAGTACTTTCTGTACACACAATTGTATCGATGGACTTCGCAACTTCTATCAACCCAGGATGGCACTCAACAATTTTCCCTCCTTATTTCGTAGCAGGGGCAATTTTCTCAGGGTTCGCAATGGTACAAACGTTATTAGGTATCATGCGTAAGGTTACGAACATGGAAGCATATATTACACGTTTACACGTAGAGTATATGAACATCGTTATCATCTTAACAGGAGGTATCGTAGCAGTAGCTTATGCAACAGAATTTTTCATTGCATGGTATACAGGTTCTCCTTACGAAAACTACACATATTTATCATTTGGAGCTGAAGCAGGAGCTTACGGATGGGCATTCTGGTCGTTATTAATTTGTAACATTTTCACACCACAGTTATTATGGATTAAAAAGATTAGAAGAAGTTTTATCTGGTCTTTTATTATCTCGATAGTAATTAACATCGGTATGTGGTTTGAGCGTTTTGATATCATTGCAATTGTATTAAGTAAAGGACAGTTACCATCTACATGGTGGCGTTTTGAACCAACGTTTGTAGACGTAGGTATCTTTATAGGAACTATCGGATTCTTCTTTGTATTATTCTTATTATATGCAAGAACTTTCCCAGTAATCCCTACAGCAGAGATTAAGACTATTTTGAAATCATCAGGTGAGAATTTTAAAAAATCAAGAGAAGAGAACAATGAGCACTAATAAAGTAATTCACGCATTATATAATGATGATGATATCTTAATGGATGCCGTTAAGAAAGTAAAAGCAGAAAATCATCATATCGAAGAAGTATTTTGTCCATTTCCAGTTCACGGGTTAGACAAAGCAATGGGCTTAGCACCAACACGTTTAGCAATTACTGCTTTTTTATATGGTATTACAGGTTTATCAGTAGCAGTATGGTTAACATGGTATACCATGATTGCTGATTGGCCACAAGACATTGGTGGTAAACCAAACTTTTCTTGGGCAGCAAACATGCCGGCTTTCGTACCAATTTTATTCGAATTAACAGTGTTTTTTGCAGCACACTTAATGGTAATTACTTTTTACATGAGAAGTAAGATTTGGCCATTCAAAGAAGCTGAAAACCCTGACCCAAGAACTACAGATGATCACTTTTTAATGGAAATTCCTGTTGAAGGAAGTGAAGAAGAATTAGTGTCATTGTTAGAAACAACAGGAGCTGTAGAAATTAACGTAGTAGAAACGCACTAATAAAGAGATATGAAGAGTTTAAAAATAATTATCGCTTTAGCTGTAGTAGCAACAAGCTTAAGTTCTTGTAACGATAAACGCAAACCACAAGTACAATACATGCCTGATATGTATGTATCTGTACCTTACGATGCAAATGGAGCAGAAGGTATTGATAATGAAATGGTGAATAAATTACCAGTAGCAGGTACTGTAAGTAGAAACGGAGTTGTAGCTTATGATATTCCAGATACTAATGAAGGATATGAAAAAGCAAAAGCTGAATTAAAAAATCCATTACCAACAACTGAGGCTAACTTAGAAAAAGGTAAAGAATTATACGGAATTTACTGTGCTTCTTGTCACGGAACAAAAGGTGATGGTAACGGAGTATTATCTCAAAGAGATAAATTCAACGGTATCCCAAATTACGCAGACAGAGAGTTAACTCCAGGAAATATTTATCATGTAATTATGTATGGTAAAAACTTAATGGGATCTCATGCATCACAGTTAAGATACAATGAGCGTTGGCAAGTTGTACAATACGTAGAAAAATTAAGAAGCGAATTAAAATAAGTCTATAATAGATAGTTAAGATATGTACCAGTTTTCAGGAAAATTAAAAATGCTAGCTATTGTTTTAATGGCTGTAGGACTTTTAGGAACAGGTTATAGTTTCTTTTCAGCGCCTAAAACATTAGAAGAAGCAAAAGAAATTTTAGCAAAACAAGATGCACATCATGGAGGTCATGAAGCGAAAGCAGATCATGCTGATGTAGAGCATAAAGAAGAAGCTAAAGTTGAAAATCACCAAGAAGATTCAACAACTGAAGAGCATGTTGCAGATAGTACTGCTACACATACTGAAGAAGTAGCACACAATGTTGAACAAGATCACTCAGAAGAAGCTACTGAAAATACACAAGCGCAAGATAGTTCGGCTGTACACGTAGCTGAAGATACTACAACTGATGAAGCGCACGAAACAACAACTGAAGCTCATGCTGAAGTAGCTGCTCATGGTGAAGATCACGGAGAAGCTCATGCAGAACACGCTTTACACCAAATGCAAAATAGACCTTGGTCTGCTTTGTATGTTGCTTTATTATTCTCTTTAGGTATTACATTATTAGTATTAGCTTTTTACGGATCACAAATTGTTGCACAAGCAGGTTGGTCTGTAGTATTACATAGAGTAATGGAAGCTATTTCTTCAAACTTACATTATGTGAGTTTAGCAATGTTAGTATTCTTAATATTAACAGCAATGCACATGAACCACCTATTTACTTGGATGGGAGAGGGAGTAACTGACCCAACGAGTCCAAACTATGATGCAATAGTAGATGGTAAAAAATGGTGGTTAAATACTCCAGGGTGGTTAATTAGAAGTATCATATACTTAACAGGTTGGAATGTTTATCGTTTCCTTATTAGAAAGTGGTCTTTAGCACAGGATAATGGAGATTTAAAACAACACAAGAAAAATTATAATGCAACAGTTATCTTTTTAGTATTCTTTATGCTTACTGAAAGTATGGCTTCTTGGGACTGGATTATGGCAATAGACCCACACTGGTTCTCAACATTATTTGGATGGTATGTATTAGCTACTTTCTTAGTATCAGCATTAACAGTAATTGCAATGGTAACTATTTACTTACGTTCAAAAGGAGTATTACCATTAGTAAATGATAGTCATATTCATGATTTAGCTAAATTTATGTTTGGTTTTTCTGTATTCTGGACATACTTATGGTTCGCACAGTTCATGCTAATATGGTATGCAGATATGCCAGAAGAGACTACTTATTTCTTATTACGTTTTAACGAATATAAAGTGCCATTTTTAGCAATGGTAGGAATGAACTTTATTTTCCCTGTATTATTGCTAATAAACAGTGACTTTAAGAGCATGCCTTGGTTTGTAATCTTAGGAGGTGTAGTAATTTTAGCTGGTCACTATATCGATTTATTTGTAATGGTTATGCCAGGAACAGTTGGTGGTCAATGGGGATTCGGAATAGGTGAGATTAGCGGATTATTATTCTTTACAGGATTATTTATCTTCGCTACTTTCAGTGCATTTGCAAAAGCAAATCCAGTACCAAAAGGTAACCCATATTTACACGAGAGTGAAACATATCATTACTATAATATCGAACACAGAGGAGAAGATAGTAATCATCATTAATAAAAAGAATTAATAAACAAATAGTTTAGATAATATGCTCGCTTTATTTTATATTTTCATAGCAGTTGCAATTGGAGTAAGTTTTTGGCAAATTACTCGTATAATGAATTTCCGTTCTGTAATTGCTACAGATAAAGACAACGAAAAACAAGGTAAATACGCTTTAGGTTTCTTAGCATTCCTTTATGCAATGATGATTTACTGCTTAATTGCCATGAACGTAATCATGTTACCAGAAGCTGCTTCTTTTGAAGGAGAGCATGATGATAACCTTTTCAATATTACTTTTTGGTTAATTGGAATCGTTCAGTTTGGAATGCAGTTTTTAATTTTCTTCTTTACTTACAAGTATAGAGGAAACAAAAACAACAAAGCATTATTTTATGCAGATAGCCACAAATTAGAGTTAATCTGGACAACTATTCCAGCTGTAACAATTGTATTGTTAATCGGATATGGTTTATGGGCATGGAACAACATTATGTATGTTGGAGATGATGAAAACCCTATCGTAATTGAAGTATACTCTCAACAATTCCGTTGGGATGCACGTTATGCAGGTGAAGACAACCAATTAGGTTTAGGTAATGTAAACTTTATCAAAGGAATTAATACTATGGGGGTTGATATGTCAGACCCAAGTGCACAAGATGATAAGCAAGTAACTGAATTATACTTACCTAAAGGGAAGAAAGTATTATTCAAGTTCCGTTCGCAAGATGTATTACACTCTGCTTATATGCCACACTTTAGAGTACAAATGAACTGTGTTCCAGGTATGGTTACTCAATTCGCATTTACGCCAAAGTATACCACTGCAGAAATGCGTCAAAATTCTGAGGTAATTGCAAAAACAGAAGGAATTAACAAAATTAGAAGAGCTAAAGGAGAAGACCCATATGAGTTTGATTACTTATTATTATGTAACAAAATTTGTGGAGCATCTCACTACAATATGCAAATGAAAATTACTGTTGTTGAAGAAGAAGAATACAACAAGTGGTTATCAGAACAAAAAACATTAGCTCAAGTTATTAAATAAGATATTTTTTTAAAGTATATATAGATTATGTCAGATCATCATCACAAAGAAACATTTGTAACTAAATACATCTTTAGCCAAGATCATAAAATGATCTCGAAGCAGTTCCTTGTTACAGGTATATTTATGGGTATCATAGGAGGTTTCATGTCTATGTTATTTCGTTTACAAATTGCATGGCCAGATACATCGTTTTCAATTGTTGAAGCATTCTTAGGAAACCATCAAACAGATGGAATTATGAATCCAGATATGTACCTAGCGTTAGTTACAATACACGGTACAATCATGGTATTCTTTGTATTAACGGCAGGTTTAAGTGGTACATTCTCTAACCTATTAATTCCGTTACAAATTGGAGCTCGTGATATGGCTTCTGGATTCTTAAATATGGTATCTTACTGGTTATTCTTCTTATCATCAGTAATAATGATTATCTCATTATTTGTAGAAGCAGGACCAGCATCGGCAGGATGGACAATTTACCCTCCATTATCAGCATTACCACAAGCAATTCCAGGTTCAGGTACAGGTATGACATTATGGTTAGTGTCTATGGCAATATTTATTGCTTCGTCATTAATCGGATCGTTAAACTATATCGTAACAGTTTTAAATTTACGTACAAAAGGATTGAAGATGACAAGATTGCCATTAACAATGTGGGCATTCTTTATTACAGCAATTATTGGTGTAATTTCATTCCCAGTATTATTATCGGCAGCATTATTATTAATCTTCGATAGAAGCTTTGGTACTTCTTTTTACTTATCAGATATCTTTATTTCTGGTGAAGTATTACATTACCAAGGAGGATCACCAGTATTATTCGAACACTTATTCTGGTTCTTAGGTCACCCAGAGGTATATATCATCTTATTACCTGCATTAGGTATTAGTTCAGAAGTAATTTCAACAAATGCACGTAAACCAATTTTTGGTTACCGCGCAATGGTTGGATCTATCATGGCAATTGCATTTTTATCTACAATCGTATGGGGTCACCACATGTTTGTATCAGGAATGAATCCATTCTTAGGATCTGTATTTACTTTTACAACAGTATTAATTGCAATTCCTTCGGCGGTAAAAGCGTTTAACTATGTAACTACCTTATGGAAAGGTAATTTACAGTTAAACCCTGCAATGATGTTCTCAATCGGATTAGTTTCTACTTTTGTAACAGGAGGATTAACAGGATTAGTATTAGGAGATTCTGCTTTAGATATTAACGTTCACGATACATATTTCGTAGTGGCGCACTTCCACTTAGTAATGGGTGTATCTGCTTTATTAGGAATGTTTGCTGGTGTTTACCACTGGTTCCCTAAAATGTATGGTAGAATGATGAATAAAACATTAGGATACTGGCATTTTTGGTTAACAATTATTAGTGCTTACGGAGTATTCTTCCCAATGCACTTTATAGGATTAGCTGGTTTACCACGTCGTTACTATACAAACACAAACTTCCCAATGTTTGACGACTTAGCAGATATTAACGTATTCATGACTATAATGGCAATTGTTGGAGGTTTCGCACAGTTAATTTTTATTGCCAACTTCTTCATCTCTATGTACAGAGGTCAAAAAGCAACGCAAAACCCATGGAATGCAAATACACTTGAGTGGACTACTCCA